>NZ_CP041742.1:2040000-2340000 GCF_007556775.1 Lysobacter lycopersici
TGCCAGAACAGCCATTCGTTGACCAGCACGCGCTGGCGCAGTTGCGCGCCCGCATCGGCGCCTGCGCTGAAACCGAGGAAGCGCCCGGTCTTGTTGGCGAGGTAGAGCAGGATCGCGCCGGATTCGAACACCGGAATCGGCGCGCCGCCATCGACGGGCGCGTGGTCGACGATCGCCGGCATCTTGTTGTTCGGCGAAATCTTCAGGTACTCCGGCTCGAACTGCGCGCCCTTGCCGATGTCGACGGGCTTGATCGCGTATTCGAGTCCGGCTTCCTCCAGGAACAGGGTGATCTTGTGCCCGTTCGGGGTGGGCCAGTAGTAAAGGTCGATCATCGAAGCCATCTCCAACGCGGGGAACGCCACTGTAGCCGCGCGCATGTGGCGGTGCCGGCAACGCAGTGTTGCGCTTGGCAGCACCCGTGCCGCCCGCTAACCTGCGCGGGCATTTTCCTTGGCGATCCCGCATGTCCCAGCCCACGCCCCGCCTGAATCCCTTGCCCGCGCTGATCTTCTCCTCGCGCTGGCTGCAGTTGCCGTTGTACCTGGGGCTGATCGCCGCGCAGGGCGTGTACGTGTTCCTGTTCCTGAAGGAACTCTGGCACCTGATCCACGACGTCGCCGGGCTGACCGAGCAGAAGGTCATGCTCAGCGTGCTCGGCCTGATCGACGTGGTGATGATCTCCAACCTGCTGGTGATGGTGATCGTCGGCGGCTACGAGACCTTCGTCTCGCGCCTGCGCCTGGAAGGCCACCCGGACCAGCCGGAATGGCTTTCGCACGTGAATGCGAGCGTGCTGAAGGTGAAGCTGGCGATGGCGATCATCGGCATTTCCTCGATCCACCTGCTCAAGACCTTCATCGAGGCCGGGCAGCTGGGCGTGGACGGGACCAACTACACGGTGCAGGGCGTGATGTGGCAGACCATCATCCATTGCGTGTTCATCCTGTCGGCGATCGGCATCGCCTGGACCGACCGGATCATGGCGATGACTTCGGGCAAGCGCGAGCAACTCGCGCACTAATGCCTTTCCTTCTCCCTCCGGGAGAAGGTGCCGAAGGCGGATGAGGGGCGGAAACCATGTCGCGCGTCGTAAAATGACGCGATGGATGTTTCCCACCTCCTCGACGGGCTGAACCCGGCCCAGCGCGAGGCCGTCAGCGCGGAACCCGGGCACCTGCTGGTGCTCGCCGGCGCGGGTTCGGGCAAGACCCGCGTGCTCACCCATCGCATCGCCTGGCTGCACGAAGTCCACGGCGTGCCGGTGCACGGCATCTTCGCCGTCACCTTCACCAACAAGGCCGCGGGCGAGATGCGCCATCGCGCCGACGCGATGCTGCGCAACGGCACGCGCGGGATGTGGATCGGCACCTTCCACGGCCTCGCGCACCGGCTGCTGCGCCTGCACTGGCATGAAGCGAAATTGCCGGAAGGCTTCCAGGTGCTCGATTCCGACGATCAATTGCGCTTGGTGAAACGCGTGGTGCAGTCGCTGGAGCTGGACGAAGCGCGCTTCCCGCCGCGGCAGATCGCGTGGTGGATCAACGCGCAGAAGGACGAGGGCCGCAGGCCGCAGCACATCCAACCTGAAGCGCGCGACGAATGGTCGGACGTGATGCTGCGCGCCTACGCCGCCTACCAGGAACGCTGCGAACGCGCCGGGTTGGTCGATTTCGCCGAACTGCTGCTGCGCGCGCACGAATTGCTGCGCGACAATCCGGCACTGCTCGCGCACTACCGGCATCGTTTCCGCGAACTGCTGGTCGACGAGTTCCAGGATACCAATGCGATCCAGTACGGTTTCGTGCGCCTGCTCGCCGGCGACGAAGGCCATGTGTTCGTGGTCGGCGACGACGACCAGTCGATCTACGGCTGGCGCGGGGCCAAGGTGGAGAACGTGCAGAAGTTCCTGCGCGACTTCCCGGGCGCGCGCACGATCAGGCTGGAGCAGAACTACCGTTCCAGCGGCAACATCCTCGACGCCGCCAATGCGGTGATCGCGCACAACCCCGGCCGGCTCGGCAAGAAGCTGTGGACCGATGCCGGCATCGGCGACAGCATCGACCTGTACGCGGCCTACAACGAGATCGACGAAGCACGCTTCGTCATCGAGCGCATCCGCCAATGGGTGCGCGATGGCGGCTCGCACGGCGAAGCCGCGATCCTGTACCGCAGCAACGCGCAGTCGCGCGCGTTCGAAGAAGCATTGCTGGCGGAAAAGATCCCGTATCGCGTCTACGGCGGCATGCGCTTCTTCGAGCGCGCGGAAATCAAGGACACCCTCGCTTACCTGCGGCTCGTGGCTTCGCGCGCCGACGACGCGGCATTCGAACGTGCGGTCAACACGCCCACCCGCGGCATCGGCGAACGCACTCTCGACGAGGTGCGCCGCCGCGCCCGCGCCGACGGCGTGCCGTTGTGGGAAGCCGCGTCGCGCATCGCCGGCAGCGGCGAACTCGCCGCGCGCGCACGCAATGCGCTGGCCGGGTTCCTCGCTCTGGTCGACGACATCGACAACGAAACCCGCGAACTGCCGCTGCAGGACAAGATCGACCACGCGCTCGCGCGCTCCGGCCTGCGCGCGCACTACGAGAACGAATCGCGCGGACAGCTCGACTCGCGCACCGACAACCTCGACGAACTGGTCTCGGTCGCCTCGCGCTTCACCCGCCGCGAGGACGACGAGGAAGCGGCCGCATTGACGGAACTGGTGGCGTTCCTCAGCTATGCCGCGCTGGAAGCGGGCGAAGGCCAGGCCCAGGCGGGCGAGGACGGCGTGCAATTGATGACCCTGCACAGCGCCAAGGGCCTGGAGTTTCCGCTGGTGTTCCTCGCCGGGATGGAGGAAGGCCTGTTCCCGAACGCGCGTTCGGTCGAGGAACAAGGACGGCTGGAGGAAGAACGCCGCCTGGCCTACGTCGGCATCACCCGCGCGCGCCGCAAGCTGGTGCTGAGCTATGCCGAGGCGCGGCGCATCCACGGCATGGACATGTACGGCATGCCGTCGCGCTTCCTGCGCGAGATTCCCGGCGAACTGCTGCACGAGGTGCGGCCGCGGGTGCAGGTGTCGCGACCGTATGCGGCGAATGTTCCGCGTCGCGATCGCGGTCATGCGGCCATCGAAGCGCCTGCCATCGCACTCGGCGCCAGCGTGCGCCACGCGAGCTTCGGCACCGGCATCGTCACCGACGTCGAGGGCAGCGGCGCGCACGCGCGGGTGCAGGTGAACTTCGACGACGCCGGTTCGAAATGGCTGGTGCTGGCGTTCGCGAATTTGCAGCTGGCGTGATCTGCTGCGTTACCAGCTGAACAGCTTGAAATAGGTCTGCGGCGGATTGTCGCCGGCCTTGTCGACGATGCCGTCGCCGTCCTTGTCGTACAGGTAGTAGGCCGGGCCGCGCGCGGGCTGCACCTGGACCACGCGCAGCTGGTTGCCGACGCGGTATTCGGTGACCGTGTCGCCGTTGGCCTCGGTATGGGTGGCGGACACCGCGTCCGCGGGAATGTCGGGCCCGGCGGTGGCGCAGGCGTTCAGCACGAGCACGCAGGCGGTGGCGAGGATGGCGTGGCGCATGGCGGTGCTCCGGGCGGGGTTCCCAGTGTACGCGTGGCGCTTGTGGTCGCGGCGTAGAATCGAACGATGCCGAAACTCGTGCTCATCGACGGTTCTTCCTACCTGTTCCGCGCCTTCCACGCGCTGCCGCCGCTGTCGAATGCGGCCGGCGAGCCGACCGGCGCGCTGTTCGGCGTGGTCAACATGCTGCGCGCGCACCTGAAGGAAGCGCCGGACTACCTCGCCTTCGTGGTCGATGCCTCCGGCCCGACCTTCCGCGACGACCTCGACCCGCAATACAAGGCCAATCGCCCGCCGATGCCGGACGAACTGCGCGCGCAGGTCGAACCGATGATGCAGATCGTCGCCGCCCAAGGCATCCCGATCCTGCGCGTGTCCGGCGTCGAAGCAGACGATGTGATCGGCACGCTGGCGTTGCAGGCCGCGAACGACGGCATCGATGTCGTCATCTCCACCGGCGACAAGGATTTCGCGCAACTGGTGCGGCCCGGCGTGCAACTGGTGAACACCATGAGCGGCAGCAAGCTGGACACGGACGAAAGCGTGGTCGAGAAGTTCGGCGTGCATCCCGGCCAGATCGTCGATTACCTCGCGCTGATGGGCGACAAGGTCGACAACATCCCCGGCGTGGACAAGTGCGGGCCCAAGACCGCGGCCAAGTGGCTGGGCGAATACGGCGACCTCGACGCGGTGATCGCCAATGCCGACAAGGTCGGCGGCAAGATCGGCGAGAACCTGCGCGCGGCCTTGCCGCGTTTGCCGTTGAATCGCCAGCTCGCCACGATCAAGACCGACGTCGCGCTGGACGAGGCGCCATCCGATCTCGCCCTGCGCGAACGCGACGTCGAATCCCTGCGCACGCTATACGCGCGCTACGGCTTCAACCAGGCGCTGAAGGAACTCGATGGCGGCGCGTCCGCATCCATCGCCGAAAAGGAACCCGGCGCGGCGCGTGGACGCGGTTTCACCAGCGCGCCTTCGGACCTGCCCGCGCCGGTGCCGGATGCGGCGCTGTCCGCGCCCGGCGAATACGAATGCGTGCTGGAACGGGCGCAACTCGATGTCTGGATCGCGAAACTGCGCGCAGCCGACGAATTCGCGTTCGACACCGAAACCGATGCGCTCGATCCCATGCGCGCGAACCTGGTCGGCATCAGTTTCTGCGTCGAACCCGGCCGGGCCTGTTACATCCCGCTCGCGCACGACTATCCCGGCGCGCCGGCGCAATTGCCGCGCGATGCCACGCTGGATGCGCTGCGTCCGCTGTTGTCGGACCCGGCGAAGAAGAAGCTCGGGCAGCACGGCAAGTACGACCTGCACGTGCTCCGGCGCCACGGCGTGGACGTGGCCGGTTACGCCGACGACACCCTGCTCGAAAGCTTCGTCCTCGAGGCCGGATTGCAGCGCCACGACATGGATTCGCTGGCCGAACGCCATCTCGGCTACGAGACGGTGAAATACGAGGAAGTCGCGGGCAAGGGCGCGAAGGCGATTCCCTTCGGCCACGTCGCGCTCGACGACGCCACGCGCTACGCCGCCGAAGACGCGGACGTGACCCTGCGCCTGCACCGCGTGCTCAAGCCGAAACTCGAGGCCCTGCCGGGACAACTGTCGGTCTACCGCGACATCGAAATGCCGCTGGTACCGGTGCTGGAACGGGTCGAAGCCAATGGCGTGCTGGTCGATGCGGCGGAACTGCGCCGGCAATCGGCCGACCTGTCGCGGCGCATGCTCGCCGCGCAGCAACGCGCGACCGAACTCGCCGCCCGCAGCTTCAACCTCGATTCGCCCAAGCAACTCGGGCAATTGCTGTTCGAGGAACTGAAACTGCCGGCGCTGGTGAAGACGCCCGGCGGCGCGCCTTCGACGAACGAAGAGGCGCTGGAGGCGATCGCCGACCAGCACGAATTGCCGCGCGTGATCCTCGAGTATCGCGGGCTGGCGAAATTGCGCAGCACCTACACCGACAAATTGCCGGAGATGGTGAATCCCGAGACCGGGCGCGTGCACACCAGCTACCACCAGGCCGGCGCCGCGACCGGGCGGCTCAGCTCCAACGATCCCAACCTGCAGAACATCCCGATCCGCACCGAGGACGGGCGCCGCATCCGCCGCGCCTTCGTCGCGCCACAGGGCCGCGTGCTGCTCGCCTGCGACTATTCGCAGATCGAGCTGCGGATCATGGCGCACCTGTCCGAGGACGCCGCGCTGCTGCGCGCGTTCGAAAGCGGCGCGGACATCCACCGCGCCACCGCGGCCGAAGTGTTCGGAAAGCCGCTGGACGAAGTCACTTCGAACGAACGCCGCGCGGCCAAGGCGATCAACTTCGGCCTGATGTACGGCATGGGCGCGTTCGGGCTGGCGCGACAGCTGGGCATTCCGCGCGGCGAGGCGCAGGACTACATCGCGCTGTACTTCAGTCGTTATCCCGGCGTGCGCGATTTCATGGAACGCACCCGCCAGCAGGCGAAGGAACGGGGTTACGTCGAAACCGTGTTCGGCCGGCGGCTGTATTTGCCCTACATCGCCTCGCGCAACCAGGGCCAGCGCGCCGGCGCCGAGCGCGCCGCGATCAATGCGCCGATGCAGGGCACCGCGGCCGACATCATCAAGCGCGCGATGGCCGCGATCGACGCCTGGCTGGCTGCGCACCGCGACCGCGCGCTGATGATCCTGCAGGTGCACGACGAACTCGTTTTCGAATGCGAAACCGGCTTCCTCGACACCCTGTTGCCCGAGGTGCGGGCGCGCATGGAAGGCGCGGCGCAGCTGCGCGCGCCGCTGGTGGTGGATGCCGGCACCGGGGCGAATTGGGACGACGCGCATTGAGCTGAACGAAACGGCTAAACGCGGGCTGAACCCAACAAATTCTTAACCCTGCGCTTCACGAACTATCCATGCGCGGGCTGGTCATATAGATCGCGACGGATGCAACGTCCGTCGTCGATCTCTCCCTCCCCTGGAGCGATCCCCGGATCCGGAGCCCCTCCCCAGGCTCCCGATCTCCAGCCCCGCCGGCACCCCCTGCCTGCGGGGCTTTTTATTTCCGCTTCGCGGAAATAAAC
This sequence comes from Lysobacter lycopersici, assembly GCF_007556775.1. Lineage (GTDB taxonomy): Bacteria > Pseudomonadota > Gammaproteobacteria > Xanthomonadales > Xanthomonadaceae > Pseudoluteimonas > Pseudoluteimonas lycopersici. The sequence continues at coordinate 2,046,640 of NZ_CP041742.1, forward strand.
CCAAAGTTTTGCCAGCCAAACTTTGGGCCCCAAGCTGCGCTGCCAAATCCCCCCGGCTTCGCCGCGCCCCCTTTACTAAAGGGGGCTTCCCTCCATGTGGGAATATCGCGGCCGACACTTCCGAAGAGGAGATCCCGATGTCCGACCTGTTCCAGCTGTCGGCGCCGTGGTGGCACTTCGTGCTGCGCGCGGTCGCGATCTACGCGTTGGTGATGGTGCTGATGCGGGCGTCGGGCAAGCGCGCAGTGGGGCAGTTCACGCCGTTCGACCTGGTATTGCTGATCCTGATCGGCAACGCGGTGCAGAACGGCATCAACGGCGGCGACAATTCGTTGACCGGCGCGCTGATCATGGCGACGACGCTGATCGCGTTGAATTACGCGGTGGCGTTCGTGACCTCGCGCAACCGCAGGGCCGAACGCCTGGTCGAGGGCGTGCCGGTGGTGCTGGCGCGCGACGGGCATGTGTTCGAGCGCGTGCTGCGCGAACAGCTGGTCAGCGACGCGGATTTCCACAAGGCCCTGCGCCAGCACGACATCGCCAGCGTGTCGCAGGTCGCGCTGGCGTTGCTGGAAACCAACGGCAGCATCAGCATCGTGACGCGCGAGGCCGGCGGCAGCGAACGCGCAGCGAGTTATCTGGCCTACTTCGATGGCGCGAAGGATCAGCTTTCGGACGACAGTTCCGACAACCAGTCGCGCGGGCGCAGGTAGTCCCCCAGCCGCGCTTCGTCGCTGCCGGCTTCCGGCGCGTAGCCGTATTCCCAGCGCACCAGCGGCGGCAGGCTCATCAGGATCGATTCGCTGCGCCCGCCCGATTGCAGGCCGAACAGGGTGCCGCGGTCGTAGACCAGGTTGAACTCGACGTAGCGTCCGCGCCGGTACAGCTGGAACGCGCGCTCGCGTTCGCCGTATGGCGTGTCCTTGCGGCGTTCGACGATGGGCAGGTAGGCGTCGAGGAACCCGTCGCCAACTGCGCGCAGGTAGGCGAAGTCGGCGTCGAAATCGGTGTGCAGGTCGTCGAAGAACAGGCCGCCGACGCCGCGGGTTTCGCCGCGATGCCTGAGGAAGAAGTATTCGTCGCACCAGCGCTTGTGTTCCGCGTAGCGAGCATCGCCGAAGGGCGCGCACAGGTCACGCGCGGTGCGGTGCCAGTGCAGCACGTCCTCGTCGAACGGATGGAACGGGGTCAGGTCGAAACCGCCGCCGAACCACCACGCCACCGTCTCGCCGTCGCGTTCGGCGCGGAAGTGGCGCACGTTGGCGTGGGTGGTCGGCAGGTAGGGATTGCGCGGATGGAACACCAGCGACACGCCGACCGCACGCCACGAAGTGCCGGCGAGTTCCGGTCGCGCCGCGCTGGCCGAGGGCGGCAAGCGCGTGCCGGACACGTCGGAGAAGCCGATGCCGGCCTGTTCGAACACCGCGCCGTCGCGCAGGATACGGGTGCGCCCGCCGCCGCCTTCGTTGCGCGTCCACGCGTCCTCGGCGAATTTGGCCGAACCGTCGGCGGCTTCGATCGCGGCGCAGATCCGGTCCTGCAAGCTGGTCAGGTAGTCGCGGACGACGGCGATGTCGGGCAGGGCGCTCATGGCGCCGAGTTTAATGCGCGGGCTGCGCCGCCGTGGCTTTCGCGCATCCCGCGAACGCATCCAGCGCCGGCCGGTAGGCCGTCGTGCGCACGCCCAGCAGGCCGAGCAGGCTGTCGAACAGGTTGTCCTGCGACAGTTCCGCGCCGCGCCTTGCGGCGATGCAGGCCGCGTCCGACCCGCGCCGCGCGCGGAATCCGTCGGACATCCACAGCAGCATCGGGATGTGCGTCTGCGATTCGGGCGCGATCAGGTAGGGCGCGCCGTGCAGGTACAGGCCGTTTTCGCCGGTGGATTCGCCATGGTCGGAAATGTAGAGCAGGGCGGAATCGACCTTGTCGTCGTCCCGCAGCGCCCGGATCGCGCGGGCCACGATGTGGTCGGTGTAGAGGATGGTGTTGTCGTAGGCGTTGATGATCTGCTCGCGTGGGCAGCGCTGCAGTTCGTTGGTCGTGCACGCCGGCTGGAAGCGCGCGAACGCATCCGGATAACGCTGGTAGTAGGCAGGGCCGTGGCTGCCCTTGGTGTGCAGGACGACGACCCGGTCGTCGGTCTTCGCGCCAAGCTCGGCGCGCAGGTTTTCGACCAGCAGTTCGTCGAAGCAGCCGGCCTTGCCGCAGAAGCGCGGGTCCTGGCCGTTGTATTCGTCGCGTTCGTCCAGGCGCTTGGCCACGCCCTTGCTGCCGGTGTTGTTGTCGTACCAGGTCACGCGGTAGCCGGCGTGGGAGAGGATGTCGAGCACATTTTCGCTCGCCGCCGCCTTCGATTCCTTGTAGTCCGAACGGCCGAGGTTGGAGAACATGCATGGCACCGAGACCGCGGTATCGGTGCCGCAGGAATGCACGTTGCCGAAATAATCGATCGGCAGCTTCGAAAGCTCGGGGTTGGTATCGCGCGCGTAGCCGTCGAGCGAGAAGCTGGCCGCGCGCGCGGACTCGCCCAGCACCAGCACGAACACCACCGGCTTGCCGCCGGCGGCCATGCCGTCGGCGCGCCGCGCATCGCGGCCGAGCGGCGCGGCGACCACGTTCACCGTGTGGTGCAGTTCATGCGCATAGGACAGGGTTGCCGAGAGCACCGCCACCGGATTGGCGAGGTGGCCGAGTTCGCGATGGTTGCGCAGGGTCGGGGCGACCTGGCGGCCGCCGAGCCCTGCGGCCAACGCCAGCACCAGCGCCAGTCCCAGCGCCAGTTTGACCCGCGACCACAGCTCGCGCCGGAACGGCTGCCAGTCGATGCGGACCCAGCACAGCGCCGCCAGCGGCAGCGCGAACAGGCCGAGCAGGGTCCACAACATCTTCCAGGAGAGCCATTCGCCGCCTTCCTGCAGGTTGGTCTCGGCGACGCTCTGCACGGCGAAGCGATCCACCACCGCACCATAGTGGTCCATGAAATACGCGGCGCCGGCGGCGACGAACAGCACGAAGCCGAGCCACGGCTTGAACAGCGGTTTGAAGCTCAGCGGCAGCAGCAGGATCGCGACCAGCACCAACAGCAACGCGGCGAACGCGAGGACGAAGCCCGCGCCGGCGAACCCCGCCGGGGCCAGCGGCAGCACCACATGCCAGAAGCGGCTGTTGGCGGCGAGCAGCAGGAACAGGGCCGCCAGCAGCAGCACGGTGTTGGCGCGCAGCGCCGGGCGGCTGCGGATCATGGAGGCGAACATCCGCCCATTTGGCCCGAAATGGTGTCGGAAACGGGTCGGACCGCGCCCGGCGGCGCGGTCACGGCTTCAGCGTATCCAGGAACAGTTCGTCGATGCGGCGGTATTCGTCGTACCAGGCGTCGGGGTGGACGAAGCCGTGCCGTTCCATCGGATAGGGCGCGATGCTCCAGTTGTCCTTGCGCAGCTCGATCAGTTTCTGGGTCATGTCGACCGAATCCTTGAACAGCACGTTGTCGTCGATCATGCCGTGCGCGATCAGCAGCCGGTCCCGGAGGCCGTCGGCGTATTCGATCGGCGAGGAACGCTTGTAGGCCTCGGGATCGAGGTCCGGCGTGTTGAGGATGTTCGAGGTGTATTCGTGGTTGTACTGGGTCCAATCGCTGACCGGGCGCAGCGCGGCACCGGCCTTGAACACGCCCGGCGCCTTGAACAGCGCGACGAAGGTCATGAAGCCGCCGTAGCTGCCGCCGTAGATGCCGGCGCGGTCGCGGTCGGCCTGCCTGTTCGCCACCGCCCAGTCGAGGCCGTCGAGGTAATCCTCGAGTTCGGGCTTGCCCATCCAGCGGTAGATCGCAGTGCGCCAGTCGCGGCCGTAGCCCTCGCTCGCGCGGTAGTCGAGGTCGAGCACGACGAAGCCCTGCTGCACCAGCAGGTTGTGGAACATCTGCTCGCGGAAATAATCCGGCCAGCGCAGTTCCGCGTTCTGCAGGTAACCGGCGCCGTGCACGAACATCACGATCGGGTATTTCCTGCCCGGTTCCGGATTCGCCGGGCCGTAGTACTTGCCCCAGATCGCGCCCGCGCCGTGCTTGGACGGCACCTGCACCGATTCGGGCTGGATCCAGTCGATCGCCTTGAACGCGGCGCTGCGGGTGTCGGTGAGCTCGCGCGCGTTGCCGCCGCCGGCATCCACCACCGCCAGTTGCGGCGGCAAATACGCGGACGAATGCCGCACCAGCAGCTTCGAGCCATCGGGCGACTGCACGAAGTTCTCGACGCCGTCGTAGCTGGTGACTTCGCGCACCGCGCCGCCGGTGGCCGGCACGTTGCAGACTTCGTAATCGATGGGACGATCGCGGTTGCAGAGGAAGTAGAAACCCTTGCCGTCGCGCGACACCGCGACCTGCGAGGTTTCCCACTTGCCGTCGGTGAGTTGCGTGCGACTCGAACCCGCGAGCGTGTACAGGTGCGAGAAGCCGCTTTCCTCGCTCAGGTACCACAGCGTGCGGCCGTCGGGCAGCCAGCCGAATTCGTTGAATTCCCAGTTGATCCACGCATCGTCGTGCAGGCGGTGGCGCGGCTGCAGCTTCGCGTCGGCGAAATCGACCGAGGCGATCCAGCGGTCCTTGTTGTCGATCGCGCGCAGCATCACCGCGACGTTGCGCGAATCGCCGCTCCAGCGGATCGAGGGCGCGTCGCCGTTGTCGCCGCTGGTCGTCACCTGCAGCGGGCGATTGCCCTTCAACGCATCCTTGCCCGCGGCCTTGCGCAGCGCGGCGAGCGGATCGGCGGCGATGCCCGGCAGCGGATCGAACTTCAATTCGCTGACCTTGCCGCTGGCGACATCCACCAGCCACAGTTTCTGCGGCAGCGGATCGTTGCGGCCGACGCGGGTGCGTTCCTCTTCCTGTTCCTCGTACCCGGATTCGGTGACGAACTTCTGCAGCTGGCCGGCCTTGCCCGCATCCGCGCCCTTTTCCGTCGTCACCGCGAGCAGCCAGCGGCCGTCGGGTGAAAGCGAGGAATCGACGATGTCGACGTCCTTGCCGAGGTAGAGCGGCGCCGGCGCTCGCGACGGATCCGCGCGGCGCCAGGTTTCGTCCTGTTCGCGCGCGGCATCGCGCTGCGCCTTGTCGTCGGCGAGGGTGCGCATCAGGCGCAGCTGGCGATCGCGCAGGCTGTCGTCGGCCGGCGCCGTGCCGGGCGCATCGGCCGCTTCGAGTTGCGCGGCCTGCGCAACCACGTTGCCGTTCCAGCGGAACCACGCGTTGTCGTCGCCGCGCCAGACCAGCGCGCCGTCGCTGCCCCACTGCAGGCGCGATTCCCCGTCGTTGCTGCGCGTGAGCTGGGTGAGGGCGCCGCTGCGCAGGTCGCGCACGAACACGTCGCCGTTGCGGACGAAAGCCATGCGCGAACCGCCAGCGTCGTAGGCCACGTCGGATGCGTCGAGCTTGGCGCGATCCGCGTCGCCGACTTTCGCCGCCGTGCCCCCCGCTTCCGCGGGGGCAGGCTCGAGCGGCTGCTGCCAGGTGTCGCGGATGCTCGCGCCTTCGCGCTTGAGCGTGTAGTCGACGGCCTTGCCGTCCCAGCGCCACCAGGCGTCTTCCACCGACGGGCCGATCCAGTCCGGGTCGGCCATGATCTGCGCGAGAGACAAAGGTTCGGCGGCCTGCGCCGACGGCAGGACGAACAGGAAGGCGAAAGCGAGCGGGGCGAGGCGCATGGGACGATCCGGAATCGAAGTCGGCGCAGGTTAGCAGTCGCGTCGCGCCCGCCACCGTGCCAATCGTCCGGCATGACCGCGCGGCACTGGCCGCGGGGCATGATGCGGCGCACAATACGCCGTGGGCGTCGCGCCCTCGCGCGGCGCGGAGTCGATGCGTGGATGCACTCCTGCTGTCGCGGATCCAGTTCGGGTTCGTGATCTCGTTCCACATCCTGTTCCCGGCCTTCACGATCGGCCTCGCGCACTGGCTGGCCTTCATCGAATGGCGCTGGCTGAAAACGCGCGACGACCTCTGGCGCGACCTGTATTTCTTCTGGCTGAAGGTCTTCGCCGTGTCGTTCGGCATGGGCGTGGTCAGCGGCATCGTGATGAGCTTCCAGTTCGGCACCAACTGGGCGGTGCTCAGCGAGAAGGCCGGCAACATCCTCGGCCCGTTGCTCAGCTACGAGGTGCTGACCGCGTTCTTCCTCGAAGCCGGCTTCCTCGGCGTGATGCTGTTCGGCTGGAAGCGCGTATCCGACCGCCTGCATTTCTTCGCGACCTGCATGGTCGCGCTCGGTACGCTGATCTCGACGTTCTGGATCATCTCCGCCAACAGCTGGATGCAGACGCCGCAGGGTTTCACCATCGATGCGCAGGGCGTGCTGCAACCCGCCGACTGGTGGGCGATCGTGTTCAACCCCTCGTTCCCGTACCGGCTGGCGCACATGGTGCTGGCCGCGTTCATCACCACCTGCTTCGTGATCGGCGGCGTCAGCGCCTGGTACCTGCGCCGCGGCGTGCACGTCGAGGCCGGCAAGCGGATGCTGGTGCACGCGATGGCGTTCGCCGCGATCGCGGTGCCGCTGCAGATCGTTGCCGGCGACCTGCACGGCCTGAACGTGCGCGAACACCAGCCGGTGAAGCTGGCGGCGATGGAAGCGCACTGGCACAGCGAGGGCGAGGGCAAGGGCGTGCCGCTGGTGCTGTTCGCGGTGCCGAACGAACGCGAGGAACGCAACGATTACGAAATCGCGATCCCGCAACTCGGCAGCCTGGTCCTCACCCACACGCTGCGCGGCGAGATCCAGCCGCTGACCGCGGTGCCGCGCAGCGAACGCCCGCCGGTGAAGCCGGTGTTCTATGCATTCCGGGTGATGGTCGGGCTCGGCGTATTGATGCTGCTGCTTGCGTTCGCTTCGCTGTGGGCGTGGAAGCGCAAGACCTTGTTCGAATCGAAAATCCTGCTCGATGGCTGGCGCTGGCTGAGCCCGGCCGGATTCGTCGCGCTGCTCGCGGGCTGGTACGTGGTCGAGATCGGGCGCCAGCCCTACACGGTCTACGGCGTGCTGCGCACCGCCGATTCGGTCAGCCCCAACATTCAGGCCGCGGCGGTGCTGTCGTCGCTGCTCGTGTATGCCGCGGTTTATTTCTTCATCTTCGGCTTCGGCATCTGGTACCTGCGCAAGCTGCTGCTGATCGGGCCGGTGAAGCAGCCGCCCAAGCACCTCGACGGCGGCGAAAAGACCCCGGCGCGGCCCTTGTCGCTGCCGGATGAACCGGTGGAGGGCGGCTGATGGACTACTGGCTTCCCATTATCTGGTTCGGCGTGATCGGCTTCGGCGTGCTGATGTACGTGCTGCTCGACGGCTTCGTGCTCGGGCTCGGCATCCTGCTGCCGTTCGCGGAGGACGAACACCAGCGCGACCACATGATGAATACCGCGGCGCCGATCTGGGACGGCAACGAAACCTGGCTGGTGCTCGGCGGTGCGGGATTGTTGGCTGCGTTCCCGAAAGCCTATGCATTGATCCTGTCCGCGCTGTACCTGCCGGTGCTGCTGATGCTGGTGGCGCTGGTGTTCCGCGGCGTGGCGTTCGAATTCCGCTTCAAGGCGCATCGCTCGAAATTCCTGTGGGGAATCGCGTTCGCGCTGGGTTCGCTGTGCGCGGCGTTCTGGCAGGGCGTGATCCTCGGCGCGGTGGTCGAAGGCATGCCACTGGCGCAGGGCAAGTACATCGGCGGGATGTTCGGCTTCTTCAGCCCGTTCGCCATGCTCACCGGCGCCGCGGTGGTGTTCGGCTATGCGCTGCTCGGCGCGTGCTGGCTGATCCTCAAGACCGAGGGCGCGCTGCAGAAGGTCGCGCGCACGCTGGCGCGGCCGCTGATGCTGGTGGTCGTGGTGTTCATGGGTCTGGTCAGCGCCTGGCTGCCGTTTCTCGACAGCCGGATCATGGCGCGCTGGTTCGAGGGCGGGCATTTCTGGTGGTTGTCGCCGGTGCCGTTGCTGGTGCTGCTGAACGCGTTCGCGCTGTGGCGCGCAGTCATGGCGCAAGGCCGCGACGCGCGCCCGTTCGTGCTCACGCTGTGCTTCTTCGGGCTGGGTTTCGCCGGACTGGTGCTCGGCATCTGGCCGTACATGGTGCCGCCGGGATTGACGATCTGGCAGGCCGCATCGCCGCCGTCCTCGCAGGGCTTCGTGCTGGCCGGGCTGGTCGTGCTGCTGCCGGTGATCCTGGGCTACACGTGGTGGTCGTACCGGGTGTTCGCCGGCAAGGTCGAGGCCGACGCCGGTTACCACTAGCCGGGTCGTCGCCGACGCGCGTTCGCTGAACGGAAGGTTCCGCCGAACCGCGCTTTCCCGCACAATCGCCGCGAATTCCTTCTTTCCGGCGGTTTCCCCCGATCGCGATGCTGGCCTACGTCTACAAGAGCCTGAAAAAGGCCGATACCTACGTCTACCTCGCCGCGCGCGACGATTTCGCCCGCCTGCCCGAACCGCTGCGCACGCAGCTCGGCGCGTTGCAGTTCGTGCTCGATGTCGACCTCGCTCCGGGCCGCAAGCTCGCGCAGGAAGACCCCGACGTGGTGCGCGGCAACCTCGCGTCGCGCGGCTTCCACCTTCAGTTCCCGCCGACCATGGCCGATCCGATGAGCGAAGACTGGGGCACCGATGCCTGAGCGCAACGGGAACCTGCGTGCCATCGCGCTCGGCGCGGGCGCGCTGTTGGCCGCGGCCGCGACCGCGTTCGGCGGCATCGCCGCGGCCGCCTGCGGCTGGCTGGCGCAGCCGTTGTTCGCGCTGTTGCTGCGCGGACGCGATGCGCCGTTCGCCTGGGCCGACCTGCTCGCGCTGGCGCAACGTTGGGGCGTCGCGCTGCTGGTTGCCGGCCTGCTGCTGGCCTGGCCGCTGGCGAGCCTGGTGTTCAAGCCCGGCCTTGGCGGCGTGTTCGGCCTGAGCGCGGCGTTCGGGCTCGGCCTGGTCTCGCTCTGGCATGGATGGAGCGCCTGGCATCGCGCGGAAATCGCCGGCCCCGCATCGCGCCTGCGCGACGAAGCCCCGCCGTGGACCTCGTGGCACGGCCTCGGCGTTGCCTGCGCAGTGGCGCTGGTGCTGGCGTCTGTGGTGTTGCTGGCATGGCCGGATGCGCTGTCGGCCAGTGCACGCCATGCGCTCGCGATGGTGTGCGTGGTGGCGTGGCCGGCATTGCACTGGTGGATGCAGCGCGAGGTCGCGCCCGCGCGGACTGCGGAAGTTGCCGGAGAACGTGAATCCGTCGGTGAAGCCGGATCCGAAAGCGTCGAAACCGTGCATGCGCCCGAGGCTTTCGCACCGATCGCCGCCGCGCCCGCGCCGGACCTCGCGCCCGAGTTGTACGCCGCCGCACGAGGCGGCCGGGTCGAACGCGCGCTGGAACTGCTCGAAGCCGGCGCCGACGCGCACGCGCTGCCGCCCGCGGACGATCGCGACCAGCGCGTGCTGCCGGTACTCGCCGCGGTGCTGCCGGATTTGCGCCTGCTGCGCGCCCTGATCGCGTGCGGCGTCGACCTCAACCAGGCGCATGCGGGCATGACGCCCTTGCTCGCGGCCACGCGCGACAGCTGGCACGGTCGTCCCGAGGCGGTGATGACCCTGCTCGCGAACGGCGCCGACGCGCGCGGCCGCGATCGCGACGGCAACACGCCGCTGCACCACGCCGCGCGCAGTTCCGATCCGGGCGTGGCCGCGCTGCTGCGCGATTCGGGCGCGGAACTCGATGCGCGCAACGACGAAGGCGTGACCCCGCTCGGGGTCGCCTGCGCCTGCGGAAACTGGCGGCTCGCGCGCTTCCTGCTCGAACTCGGCGCGAAACCCGAAGCCGCGGACGCGGCGCCGGCGCTGCTGTCCGCGGCCGGCGGCGACGACGACGATGCCTCCGGCGTGCAACTGCTGCTCAAGCACAAGGCGCGGGTGGATTCGCGCGACGCGCATGGACGCGGCGCGCTGCACGCGGCGGCACGCGCAGGCCATCCCGGCATCGTCCATGCCCTGCTCGAAGCCGGCGCGGATGCGCGCGCACGCGACGGCGACGGACGCACGCCGCTGCTGGACGCGGCCGAAGGCGGCAACGTCGCGGTGGTCGATGCCCTGCACGTGGCCGGCGCCGAAGTCGCGGCGGTCGACCACGAGGGTCGCGGCGCGCTCGCGATCGCCGCGCTTGCGGAGTTGCCGTCCACCGCGACGGTGCGTCGCCTGCTCGAACTCGGCGCGGATCCGCACCACGCCGCACTCGACGGACGCACGCCAGTCGACATCGCCGCAGCCGCTGGTCGCTGGTCGCTGGTTTCGCTGTTCGATCCCGACTACCCGCTGCCGGCGAGCGTCGGCGGCGACAACGCGCAGGCGCCGCCGGACCGCACGCCGCAGTCGCTGCTGCGCGATGGCCTGGTCGAACGCCAGCCCGAAGGCCTCGATGCGCTCGCGCGCCTGCTCGGCCCGCGCGAACTCGGTGAACTGCTGCACGAACCGCGGCTTGCGCTGCGCACCGACGCCCTCGCCTGGTTGCTCGCGCACGGCGCCGATGCGGAGACGCGCGATGCCGACGGCAGCGTCCCGGTGTTCGCGCTGCTCGCGCGCGGACCCGAAGCGCTGCCGGCATTGCAGCTCTACCTGCGCCGCGCGGCGTCGCCGGCGGGACGCGGCGGGCTCGCGCGTTTCCTCGCCGCATGCGTGAGTGGCGAACACACCGCTTCCTCGCAGCAGCAGTTCGCGCTCGACCTGCTCGATCGCGGCGCCGATCCGTTCGGAAACAGCGAAGCGGGCGATCCGCCGCTGGCGCTGGCGGTGCGGCTGGGTTGGCCGCAACTGTGTTCGCGCCTGGTCGCGATCGGCGTCGACCTCGACGCGCGCGATGCGCACGGCATGGCCGCGCTGCACCTGGCCGCCGCGCTCGGCCGCGAATCGGCGCTGAAGCAGCTGGTCGCCGCCGGTGCGCGCCCGGACATCCTCGCCGCGGACGGACAGACGCCGCTGGGCGTCGCCCTTTCCGGCGGTCGCCGCGACCTCGCCGACTGGCTCGACTGGCGCGGCTGGCCGTTGCCGCGTCGCGCGTTGCGCGCCGGGGACCTGCCTGCGGCGGCGATCGTCGGCGACACCGATGCGGTTCGGCGCCTGCTCGAACTCGGTTTCGCCATCGATACCGCCGATGCGCAGGGCTGCACCGCCTTGTTGCGCGCGGCCGGCGGCGGCCATCGCGCGACCACCGAATTGCTGCTCGCGCGCGGCGCCGATCCGCAACGCGCGGCCAACACCGGCGCCACGCCGTTGTCGGCGGCGGTGAGCATGCGCCACGTCGAGATCGTCGAACGCCTGCTCGATGCCGGCGCCAGCCTCGAACAGCGACTGCCCGGCGAGGTCACCGTGCTGATGCTGGCCGCGGCGCTCGGCCTGCCCGACGTGTGCGCACGCCTGCTCGCGGCCGGCGCGGACGTGCACGCCGGCGATGCGCAGGGACTGACGCCGCTGCATTGCGCCATGTTGTACGGCTTCACCGCGCGCGAACGCCCGCGCCTGCTCGCGCTGCTCGACACGCTGCTGCTGGCCGGCGCGGAACCCGACCACGTCGCGGCCGGCGGGGTGACGCCGTTATTGCTGCTGCTTGGCGCGCGCGCCGAACCCGGCACCGCCTGCGACGAGGACGTGCTCCTCGCCGCGCTCGATCACCTGCTCGACGAACCGGTGTCGCTGGAAGCGCGCGATCCGCGCGGTTTCGGCCCGCTGCACCTCGCCGCATTGCACGGATTGTTGCGCGTGGCGCAGCGTTTGCTGCGCGCTGGCGCGGATCCTGACCTGCGCGATGCGCTCAACCGCCGCCCGCGCGAGGTCGCGCTGATGCGCGGCTTCGTCGACGTCGCCGCCGAACTCGCGCCGCCAGCCGCCGCGCAGCCGCCGTCGATGGCGCGGTTTTTGAGGGAATAGCTCGAAGCACTGTCGTATGAAAACTTACGACATTCAAGGTCCGAACGGCCGCTTGCTCGCATTCGAAATTGGCAATACGTTCACGAGTCGACGCAGGGTTTGCGCGATAGCTGCAAACATTCCCGGAGCAAAAGTCACGCGTGCGCCAAAGGTGTTTTCCTGGCTTCGTGAGTCGTCTTTCTGCGAGTTTATCGTGGACGAACAACTCTTCGAAATCGAAGAGCCATTCGGCGACAGCGGCAGATACTGGATTGGCCCTGTGCCTCCGCGCTTCTTGGACGTCACCGAGAAGGTGAGGGACGTATTTCGCTCCGCCAAATAGGAAGTCATAAGTTGGATCGACTGTATCGATTCAACAGTGACATGGTTACACACCGTCATTCCGGGGCATCGCCGGCTTCATCGGCGATGAGCCCGGAATCCAGCGTCTTTGCTTTTCGGTAATCGGAACGAAAGGCACTGGATTCCGGCTTTCGCCGGAATGACGACTTCTCAACCCCCCGGCGCCGCTTCGTCCTGCACCTTCGCCACGTCGCCGAATTCGCCCTCGCCGAGTTCCGCGGCGAACAACTGCTCCAGTTCCTTGCGCGCATCGGCATTGGTCTGGCGCAGCGCGTCCTCGTCGTCGTAGACGAGGTACTGCGCTTCCAGCAGGCGTTCGTCGAGCTCGCGGAAACGGCGCGCGCGGTCGTCCGCGACCTCGGGCGGAACGCCGAGCGCGACCAGCACGTCGCGGCCCATCTCCAGGCTGCTTCCGAAGGTCTCGCGCATCGGCACTACCCCGAAATCCATCAGCTGCCACGCATGGCGACGGTCGCGCGCACGCACGAACACCTTCGCCTTCGGGTACTGGCGGCGCAGCAGGCGGGTGATGCGCAGGCTCGCCTCCATGTCGTCCACCGCGACCACGAACACCTTGATTTGCGCCGCACCGGCCGAGCGCAGCAGGTCGGGCTTGGCCGGGTCGCCGTAATAGATCGGGTTGCCGAAGCGGCGGAAGAAATCGACCTGCTCCACGTCCGGATCGATCGCCACGAAGCGGATGTGCTGGGCGAACAGCAATCGCGCGACGATCTGGCCGAAGCGACCGAAGCCAGCGATCAGCACCTGCGGCTGTTCGTCCGGGATTTCGTCGAACGCGCGCGCGGGCCCCTTCGGCTTGCCTAGCGCGAGCAGGCGCACGATCGCGATCAACAGCAGCGGCGTCACTGCCATCGACAGGCCGACGATGGCGGTCAGGCGGTCGTGCTGCGCTTTCGCCAGCAGGTTGGCGCGGTCAGCTTCGTTGAACACCACGAAGGCGAATTCGCCGCCCAGCGCGAGCACCGCGCCCAACAGCAACGCACCGCGCGTGGACAGCTTGCCGGGACGTAGGCCGAGGGCGAACAGCAGGATGAACTTCACCAGCATCAGCACCGCCACGCCGATGGCGATCGATGCCGGATCGGCGGCGACCACGCGCAGGTCGATGCTCATGCCCACGGCCATGAAGAACAGGCCGAGCAACAGGCCCTCGAACGGCTGGATCTGCGATTCCAGTTCGTGCCGGAATTCCGAATCGGCCAGCAATACGCCGGCGAGGAATGCGCCGAGGCCCGCGCTCAGGCCCACCAGCTGCAGCAGCCACGCGCTACCCAGCACCACCAGCAACGCGGTGGCGGTGAACACTTCGGGCATGCCGGTGCGGGCGATGATCCCGAACAGGTAGCGCAGCAGGAAGCGGCCGCCGAACACCAGCGCGGCGATGGCGCCCATCGCCTTGGCCACCGCCAGCCAGGTATTGGTTCCGGCATCGGCCGCGTGCGCCAGCAGCGGGATCGCCGCCAGCAACGGGATCGCGGCCAGGTCCTGGAACAGCAGGATCGCGAACGCGAGGCGGCCGTGGTCGCTGTTGAGTTCCTTGCGCTCGGTCAGCAACTGCAGGCCGACCGCGGTCGAGGACAGCGCCAGCCCGACCCCGACCACGATCGCGGTTTGCCAGGCCAGGCCCTGCAGCATCACGAAACCGCCCAGCACCGCGGCGGTCAGCAGCACCTGCAGCCCGCCGGTGCCGAAGATCGGGCGCTTCATCAGCTTCAGCCGCGGCAGCGACAGTTCCAGCCCGATCACGAACAGCATCATCACCACGCCGATCTCGCTGGCGGCGAGCACGCGTTCGGGATCGGCCACGACCTTCAGCGCATGCGGGCCAAGCAGCACGCCGGCGACGAGGTAGCCGAGCACCGCGCCGAGGCCAAAGCGCTTGAACACCGGCACCGCGACCACCGCCGCGAGCAGGAACACCAACGCGAGTTCGAGACCGCCGTCGTGCATGGGCACCTCCGGGGCCGATGATAGGCCGGTCGCGGCGGATTTCGGCGTTATCGCAGTGGAACGCCCGCGAGGAGAGCGCCATGTCCATGCTCCGCGCCGCCGCCATGGCGCCGCTCGTCCTGTCGATGGCGAACGCATTCGCGGCCGGGGGCGGGCATTTCCGGCTGGGCGAAACCCATGTCGACGCGAAGTACGCCATCGCCGTGGTCCGCGACCGCGGCTACGACGACGGCGCGCAGACCTTCGTGTACCTCGGCGATTTCCCGCTGGACGCAGCCAAGGTCGCGGCCGCGTTCGATCCCGAGGACGAAGTGCGCGCGGAACTCGGCGACCGCGCCGGTGGTTACGTGCGCATCTGCATCAGCGCGGACAGTTCCGAATGCGGGATGTTCTACAACCGCAAGCAACCGGACGATTCGTTCAACACCTCCGGCTACGGCACGTTCGGGCTGGACACGTTCGAGCCGGGCCGCGTCGCCGGCGGTTGGGAATTGAAAGAGCCCGAATCCTTCTTCGACCAGACCTACGATTTCGACCTGCGCTTCGACGTCGCGGTGACGCCGTTGCCGGGCAAGCCGTTGCCGGCCGATGGCGGCGAGCCGGGAGCCGCATACCGTGCATGGCTCGCCGCGTTGGCGAAAGGCGATGTCGCGGCGCTGCGCAAGCTCGGCGACAGCGAGCATGCGTACCGCTTCCCCGAGGACGATGCGGCGCAGGTGAAGGAATCGATCAAGGACCTGCGCGACGGCACGCCGCTGCAGGCCGACATCGCGCGCGGGCTGGTCGATGGCGACAGCGCGGTGCTGTGGGTCGAAGGCACCGACCGCGACGACATCCGCCGCCGCGGCCGCGTGCGGATGCTGCGCGAGGAAGGCGCCTGGCGCTTCGCCGAGGACGATCTGGAGAGCGTGGACGATTGAGCCGCGCTATGCTCGCGCCGGGTTTCAGGGATGGGGAACGGGGATGAAGGGTTGGGGAATCAGGGCTGCGCTGTTGTTGGCGCTACTAGCGCTCGGTTTTGCAGCCGATGCGGCCGATCAGGAGCGTCTGCTCCGGATGTCCGAGATGAGCATGCTGGTGAAGGGCACCATCGACATGCGGCCGGATGGCAGCGTCGAAAGTTATGCGCTCGATGATTCCGGAAAGCTTTCGCCAGCGGTGGCCGGAATGGTCGGCATGCAGGTTTCGCAATGGCGATTCGAGCCGACACTGGTCGACGGCAAACCGGTGCGAGCACGCACGAAGATGCAGTTGCGCATCGTCGCCAAGCCCGCGGACACACAGAATTTCGACGTGCATATCCAGAGCGCCTACTTCTGGGGCGACAGCGAAGGCGAGGACGAGCGCATCAGTGTCCGCAAGAAAACCTCGCGGGGCCCCATGGTATCGGCGCTGATGTCGACGGGACTGGACGCGGCGGACCTGTACCTTGCGCTGAAGATCGGCCCGGATGGCAAGGTGGAGGACGCCATCGTCGAGCAGGTGAATCTGCCCACCCTGTACTCGGACGGGGACATGGCGAGGTTGCGCAGATTGCTCTCGCAGCCGACGCTGAAGGTGGTGCGTCAGTGGACATTCAATGTCCCGACCAAAGGCGAGCGTGCCGGCCAGCCGTACTGGTCCGGATTCCTTCCGGTGACCTTCCGGCTCTCGGACCAGAACGGTTCGCCGGCCGAAGCCGGTTATGGGGAATGGCGGGCATACATCCCCGGGCCCTGCACACCCATTCCATGGCGCACCCTCGACAAGGGCGGTGACAACAGCCATTGCGGGAACGACGCGGCACCCGAAGGCGTGCTTTCGCTCGACAATTCTGGACCCAAGCTTCTGACGCCACTGATGCAAGGCTGATTACGGAACACGCGGGTGATCGAGCCGCGCTATGCTCGCGCCGCACTTCAAGGACGGGAGGCGGGAATGAAGGCTTGGGGAACCATGATCGTGGTCGCATCGGCCCTGCTCGCCGTCGCCTTCATCGCCGGCGCAGCCGACACGCAGCCGAAACGCGAGCAGGCCCAATTCAGCATTTTGCTCAAGGGCACGGTCGACATCGATGCCGACGGAAGCGTCGATCACTATTCGATCGAAGGAATGAACAAGCTGGCGCCCAGCATCGCCGGAATGCTCGACAAACAGGTGATGCAATGGAAATTCGAACCGGTACTGGCCGACGGAAAGCCGGTCGCTGCGCAAACCTACATATCGATGCGGTTGCTGGCGACCCCGAACGGCGACGGCAACTACGCCGCCGGCATCCAGAGCGTCTGGTTTTCGGGTGGTGGAAAGAACGGTCGACCCGATGTCGAGAGCGGCAACCGGTTTGGCATTCGACAAAAAGCGGCCTTGCGGTATCCGAAGGAGGCCATCGATTCCGGCATGGCGGGTACCGTGTATGCCGCCCTGAAGATCGGCCCCGACGGCTTGGTCATGGACGCGATGGTGGAGCAAGTGAACCTCACCATTTCTGGCACGGACGTGGAGATGGCAAAGGCACGCAGGATTCTCGGAAACAATACGCTGGCATCGCTGCGCAAGTGGATCTTCGACGTCCCGACTCAGGGCGATCAAGCCGGAAAACCGTACTGGATCGGGATTCTTCCGGTGCATTACGGAATCGCCGGCACTGAGGCACGCGCGAAATACGGCGAGTGGGAAAAATACATCCCGGGCCCGCACACCGAAGTCCCATGGGCAGACCCGGATGGCGGGCCGAGGCAAGTCAATGCCGGGGGCGTCGATGCATTGCCGGCCGGCGAGCTCACGCTCGATAGCTCCGGCCCCAGGCTGCTGACGCCGTTGACGCAGGGGTGATCATGGAACGAGCGTGCGATTGCGCCGCACTTCAAGGACGGGGACGAGGATGACGGCTTTTGGAATCAGGGTCGCAGCTGCGGTCGCGTTGCTGGCGGTCTTTTTCGCGGTGGATGCAAGCAGTCCGCAGGCGCTGCGAAAGCAGATGGAACTCAGCATGGTGGTGACCGGGTTGATCGACATCGACGCGGATGGCCGGGTCGCGCACTACGCGCTCGACAAGCCCGAAAAACTCCCATCGGAGATCGTGCAACTGGTCTCGATGAAACTCCCGAACTGGAAATTTGCAACAAAGACGATCGACGGGAAACCGGTCGGCGCCCATGCGAAGGTGGCATTGCGCTTCGTGGCCAGCCCGAAGGGCGGTGGCGACTATGACATCGGCATCCGCACTGCGAGCTTCTTCGATGACGCCGACAAGGAAAACAGGATCAGCGTCGGGAAGCGGACGTCCATCGGCACGCTGGTGACGGCATTGATGATGTCCGGTGCGACGGGCGACGTCTACATCGCGCTGAAGATCGGGCCGGATGGCAGGGTCATGGATGGAATCGTCGAACAAGTGAACCTGACCGCGACCGGCACCGATGCGCAGATGGCGCATGCGCGCAAGCTGCTTGGCGAAAGATCGTTGGCAGTCCTGCGCGATTGGACCTTCATCGTGCCGGCGAGTGGCGAAGGGGCGAGCAAGCCCTACTGGTCGGGAGTCATGCCTTTGGTCTTCCGGATGAGAAATGGCCAACCCGAGGACGGGAATTACGGCAAGTGGCATGCCTATCTGCCCGGACCGCGCGCGAACATTCCATGGCGGAACCCGGAGGACGAAAAGAACGCGGGCGGAATCGATGCACTACCCGCCGGTCTGTTCTCCCTGGATGGCGTTGGCCCAAAGCTTCTGACGCCACTGATGCAAGGCTGATCGCCGCAACAAAAAACGCCCCGCATCGCGGGGCGTTTTCTTCTAGCTTCGCGCGAAGACTCAACGCTTCATCGAAGCGAAGAACTCGTCGTTGGACTTGGTGCTCTTCATCTTGTCGAGCAGGAATTCCATCGCCGCGATCTCGTCCATCGGATGCAGCAGCTTGCGCAGGATCCAGATCTTCTGCAGCAGGTCCGGTTCGATCAGCAGATCCTCGCGGCGGGTGCCGGAGAGGTTCACGCCGATCGCCGGATACACGCGCTTCTCGGTGATGCGGCGGTCCAGGTGCACTTCGGAATTGCCGGTGCCCTTGAACTCTTCGTAGATCACCTTGTCCATCGCGCTGCCGGTATCGACCAGCGCAGTTGCAATAATGGTGAGCGAACCGCCTTCCTCGACATTGCGCGCGGCGCCGAAGAAGCGCTTCGGCCGGTGCATCGCGTTGGAGTCCACGCCGCCGGTCAGTACCTTGCCGCTGGACGGGACGACGTTGTTGTAGGCGCGGGCGAGGCGGGTGATCGAATCGAGCAGGATCACCACGTCGCGCTTGTGCTCGACCAGGCGCTTGGCGCGCTCGATCACCATCTCGGCGACCTGCACGTGGCGCGCGGCGGGTTCGTCGAACGTGGACGAAATCACCTCGCCGCGCACGGTGCGCTGCATTTCGGTCACTTCTTCCGGGCGCTCGTCGATCAGCAGCACGATCAGGTGCACGTCGGGGTGGTTGTAGGTGATCGCGCTGGCGATCTGCTGCAGCATCATCGTCTTGCCGGCCTTGGGCGGCGAAACGATCAGCGCGCGCTGGCCCTTGCCTTGCGGCGCCATCAAATCGAGGATGCGGCCGGCGATGTCCTCGGTGGATCCGTCGCCGCGCTCGAGCTTGAAGCGCTTGCGCGGGAACAGCGGGGTCAGGTTCTCGAACAGCGCCTTGTTCTTCGAGGCTTCCAGCGGCTCGCCGTTGATGGTGTCGACGATGTTCAGCGCGAAATAGCGTTCGCCATCCTTGGGCCAGCGGATTCGGCCGGAGATGTGGTCGCCGGTGCGCAGGTTGAAGCGGCGGATCTGCGAGGGCGAGATGTAGGTGTCGTCCGGGCCGGCGAGGTAGCTGGCCTCGGCGCTGCGCAGGAAGCCGAAGCCGTCCGGCAGGATTTCCAGCACGCCATCGGCGGCGACGCCTTCGCCGTGGCGGGTCAGCACCTTGAGGATGCCGAAGATGATGTCCTGCTTGCGCGCGCGGGCGACGCCTTCGCTGATCTGCAACTGCTCGGCGATGTCGATCAGTTTCGGCGCGGGCATGCGCTTGAGGTCGCCCAGCGAATAGGTCGGGAAGCCTTCGGGTACCTGCGGGTGCGGGCGCGGCACGAAGCCTTCGCCGTTGCCGCCGCCGCTGTCGTCCTGCGGCAGGCCGTTCTGGTAGCGCTCGCGCTGGCGGTCGCGCCGGTTGCGGAAACGGTCGCGGCGGTTGTTGCCGCCTTGCTGGTTCTGGTTGTTGAAGCGCTGGCCGTCCTGCTGGCCGCCGCGCGATTCGAAGCCGCCTTCGGAAGGCGCGTCGTTCGACTGCGGCGCCGGCGCGCTGGCCTCTGGCGGCGGCGCGGGGGATGCCGGTTCAGCGGCGGCGGGGGGCGGTGGCGGGGTGGCGGGCGCGGCAGACAAACCGCCATCCGGCGGTTGGGAGCTTGCAGCTTCGGGTCGGGCCTTCGGCGGACGGCCGCGGCGCTTCGGGGTGGTTTCGGTATCGTCGGACAAGCGGGAAAACCTCGCAGTGGCGAGCGCTCGCGTTGCGCGAGCATCGGGAAACGTCCTCAGGACGTCGGGAAAGGTCTGGAAGAGGAGGTGCGGCGGCGGGGCGTGCCCAATCTGGCGCCGAAACGTGGGGGAAAACTAGCACTGGCGCGCCGTGGCGCGCAAGCGGCGTTGCCGATGGGAGCGCCCTTCGGGGCGCGATTGTTCAGCCGGATCGCTTGCCGCAGGTCGCGCCCCCAGGGTCGCTCCTGCAGCGCAGGCGCAGGGGATTCAGCGGGACAGGCCGGTCAAGGCGTCTTTCTGGTCAAGCGCCTTCTCGATCATCTGCCCGAGCTGGGCCTTGCCCACCGCCCCGATCTGGGTGCCGTGGACCTGGCCGTCCTTGAATACCAGCAGCATCGGGATCGAGCGCACGTGGTACTTGATCGCGGTCGCCTGGTTCTGGTCGACGTCGACCTTCACGATCTTGGCCTTGCCGGCGTAGGCCGCGGCCAGTTCGTCCAGCGCCGGCGCGATCATCTTGCACGGGCCGCACCACGGCGCCCAGAAATCGACCAGCACCGGCTCGCTGGACTGCAGCACGGCGGCATCGAAATCGGCGTCGGTGGCGTGGATGACCTTGTCGCTCACGGAGTTCTCCTGCGGAAACGTTGGACTGGCGGGCAGTGGCCCGGCAGCAGGGAATAAGGGGAATGTTAAACTTGGGGAGTCCAGCGCGGCATTCAAGTCGCGTTGTCGTGCCGGGAACGACCAGCCCCGGACCTTCCCGGCAGTCTGCGTGGCTGCCTCCCATTCATACAAGCATGCATGCGCATGCGCGCCCTCGTGGCGCCCCGAGGCCAAGCACCCGTGTCCGACAAACCCCTGACCGATATCAGTTTTTCCTCCTTCGACCTGCATCCCGCGTTGCTCGCGGGGCTCGAAGCCGCCGGTTTCAACCGCTGCACTCCGATCCAGGCCCTGACCCTGCCGCTGGCGCTCGCCGGCCGCGACGTCGCCGGCCAGGCCCAGACCGGCACCGGCAAGACCCTGGCGTTCCTGATCACCGTCATCAACCGGTTGCTGACCAGGCCGGCGCTGGCCGATCGCAAGCCCGAGGACCCGCGCGCGCTGATCCTCGCGCCGACCCGCGAGCTGGCGATCCAGATCCACAAGGACGCGGTGAAGTTCGCCTCCGACCTCGGCCTCAAGTTCGCGCTCGTGTACGGCGGCGTCGACTACGACAAGCAGCGCGCGCAGCTGCAGGCCGGCGCCGACGTGATCATCGCCACCCCCGGCCGCCTGATCGACTACGTCAAGCAGCACAAGGTCGTGTCGCTGCACGCCTGCGAGGTCTGCGTGCTCGACGAGGCCGACCGCATGTTCGACCTCGGCTTCATCAAGGACATCCGCTTCCTGCTGCGGCGCATGCCGATCCGCACCGAACGACAGACCCTGCTGTTCAGCGCGACGCTGTCGCACCGCGTGCTCGAGCTCGCCTACGAGCACATGAACGAGCCCGAGAAGCTGGTGGTCGAAGCCGAGACCGTCACTGCCGCACGCGTGCGCCAGAAGGTCTATTACCCGGCCGACGAAGAGAAGATCCCGTTGCTGCTCGGCCTGCTCTCGCGCAGCGAGGGCGCGCGCACGATGGTGTTCGTCAACACCAAGGCGTTCGTCGAACGCGTGGCGCGCGCGCTGGAGAAGGCCGGCTACCGGGTCGGCGTGCTCAGCGGCGACGTGCCGCAGAAGAAGCGCGAGTCGCTGCTGAAGAAGTTCCAGGCCGGCCAGCTGGAGCTGCTGGTCGCCACCGACGTCGCCGCGCGCGGCCTGCATATCGATGGCGTGTCGCACGTCTACAACTACGACCTGCCGTTCGACGCCGAGGATTACGTGCACCGCATCGGCCGCACCGCGCGCCTGGGTGCCGAGGGCGATGCGATCAGCTTCGCCTGCGAGCGCTACGGCATGTCGTTGCCGGACATCGAGGCCTACATCGACCAGAAGATCCCGGGCGAGCACGTCACTCCGGAAATGCTGGTCGCAGTGCCGCGCGCGCCGCGGCCGCAGGTCGAGGCGGTGGCCGAGGATGGCGAAAGCATCGGCGAGATCTTCAGGGAAGTGCGCGAGGCCCGCGCCGCCGAGGACGCCAAGCGCGGCGGCCGCAGTGGCGGTCGTGGCGAACGTTCCGGTGGACGCGGCGGACGTAGCGGCGAACGTCGTCCTTCGACGGGCTCGGGACAAGCCGCCGGTGATCGCGATGGCGAGAACCGTGGGCCGCGCCCGCCGCGCAAGCCCCGGCCCGAGGCACCGGCAACGGCCGCCGCCGAAACCCCGGCCCAGGCGCAACTCCCGCTCGCCGACGGCGAACAACGCCCACCGCGCAAGCGCCGTCGTCGTCGCGGCGGACGCCGCGTGGAAGGCGCCGCGCCGCAATCGGGCGCTACTGCTGCCGCGCCGCCGGCGACGCCTGCCGCCGCGCAGCCTTCGCTGCTGACGCGCATCGGCCGCGGGCTGAAGTCGCTGGTGACGCGTTCGCCCAGCAAACAGCACTGACAACCCGCCCACGCGCCTGCTGTGCTCGGCGGGATGCTGGCCGCCGTCGGCGCCGCGGGCGATACTGCGCCTCAACGCCACGGAGAGGTCGCGTCGTCGCCATGCCGGTCCTGCGCTTCGACAACGTCAGCAAGGTCTACGCAGGCGGCCGGCAGGCGCTTCGCGAAGTCAGTTTCGACATCCAGCCGGGCGAAATGCTGTTCCTCACCGGGCATTCCGGCGCCGGCAAGAGCACGCTGCTGAAGCTCATCCACCTCGCCGAACGGCCGAGCCGCGGCACCGTGCTGTTCAACGAACGCAACCTCGCCAAGGTGCGGCGCGGTCGCGAGGCACTGCACCGGCGCGAAGTCGGCGTGGTGTTCCAGGACCATCGCCTGCTGCTCGACCGCAGCGTGTACGAGAACATCGCGTTGCCGCTGGTCCTGCGCGGGATGAAACGCGGCGAGATCGGCAAGCGTGTGCGCAGCATCCTCGAACGCCTCGGCCTCGGCGACCGCGATCGCGCGCTGCCGACGCAGCTTTCCGCCGGCGAACAACAGCGCGTCGGCATCGCCCGCGCGGTGGTGGGCGAACCGCGATTGCTGCTCGCAGACGAACCCACCGGCAACCTCGATCCGACCCTGTCCGCGGAAATCATGGCGTTGTTCGCGTCCTTGCCCGAACGCGGCACCAGCGTGCTCGTCGCCAGCCACGACCTCGGGCTGGTCAAGCGCATGAAGCGGCGCGTGCTGGTGCTCGACCATGGCCAGCTGGTGGACGACATTTCGCCCGAGGACCTCGCCGATGAATGAGGCGCGCGTCCATCATTCCGGGCCGGTCGCGTGGTTGAACCACCACGTTTACAGCTTCGTTTCCAGCCTCGGCCGCGCGGTGCGCCGGCCATGGGCGACGCTGCTCACCATCGGTGTGATGGCGGTGGCATTGGCGCTGCCGCTGGGCCTGTGGGCGGTGCTCGACAACATTTCGCGCTTCGGCGGCGAACTACAGCAGTCGCGCGAGATCGCCGTGTTCCTCAAGCCCGAACTCGGCCTCGATCGCGCGCAGGCGCTGGCCACCAATCTGCGCGGGCGCAGCGACGTCGCCACGGTGAAAGTGAAAACGCCGGAGGAAGGCCTGAAGGAACTGCGCGAACGCGGCGGCCTTGGCGATGCCATCGACGCGCTCGGCGACAACCCGCTGCCGAGCGTGCTGATCGTCACCCCGCGCGGCGACGAAACCGCGCTTGCCGAATCGCTGTCCGCCTTGCCCGAAGCCGACCAGGTGCAGCACGACGCGCAATGGCGCCAGCGGCTCGATGGCTGGCTGCGTTTCGGCGGACGCGTGGTCTGGGTGCTCGGCCTGTTGCTCGGCCTCGGCGCGTTGCTGGTGGTCGGCAACACGGTGCGCCTCGACATCCAGTCGCGGCGCGAGGAGATCGGCGTGCTGCAACTGCTCGGCGCACGCGACGGCTTCATCCGTCGACCGTTCCTTTATCTCGGCGCGTGGTATGGACTCGCCGCCGGCGCGCTCGCACTCGGCCTGCTCACGCTCGCCGCGTGGTCGTTGCGCGCGCCGCTGGCCGACCTCGCCGCGACCTACGGCAGCCATTTCCAGCTCACTGGTTTCGCGCCCGCGGTGCTGGTCGGCGTCCTCGTCGGCGCGACCCTGCTCGGCTGGTTGGGGGCGGGCGTGGTGACCGGGCATTTCCTGCGCCAGACGCGCCCGGCGGAGGCGTGATGGCCGGCAAGCACGACCTGCGCCACCTGGTCAGCGACGCGCCGCGGGTGCTGGTCGTCGATGGTTCGAAACTCGTGCGCAAGCTCATCGGCGACGTGTTGCACAAGGAATTGCCGAACGCGGAGGTCATCGCCTGCGAGGGCATCGAGGCCGCGCGCGCGGCGCTGGCCGAAGGCGCGTTCGATCTCGTGACCACATCGTTGGTTTTGCCCGATGGCGACGGCGCCGCGGTGGCGAAACTGGTGCGCGAAGCCGCGGGCCAGGCCTACGTGCCGGTGATCGTGGTGTCCGGCGACGTGCAGTCGCGGCTGGAGTCGCGCAGCCTGGCCGACGACGTCACCGATTACTTCGACAAGGCGCTCGGCCACCAGGCGCTGGCCGCGTTCATCCGCGGCTACGTCGATCCGCAGCCGGTGCCCGGCGCGCGCGTGCTCTACGTCGAGGATAGCCGCGTGGTCGCGCTTGCGACCAAGCGCATGCTGGAAGCGCATCAGATGACGGTGACCCACGTCGATTCCGCCGAAGCCGCGCTCGACTTCCTGCACGAACACCGCAGCGAGGACGACGTTGGCGCCGACCTGCTGCTCAGCGACGTGTACCTGAAGGGTGCGCTCAGCGGGCACGAATTGCTCGGGCAGGTGCGCAAGGCCTTCGGCTATTCCAAGCGACGCCTGCCGGTGGTGGTGATGACTGGCGACGACAACCGCGAACACCAGGCCTCGCTGCTGCGCGAGGGCGCGAACGACCTGGTGCTGAAGCCGATCGAGGAACGCCTGCTGGTGATCAAGACGCTGTTCCAGCTGCGCGCGGCGAAGACGCCGGAGCGGCGCGCGTTCGACGCATGAGCGCGGGCGAGCTGCGACTCGAACCCTCGTGGAAAGCGCGCGTCGGCGACTGGTTCGCGCGCGAGGACATGCGCGCGCTGTCGGAATTCCTGCGGCAGCGCATCCATGCCGGTGCGCGCATCCATCCGGAACCGAAAAACATCTTCGCCGCGTTCGACGCCACGCCGTTCGACGCGGTCAAGGTCGTGATCCTCGGCCAGGATCCCTACCACGGCCCGGGGCAGGCGCACGGACTGTGTTTCTCGGTGCTGCCGGGCGTCGAGGTTCCGCCTTCGCTGCAGAACATCTACAAGGAACTCGCGCGCGACACCGGTTTCGCCGCGCCCACGCACGGCCATCTGCTGCCGTGGGCGCAACGTGGCGTGCTGTTGCTGAACTCGGTGCTGACGGTCGAGGAAGGCCGCGCCGGTTCGCACCAAGGCAAGGGCTGGGAAGGCTTCACCGACCATGTCGTCGATGTGTTGAACTGCGAACGCGAGGGTTTGGTGTTCCTGCTCTGGGGCAGCTATGCGCAGGCCAAGGGCCGGGTGATCGACCCGCGCCGGCACCGGGTGCTGAAGGCGCCGCACCCCTCGCCACTGTCCGCGCACCGGGGTTTCATCGGCTGCGGGCATTTCTCCGCCGCCAACGAATACCTGGCCCGCCATGGCGTGGCCCCGGTGGACTGGTCGCTGCCGCCGCGGGCCGAACCCGGGCCGCCGCCCACCTGAGCCTTGCGCCGGCCCGATCCGGGCCCATGTCGATCCTGTGCCCAGCTCCGCCATCGTTCCAGAGATGGGATGGTGTGGAACTTTTCGACCCGTTAGCAGTCAGATATGCCGACTGCTAAAATCCCCTCGTAAAGCCGCGCGCCCATGAGCCAGAACTCCATGTCGACCGCCCTCGTCGCCAACAACCTGCCCATCCCCTCCGCGCTCGGTTCGCTGGAGGCCTACATCGGTGCCGTGCACCAGGTCCCGGTGCTCTCGGTCGAGGACGAACAACGCCTGGCCCGGCGCCTGCGCGACGAGGACGACCTCGGCGCCGCGCAGGAACTGGTGCTCTCGCACCTGCGCTTCGTCGTGCACGTCGCCCGCGGCTACAGCGGCTACGGCCTGCCGCTCGGCGACCTGATCCAGGAAGGCAACATCGGGCTGATGAAGGCGATCAAGCGCTTCGACCCGAACGTCGGCGTGCGCCTGGTCAGCTTCGCCGTGCACTGGATCCGTGCCGAGATGCACGAGTTCATCCTCAAGAACTGGCGCATCGTCAAGGTCGCCACGACTAAGGCGCAGCGCAAGCTGTTCTTCAACCTGCGCAAGAGCAAGACCCGTCTGGGCTGGCTCAACGCCGAGGAAGTGCGTGCGGTCGCCGCCGACCTCAACGTCAGCGAACGCGAAGTGCTGGAGATGGAATCGCGCCTGTCCGGCCGCGACATCGGTTTCGATGCGCCCGCCGACGAGGACGACGACCACGCGCCGCCGTCGCCGGCCGCGTATTTGATGGCCGAAGGCGAAGACCCGTCGCAGGCCTACGAACGCGCCGACGGCGAGGACCACCAGCTCGCGCTGCTGCGCGAAGGCATGGCCAGGCTCGATGCGCGTTCGCGCGACATCATCAAGCGCCGCTGGCTGGATGCCGACAGCAAGATCACGCTGCAAGAACTCGCGGACGAGTACGGCGTTTCCGCCGAACGCATCCGCCAGGTCGAGGCCAACGCGCTGAAGAAGATGAAGGCGCTGTTCGCGGCTTGATCGAAGCGAGTTCGAAACATGAAACGGCCCGGGAAACCGGGCCGTTTGCGTTTGCGCAGGAATCGGATATCGCGATCGGAACGCGGGCCATAACCTGCACGCATTCCAATTTGGAGCGTGCCGTGGATTACATCGTCAAAGGCTTGCCAGTCGAGCCCTTCCAACCCCTGTTCGGTTTGTCCGACGAAGAACTGCGCAGCCACGGTGCGAAGCGGTATGTCGCCGACGCCAAGCCAGGCTATCCATGCCGCATCACCTTGCGGGATGCCGAGCCGGGCGAGACCCTGCTGCTGTTGAACTGGCGGCATTTGGATGCCGATACGCCATATCGTTCGGACGGACCGATCTTCGTGCGCGAAGCGGCGTTGGCGTCGTACGAAGCGCGCAACGCGATCCCCAAGCAGCAGCGCATCCGCCTGCTATCGGTACGCGCTTACGACAAGAGTGGCTGGATGCAGGATGCGGAAGTGGTGAAAGGCGTCGAACTCGAATCCTCAGTCGCGAAGTTCTTCGCCGATCCTGCGGTCGACTACCTTCACGTCCATAACGCGAATCGTGGTTGTTATGCCTGTCGCGTCGATCGTGGCTGATCGCTGCCATCCGGTTTGCCGAGGATGATCCGCGCCGCGCGCTGGTAGGTCCAGTACGCCCAGGTCCAGTTGAGCATGACCACGAGGCGATTGCGGAAGCCGATCAGGAAGAACACGTGCGCAACGAGCCAGAACCACCAGGCCAGCGCGCCCGAGAGTTTCAGCTTGCCGAGGTCGACGACGGCGGCCATGCGACCGATGGTGGCGAGGTTGCCGTAATCGCGATAACGGAACGGCGCGATATCGCGTCCGGCGAGGCGCGCGCGGATCGATCTGGCGACATGCGCGCCCATCTGCTTGGCCGCGGGCGCGACACCGGGAACGGGCTTGCCATCCTGCTGCAGCGATGCGAGGTCGCCGGCGACATAGACATTGTCGAACCCCGGCACGCGCAAATCCGGCAAGACCGGCACGCGGCCGCTGCGGTCGAGCTCGACGCCAAGCGAACGCGCCAACGGCGAAGCCGCAACGCCTGCGGCCCACAACACGGTGCGCGCGGCGATGCGTTCGTTGCCGAGTTGCACGCCGTCGCCGTCGATGGTTCGAACCGGAATTCCGGTGCGTACTTCGACGCCGAGTTTCTCGAGTTGTCGCCGTGCCTTCGCCGACAATGATTCGGGAAAAGATGAAAGCACGCGCGGGCCGGCTTCGAGCAGCAGCACGCGCGCCTCGCGTGGATCGATGCAGCGGAATTCGCGCTTGAGCGTGTGCCGCGCGATTTCCGCCAGCGTGCCGGCGAGTTCGACACCGGTCGGACCGCCACCAACAATCGCGAATGTGAGCAGCGCGCGCCGCGCATCCGGATCGGTTTCGGCTTCCGCGCGTTCGAACGCGGACAGGACGCGGCGACGGATGTGCAGCGCGTCGTCCAGAGTCTTGAGCCCCGGCGCATGCGCGGCCCAATCGTCGTGTCCGAAATAGGCGTGGGTCGCGCCGGTGGCGAGCAGCAGGAAGTCGTAATCGAGCGTGTGGCCGTCGGACAGGCGCAATCGCGAGGATTGCGGTTCGATCGACGCCACGTCTTCCATCAGCACGGTGCAATTGCGTTGCCGGCGCAGGATGTGACGCAGGGGCGCGGCGATGTCCGGCGCCGACAGGCCAGCGGTGGCGACCTGGTAGAGCAGCGGTTGGAACAGGTGGTGGTTGCCGCGATCGACCAGCGTGATTTGCACCGGCGCCGACGCGAGTGCGCGCGTGGCCCAGAGTCCGGCAAAACCGCCGCCGACCACGACAACCCGGGGAAGGACGGTTTCATTCATTGCTGGTTATCCGACATGTCCCGGTCCCGGTCGATGCGCGAATGATGCCTGGTGTCGCGCATCGTCGCGTACACGAGCAGCGAGATCGCCGTGCAAGCGGTCACGTACGCGAAGAACCAGGACTCGTGGCCGACCTGCTTCGACCACAACGCCAGGAACTCGGTACTGCCGCCGAACACCGCCACCGCGATTGCGTACGGCAGGCCGACGCCCAGCGCGCGGATGTGCGCGGGGAACAATTCCGCCTTCACCACCGCGTTGACGGCGGTATAGCCGCTGGTGATCGTCAAACCCGCCATGACCCATGCGAAGGCCTGTACGACGGTGGTCGTGTCGGCGATGCCGTTGAGAATCGGGTAGAAGCACGCGGTGCCGAGCGCGCCAAACCCCATGAGCACGGCGCGTCGCCCGACCCGGTCGGACAACGCGCCCACCAGCGGCTGCAGCAACATGTAGAGGAACAGCGATCCTGCCGACACCAGCGTCGCTTCGGCCTTGTCGAAGCCGCCGGTGTTGACTAGGAATTTCTGGGTGTAAGTGGTGAATGTGTAGAACGCGATCGTGCCGCCCATCGTCAGGCCGATGACGGTCAGCACTTCGCGCGGATAACGCAAAAGCTCGCGAACGCTGCCGTGGCGCGCCTTGTCCTCGCGCTGCGCGCGGGCGGCCGCGAACGAATCCGTTTCCAGCATCGTGCGGCGCAGGTACAACGCGCTGGCGGCGAGCACGGCACCGACCGCGAACGGGATGCGCCAGCCCCACGATTCCAGCTGCGTTTCGCTGAGCACCGCCTGCTGCAGGACCACCAGCAGCGCCAGCGCGATGAGTTGGCCCATGATCAGCGTGACGTATTGGAAGCTCGACCAGAATCCGCGGTGCGCGCGATCCGCCATCTCGCTGAGGTAGGTCGCCGACGTGCCGTATTCGCCGCCGAGGCTGAGGCCCTGCAGAAGCCGTGCGAACAGCAGCAGCACGGTCGCGCCCAGGCCGATGCGCTCGTAACCGGGCGCCATCGCGATCAACAACGAGCCCGTGCACATCAGCAGCACCGATAGCACCAGCGCGCGCTTGCGCCCGTGGCGGTCCGCATACAAGCCCATCAACCAACCGCCGAGCGGACGCATCAGGAAGCCGAGCGCGAACACCGCCGCCGCGTCGAGCAACTGCGCGGTAGGGTCGCCCTTGGGGAAGAAATGCGGCGCGAAATAGATCGCGAACGCGGAGTAGGCGTACCAGTCGTACCATTCGACGAGGTTGCCCGCGGAGCCGCTGAAAATGCTGCGCAGGCGTTGCGAAGGCGTCAGCGGCATCGTCGTCATCAATACAAATCCACCGGATCCACGTCCAGCGACCAGCGCAGCTTGCGCGCTTCCGGAAGTTCGTACAGTTGCGGAATCGCCGCGTCGAGCGCGGCATGCAGCGTGCGGCGGCCCGGCGAGGACAGCAGCAATTGCGAACGATGCCAGCCGCCGCGGCGCGGCATCGGCGCGGGCAGCGGGCCGTGCAGTTCGACGTTGTCGGCCCCTCTCCCACCGGGAGAGGGGTTGGGGTGAGGGTTCGGCCTTGTCGCACCCTCATCCGCCCTTCGGGCACCTTCTCTCCGCGTTGCGGGGAGAAGGAAAAGCTCCTTGGCCGCGGCGAGGAATTGCAACGGCGGTTCCGCATGCTGCGCTTCGGCGCGCAGCAGGGCGAGGTGCGCGAACGGCGGGAAGCCGGCGGCTTCCCGCAATGCAAGTTCGGCCGTGGCGAAGGCGTGGTAGCCGCCGGCGATCAGTGTCTGCAGCAACGGATGCTCGGGGTGGTGGGTCTGCAGCAGCACCGTGCCGGCGCGTTCGGCGCGGCCGGCGCGACCGGCGACCTGCACCAGCAGTTGCGCGAGTTTCTCGCTGGCGCGGAAGTCGGCGGAGAACAGGCCTTCGTCGATGCCGACCACGCCGACCAGGGTCAGGTTCGGCAGGTCATGCCCCTTCGCGAGCATCTGCGTGCCGACGAGGATGCCGGGGCGCGCGCCGAGTTCCTCGAAATGCTTCTGCAGCGCATCGCGGCGGCGGGTGTTGCCGCGGTCGATGCGCACGACCGGCACGTCGGCGAATTTTTCCGCCAGCAATTCCTCGATGCGTTCGGTACCCGATCCCTGCGGTTGCAGCGCGAGGCTGGCGCAATCGGGGCAGGCCGGCGGCGCGGGCTGGCGGAAACCGCAGTGGTGGCATTGCAGGCGGCGGCCGTGCGCGTGCACGGTCATCGGCCGATCGCAGCGCCGGCATTGCGCGCTCCAGCCGCAGTCATGGCAGAGCAGCGCGGGCGCGTAGCCGCGGCGATTCTTGAACACCAGCACTTGCCCGCCCGCATCGAGCGCGGCGCGGATCGCGTTCAGCAATTCGTTCGACAGCCCGGCCTGCAGCGGGCGCTTGCGCACGTCGAGCACGCGCACCACCGGAGGCTGCGCTTCGCCCGCGCGCTGGTGCAGGCGCAGGTGCGTGAATCGCCCGCTTTGCGCGTTGTGCAGCGATTCCAGCGACGGCGTGGCGCTGCCGAGCACGATGGGCACGCCGAGTTCGCGCGCGCGCACGAGCGCGAAATCGCGGGCGTGGTAGCGGATGCCGTCCTGCTGCTTGTAGCTGGCGTCGTGTTCCTCGTCGACGACGATCAGTCCCGCGTCCGGCAGCGGGGTGAACACCGCCGAACGCGTGCCGACGATCACCCGCGCTTCGCCGCGCCATGCCGCCGTCCACGTCGTCGCGCGCTCGCTGTCGTTGAGTCCCGAATGCAGTGCGTGCACCGGCACGCCGAGCCGCGCGCGGAAACGCGCCAGCAGTTGCGGGGTCAGGCCGATTTCCGGCACCAGCACCAGCGCCTGTTTCCCGCGCGCAAGGCAGTCGGAAATCGCATCGAGGTAGACCTCGGTCTTGCCGCTGCCGGTGACGCCGTCGAGCAGGAAGGCCGTGAAACCTTCGGCCGTGCGGATCGCGTCCGCGGCCGTCTGTTGTTCCTTGTTGAGTTCGAATCCGTTTTTCCCCTCTCCCCTTTGCGGGAGAGGGTGGCGCGCAGCGCCGGGAGAGGGGCTGTCGGGATTCCCCCTCTCCTGCCCCTGCGGGGCATCCTCCCCCACGAGGGGGGAGGAAAAAGCCGATGCCAACGCCACGCGTTCGACCAGGCCGCGTTCGCGCAGCGTGCGCATGGCCGTGCGCCAGCCGGGCTGCAGCGCATCGAGCACGTCTTCGTCGCGGCTGCCGCTGGCGAGGCTTTGCGCGAGTTCGCGCGGACGGCCCGCGCGCATCGCCGGCAGCGCGGTCGCGCCGGCTTCGGTCAGGCACCAGCCCCAGGCGTGGGTGTCGGGCAGCGGTTCGCCGCGACGCAGCGCGGCGGGCAACGCCGTCGCCAGCACTTCGCCCAGCGGCGCGTGCAGGTAGCGTGCCAGCCAGCGCAGCGAAGCGAGGAGCTCGCCGGCGAACAGCGGTTCGGGTTCCAGCCATTCCACCGGCTTGAGTGCGTCCGCATGCGCGGCGTCGGCCGCGCCGATCGCCGCGACTACGCCGCACAACTGGCGATTGCCGAACGCCACGCGCACGCGGCGGCCGATGTCGCCGGCGTTGGCGGCAGCAGCATTGGCGGGCAGGTAATCGAACAGCCGTGGCAAGGGCAGCGGCAGCGCGACCTTGAGCACGGCATCGGTCATCGCACGAGTCTAGCCGGCCACCGTTGGCAAGCTTTGGGACTTAGCCGGCGCTCCTCACCGCGCGCCGACGAAACCCGCGCAAGTCGGTGTCCGTGAAGGAATTTCGTCCTTATCCACACAAGTTGTGGATAAACCTGTGCAACGCGTTCGCCGGCAACGTCGAACAACGCTGGAAACCGCAGGGAAAGCGCGAATGGCGAAAAAATCGCCACATCGGCCATTTCCTTTTGAATCAGGCACATAGGCGTGAAACATTGTCGACACATGGTTCTGCACCCGGTGTTTGGCGGCATGCATGACGGGTCGATGACGACTGTGCACAACCGGCCCTGCGGAATCCGTGGGTTACGGCTTTGTCAAGCCCCTGCCGGGCGGGGATTTAACGCTCTTCGAACGGGTGCAGCACCCGGCGACTGGCGCGGAAACGGCCGCCGAAACGCGCTTGCCCGTCGGCGCGCATGCGCGGGGCGTGGTCGCGCAGGTAGGTCGCGTAGGCGGCTTCGTTTTCGAGGCGGTATTGCACGCACAGGCCCGCGAATCCCGCCGGCGGCGCCGGATCCAGCACCTCGGACAGGGTCGCACCGAGGAAACCGGGCAGGGCGAGGATTTCGGCGACGTGCCCGCGCAGCCAGTCGCGGTACTCGGCGGCGACCGCGTCCTCGACCTCGAGGTTCACCTCGTACACCAGGCCGGCCGGCATGCTCACATCCACACCAGGCTGAGCAGCGCGGTGAAGGCAATACCGATGCTGAGCAGGATGCAGTAACAGAAACCGAGCGCGCAGTACTTCACCAGGGTCATGAACCAGCCCTGCCGGTACACGCGCTTCTGCATGATCAGCAGATACAGCGCCATCCATCCGAACAGCACGACTTCGAGCAGGCGCAACATGCCGTCGGCGAAGGTGTTCGGTGCGACCACGCGATCCAGCGCGATGACACCGAACACCAGCAGCAGGTCCAGGCACAGGAAGGCGTGGCTGTGCAGCGCGACGATCAGGTGTTCCATGTACAAGCGGCGCTTGAACACGTACGCGATTTTCAGCATCACCGCGAACAGCGGCAGCAGCAGGAACAGCGTGGACGGTACCGCGCCGAGCAAGGCGTCCTTGTAGCGCGAGGAATCGGTGCCCATGCGCGAGATGTTCTCGCGCGCGCGGCCGATCTGGGCGTTGAGCCAGTCGTTGGCGAATCCGGGCAGCCAGCCCACCTTCACCGGGTTGGTCTTCGGATCCCAGTTCCCGCCGTCGTCGAAGCTGAAGGTGGCCGGCGTCGGCGGGGGCGGCGGTTCGCCCTTCGCGGCGGCAGCCTGCAGGTCGCGGATGCGGTTGGCGGCGTCGGTGCGGATTTCGCCCTGGGCCGCGCGCAAGCCGACGGTCGCGCCCGGGCTCTTCCCGGCCTTGGTGATGGCTTCGTCCAGCTTGGCGATGGCTTCATCGCGGGTCTTCTCGACTTCGGCCACGGTCGTCGCGCGGCCGATGCGGCTGCCGTCGCCGTCGTCGTTGATCTGGAAGGCGCCGTTGCCCGTCTGGATCACCAGCTGGGCGACGAAGAAGGTGATGATGCTGACGAAGAAGAACAGCCGCACCGGGCTGACGTAGCGCACGCGGCGGCCAGCGAAGTATTCCAGCGACAGGAATCCGGGCTTGGCGAACAGCGGCCAGATCGTGTGCGGGAAACGCGCGTCGATGTTGAACACGCTGTCGAGGAAGTCGCCCATGATGCTGGTGAAGTGCCGCACCAGGCCCTTCACCGGCTGGCCGCACTGGTAGCAGTAGTCACCGAGCAAAGGCTTGCCGCAGTTCTCGCAGGCGCGGCCGCCCGGCACGGGTTCGGCAGCGGGTTCGACGGCGGTCGGGGTCGGGTCGTTGGCCATGGCGCGGCTAAGATAACGCGGTGCCGCGCATCGCGGCACGCCGGTTTCGTTTCGGATCCAGCATGTCGAGTTCGCAAACCCACGTCGCGCGCGGTTTCGGCGCCGAACTGCGCACCAGCGCGCTGCTCGCGCTGCCGCTCTCGCTCGGGCATCTCTCGAGCGGGCTGATCGGCTTCGTCGACAGCGCAATCGCCGGCCATCACGGCACGCGCACGCTGGCTGCGGTCTCGATCGGCACCGCGCTGTTCTGGCTGCCGATGATGATACCGATGGGTACGCTGATGTCGCTGCCGCCGTCGGTATCGCAGATGGATGGCGGCGGTCGTCGTGGCGAAATCGCACCGCTGTTCCGGCAGGCGCTGTGGCTGGCGGTCGCGCTCGGCATCGTGCTATTCGCGCTGCTGTCGCTGGCGCCGATGGCGATGGCCGCGTTCGGCATCGCCGAAGACATCCGCCCCGGCGCATCGGCATTCCTGCACGGCATCCGCTGGGGCATTCCCGCGTTCACGCTGTACCTGTGCATGCGCTACCTCAGCGACGGCCTGCACTGGAGCCTGCCGACGATGGTGTTCGGATTCGGCGGGCTGCTGGTGCTGCTGCCGTTCGGCTACGTGCTGACGTTCGGGAAATTCGGTTTCCCCGAACTCGGCGCCGGCGGGCTCGGTGTCGCCTCGGCGCTGATGATGTGGGGGCAGGCGCTGGGCTTCGCGCTGTATCTGTCGAAATCGAAACGCTTCGCCGACCTCGGCCTGTTCGCGCGCTTCGAACGCCCGCATGCGCCGACGCTGAAGCAACTGCTCGCGACCGGCTTGCCGATCGGCGTGACCGTGGCGATGGAAGGCAGCCTGTTCATCGTCACCGCGCTGCTGATCGGCCGGCTCGGGCCGGTGTCGTCGGCGGCGCACCAGATCGCGATCAACGTCGCCAGCCTCGCCTTCATGATCCCGCTCGGCCTGGCCGAGGCGACGACGGTGCGCGTCGGCCATGCGCTCGGCCGTGTCCTTCGACAGGCTCAGGATGAGCGGGATATGAGCGGAGTGCGCCGCGCCGCGTTCGCCGGCTATGCCTTGCTGCTGCTCACCCAGACCGTGTCGGCGACGATCATGGTCGGCGGACGCCACGCCATCGTCGGGCTCTACAGCGGCGATGCGGCGGTCGCGGCGCTGGCGGCGTCGCTGCTGCTGTACGCGGCGGCGTTCCAGTTCCCCGACGGCGTGCAGGTCGTGTCCGCGGGTTCGCTGCGCGGGCTCAAGGACACGCGCGTGCCGATGTTGCTGGCGGCGCTGGCGTACTGGGGCATCGGCATGCCGGTCGGCGCAACCCTGGGCTTCGGCCTGGGCGGGCTGACGCCGGTGCTGGGCCCGCGCGGCATGTGGATCGGGCTGATCGCCGGGCTGTCGGTCGCGGCGGTGCTGCTGTGCACGCGCTTCTTGCGCAGCAGCCGGCGCATCCCCATGTCCCCGCCCGAAGGCACCCTGACCTCAGGCGCATGAGTCGTCACGCGGCGGCGGTTAACCTTTGCCCATGAACGATTCGCCCATGAAGGGCTGGAGCTGGAACACATGAACGACCCGCGCGGCCGCGGCCCCATCGCCCGCTTCTTCATTGGCCTGTGGGATGCGATGAACTTCACCCGGCGGCTGGTGTTCAACCTGCTGTTCTTCGGCCTGTTGCTGGTGGTGCTGATCGCGCTCGGTTCCGGCAACAAGGTGTCGCCGATGCTCGACCGCACCACGCTGGTGGTCGCGCCGGAAGGCAGGCTGGTCGAGCAGTACAGCACCGATCCGGCGAGCCGCGCGTTCGCGCGCGCGGTCGGCGACAAGTCCGGCGGGGAAGTGCAATTGCGCGACCTGCTGCGCGCGCTGGACGCGGCGAAGGACGACAAGCGCATCGAACGCGTGTTGCTGCGCACCGACCGCATGTCCTTCTCCGGCTACGCCTCGGTGCGCGAGGTCGCGGCGGCGATCGCGCGCCTGCGCGCTTCGGGCAAGCAGGTGGTCGCGTTCGGCGAGAACTTCGACCAGAGCCAGTACCTGCTCGCGGCGGAGGCGAACGAGGTCTACCTCGACCCGATGGGCGGGATCCTGCTGGAAGGCCTGAGCCGTTACCACCAGTTCTATCGCGAAGGGCTGCAGGACAAGCTCGGCGTGGACGTGCACGTGTTCAAGGTCGGCGAGTACAAGTCCGCGGTCGAGCCCTACATCCTCGATGCCGCCTCGCCCGAAGCGAAGGAAGCCGACCTGTTCTGGATGAACGACGTGTGGCAGCGCTACCTCGCCGATGTCGGCAAGGCGCGCAAGATCGCGCCCGCGCAACTCGCCGCCGACATCGACGCGCTGCCGCAAGGCATCGAGGCCGAGCAGGGCGACCTCGGCGAATACGCGAAGTCGCACCACCTCGTCGACGGATTGAAGACGCAGGAACAGGTCGAGGACCTGATGGCCGAACGCGGCGTCGCTGACAGCGATGCCGATGGCGGCTTCCGCAACATCGACCTCGACGATTACCTGCGCCGCGTCGACGAAACGCTGTCGCCGGTGGACGAGCGCCCGCAGGTCGCGGTGGTCGTGGCCGAGGGCGAGATCAGCGGCGGCAACCAGCCGCCCGGGCGCATCGGCGGCGAATCGACCGCCGAACTGCTGCGCGCCGCGCGCGACGACGACAAGGTCAAGGCGGTGGTGCTGCGCGTGGATTCGCCCGGCGGCGAGGTGTTCGCCTCCGAGCAGATCCGGCGCGAAGTCGTCGGCCTGAAGGACGCCGGTAAGCCGGTGGTGGTGTCGATGGGCGACCTCGCCGCGTCTGGCGGTTACTGGATCAGCATGGACGCCGATCGCATCTACGCCGATCCGTCGACGATCACCGGTTCCATCGGCATCTTCGGCATGATCCCGACCATCCCGCGCACGCTGGAGAAGATCGGCGTCCACACCGACGGCGTCGGCACCACGAAGTTCGCCGGCGCGTTCGACATCACCCGCCCGCTCGATCCCGCGGTCGGGCAGGTGATCCAGAGCGTGATCGACAAGGGCTACCGCGATTTCACCGGCCGCGTCGCGCAGGCGCGGCACAAGCCGGTCGCCGACATCGATGCGGTCGGTCGCGGTCGTGTGTGGAGCGGCGCGCAGGGCAAGGAACGCGGCCTGGTCGACGAGTTCGGCGGCCTCGAGGATGCGATCGCCGACGCGGCGCAGCGCGCCAAGCTCGGCAAGCAGGATGCCTACCGCGTGAACTACATCGAAAAACAGGCGACGCCGTTCGACCAGCTGTTCGGGCGCTTCATGCAGGGTCGTGCCGCCGCAGCGCTGTTCGCGCATTCGGATGCGGCGCGCGCGCTGTTCGCCGACCTGCTGCCGGCGCGCGCCAACGACGAACTGCGCTTCGTCCGGGATGCGATGGCGCCCGGCCCGGGGCTGCCGGTGAAGGCGTTGGCGTATTGCTTCTGCGGGATATAGTCGCTTTTCCCTCTCCCTTCATGGGGTGAGCAGGGGTTTCGAGTAGCGAAGCTACGAGCCTGTGAACGCCTGTCGGCTTACAAGCCGACAGGCTGGGGTGTGGTGGCGCGTAGCGCCGGGAGAGGGCGGCGTTGCGGAAACCCCTCTCCTGCCCCTGCGGGGCATCCTCTCCCTCAAGGGGAGAGGAAATAGCAAATCATCAGCCGCCTTGGTCTTCGATCTGGTCGCGCTGCTCGTCCGCGGCCTTGAGCGTGGTGTCCTCCACGCCCTGCGCCTTCTGGATCGGCTTCTGCATCGCATCGCGCAACTGCGTATCGCGCGCGTGTTGCGCCGCGGCCTGCGGGTCCGGCGGCTGGTCGGTCGGCGGCGGCGTGGGCGCGCTGCAGGCGGCGGCGAGGGCGAGGAACAGGAACGACGCGTGGCGCAGTTTCATGGCGCGGACCCCGGCGTGGATGCGGCGCTATCCTAACGCCGCGACGGCGAAGCGAGGCAAGCGCGATGGATCCGACACGTTGGCGGCTGGACGGGCAATTGGCGCTGGTCACCGGCGGCAGCGCCGGGATTGGCCTGGCGATCGCGCGCGAACTACTCGGCTTCGGCGCCGAGGTCACGATCGTCGGTCGCGATGCGGAAGCACTGGAACGCGCGCGCGCCGAGCTGCAGGACGATTTCCCCGATGCGCGCCTGCACGCGCTGGCCGCGGACGTGGCCGACGAGGAGGAGCGGCGCGAGATCCTCGACTGGGTCGAGGACCGCGGCATCGGTCTCAATATCCTGGTCAACAACGCCGGCGGCAATCTCACCAAGCCCACGACCGACTATTCGGAAGACGAATGGCGCGCGCTGTTCGAACTCAACCTGTTCAGCGCGTTCGAACTGTGCCGCTATGCGTATCCGCTGCTTGCGCAGCACGCGAGCTCGTCCATCGTCAACGTCGGCAGCGTGTCCGGCGTCACCCACGTGCGCAGTGGCGCGCCCTACGGCATGACCAAGGCCGCCTTGCAACAGCTGACGCGCAACCTCGCAGTGGAATGGGCCGAGGACGGCATCCGCGTGAATTCGGTCGCGCCGTGGTACATCCGCACGCGGCGCACGTCCGGCAAGCTCGCCGATCCGGATTACCTCGACGAGGTGTTGCTGCGCACGCCGCTGGGGCGCATCGGCGAGCCGGAGGAAGTCGCGGCGGCGGTGGCGTTCCTGTGCCTGCCGGCGGCGAGCTACATCACCGGCGAATGCATTGCGGTGGATGGCGGGTTTTTGCGGTATGGGTTTTGATGGTCAGCGTGATGAAATTGTTGCTTGCGTCGATCGCGGCGTTGGTGGTCCAGCCCCTCGTATTCCTGATGTGGATGGGGCTGCCATATGTGTTTACTTCCGAAAATTTCCCGTGGAATGAATTTCCAAGTATGGCGCGGGTGGTAACGATCTTTGCGTTGCCTTTTTTGTTGATTCTCGGGATTCCGGTTTTCCTGGTTCTGCGGAGAAAAAATTGGCTTTCAGCCCTTCGCATCGGGTTCGCGGGATTCCTTATTGGAATTCCGTTTCCGCTCATCGTCGGATGGCCGAGATATAGCCCCGGCTTCTCGTCCGGCGGCTACTTCTATGGACCGAACCGCGATTTCGTGGTCGATGGAGTCACTACCATTTATGGCTGGCTCGCGTATGTGCAGTCGGTCGTGATCTATGGGTTGCACGGCATTGCCGGCGCGCTTGCGTTCTATTTCACTTGGAAATGGCTGCAATTTTCAGAGACTGGATCGTTCGGTTCAGAGCCATAGAGCGGATTTCGAGCCGCGACAATCCTGTTTGCGAAACGGCTTTTGTGGGAGCGGCTTACAGCCGCGACAGGTCTGCGACGAAAAGCAATCGTGGTTCGCCCTCTCCCGCCCTTCGGGCACCCTCTCCCTCAAGGGGAGAGGGAAAGCATCGCGCTCAAGCGCCGCAGGTACTCTCGGTCACGATGCGTTGCACGCGCTCGTAATCGGCTTCGTTCTTGTCCTTGTCCTCGGCCTTTCCGAACATCAGCGTCGCGCGGGCTTCGCGTTCGCGGCGCTTCCACGCATCGCAGGCGGCGCCGTCGGGCACGCGCTGGCAGGTATCGGTCGTCTTCTGGCAGGCGGCGCCGACACCGGGCGCGGAGCCATCGCCGATGCCGGTGACTTCCAGCGGTACGCAGCGTTCGGAAGGCGTGCCGTCGTCGCTGAGGTAATGGTCGTTGTCGAACGTCGTGCATTCGAACAAGGGCGGTGGCGGCAGGCGTTCGCCATCGGGTTGCGCACGCGCGCTGGCGGGATCGGGCGCAGGCGCGGGCGGTTCCGGCGCGGGCGGTGGCGCCGGTTCGACCGGATCGGGAGCAACGGCCGGGGTGTCGACGAATGCCGGTGTCGTCGTGGAAGGCGATGGCGTGTCGAGCACGCGGCGCGTCTGCTTGCTGCCTTTCGGGCAGGGAATGTCGTTCTGGATGGAGACCGCGCCGCTGGCGTCGGTGCAGCGATAGATCACCACTTCGGCGCGTGCCGGCGCTGCGTCCGCGATGATCAGCAACGACGCGCAGGCGAGGGCGAATGCGCTTCGCATCAATGCCCGCCGCAATCGTTGTCGAGGCGCGCGTCGATGCCGCGCTGCTCGCGGTTCAACTGTTCGCGTTCGGTCGGTTGCGCGTTGAAGAAGCGGTTGCCGATTTCCTCGCGCCGGTCGCGCAGGCGCGCGCAGGTTTCCGATGGCGGCAGCATGTGGCATTCGTCGCGCACCCAGGTGCCGCCGCCGTAGCCGGCGATGGTCGGCACCGGGCCGTGGACGTAGCCGCCGCCATCGACGTTCACGTCCACGGTGCCATCGCCATGGCGGACGATGCGGGTGCCGCCCGGGCGGTAATAACCGTCGCTGACGGCGGGATAGCCCAGCGTCCACAACGGAACCCAGCGCGGATTCCCTTCCGGCGAATCGCTGGTGTAGGTATTGCCGTCGGGCATGCGGCATTCGTACATGGGCTGCGGCGGCGCGAGCACGATGGTGCGCGTCGGCGGCGGCGCGGGTTGCTGTCGTGGTTCGGGCGCCGTGTCCACGACGCGGTTCGGCGCGTCCTTGGGCCGCACCATGCTGCGCGTTTCCTGTTGCTGGCCCTTGGCGCAGGGCGTATCGCGCAGGGTGGTGTTGCCGCGCGCGTCGGTGCAGCGGTAGATCGTCACCTCGTCGGCCTGCGCGCGTGGCGCATGCAGCGCGGCCACGGCGAACGCGGCGGACAGGCAGGCGATGGGGAAACCGCGATCCATGCGCGCATCTTGCGCGCGCCGGCGGCGAAGGCAAGCGCCGGGCGTCGAACGTTCGCTACGGATTCAGGCGCGCAGCACGGCGCCGGTGCGGGCGTCGCGGATCGCGCTGGGGCGTTCGAGACCACCGGTTTCGCCTTGCAGCACGCCGTCCACGCCGGCGACGACGGCCGGATCGAGCGCATCGAAGGTCGCAACGGCGGGCATGCCGGCGCGGTTGGCGCTGGTCGAGACGAGGGCACCGCCGAAGGCCTCGCACAGCGCGATCACGCCCGGATGCGCGGTCACGCGCACGGCGATGCCCTCGTGCGCGCCGGTGATCCAGCGTGGTGCGCCGGGCGAGGCCGGCACGATCCAGGTGTTCGGCCCTGGCCAGCTTTCGCGTACGGCCGTGCGCTGCGACTCGGGCAACGCATCGAAATCCACGAACGGCGCGAGTTGCGCTTCGTTCGCGGCGATCAGGATCAGGCCCTTGTCGACCTCGCGTTCTTTCAGCGCGAGCAGGCGCAGCGTCGCGGCCTCGTCGCGCGGATCGCAGCCCAGGCCCCAGACCGCTTCGGTGGGGTAGGCGATGACGCCGCCATGCTGCAGCAGGCGCGTGGCGGCGCTGGCATCGAGGCGTGTGCTCACGCCAGGCGCAATTCCACCGGGATATTGCCGCGGGTCGCGTTGGAATACGGGCAGACCTGGTGCGCGGCGTCGACCAGCGCCTGCGCGGCGTCGCGTTCCATGCCGGGCAGGTGGATGGCCATGCGCACGGCCACGCCGAACGCCTGTCCCACCGGCCCGAGGTCGACTTCGGCATCGACGGACATGTCCGCCGGCAGCGTGATGTGCTGCTTCGCCGCTACCGCCTTCATCGCGCCGATGAAGCAGGCCGAATAACCCGCCGCGAACAGTTGCTCCGGATTGGTGCCGCCGCCCGCGCCGGGGCGGGTGTGGGTGACGTCGAGGTGGCCGTCGTCGCTGGTGGAACGGCCGCCGTCGCGGCCGCCGCCGGTGGTATGGACATGGGCGGTGTAGAGGACCTTGTCGAGCGTGTTCATCGCGGTTTCCTTGTGCGGTTTCGGGGATGTGGAAACGATATGCCGCGCGCTGTTACCGCCTGGTCAGAACGGCGGCGCGTCCTTCTTCTTCACCACGCGCTTGCCGACCTGCGAAGCTGCGGCGGGCGTGAGCAATGGCTGGGCCGGTTCCGGGTGCGGGCTGACGTAGGCCTTCTTCGCGGCCTTCTTGGTCGCGGTTTTTTTGCCCGGAGCTTTCTTCGCGGCGGTTTTCTTCGTCGCCTTTTTTTCGGCGGGCGCTTTCTTCGTCGCGGCCTTCTTTTCGACAGCACGTTTCGCTACCGCTTTCTTCGCCCCGAAACCACGCCGCGCCGGCTTGCCGGTTTCGGCGAGGAATTGTTGCGCTTCCTCCAGCGTCAGCGACGCCGGTTCGCGATCCTTCGGGATCTTGCCGTTGAGCTTGCCGTCGGACAGATAGGGACCGAAGCGCCCGTTCAGCACCTGCACGTCGTGGCCGTCCCATTCCTTGATGATGCGGTTGCGCGCGATCTCTTCCTTTTCCTCGATCAGGAACACCGCGCGGGCGAGGTCGATGGTGTGCGGGTCGTCGCCTTCCTTGTCCTTGAGCGAGGCGTAGGTCGCGCCGCGCTTGGCGAACGCGCCGAAGCGGCCGATGCCGACGGTGACCGTTTCGCCGTTGGATTCGCCCAGCGTGCGCGGCAGCTTGAACAGCTCGATCGCGTCCTCGAGCGTGATCGTGTGCATCGACTGGCCGGGGCGCAGCGAAGCGAATTCCAGCTTCTCGTCCACGTCCTTGTCGCCGATCTGCGCGTAAGGCCCGAAGCGGCCGAGGCGCACGCTCACCGGCTTGCCGGATTTCGGGTCGATGCCGAGTTCGCGCGCGCCGGTGGCTTCGCTGCGGTCGACGCTTTCGGATTTTTCCTCGACCAGTTCCTTGAACGGGCCCCAGAACTTCTCCATCAACGGCACCCAGTCCTCCTCGCCGCGGCTGACCGCGTCGAGTTCGTCCTCGAGCTTGGCGGTGAAGTCGTAATCGACGTAGCGGGTGAAGTGCGCGCT
The DNA here is from genome assembly GCF_007556775.1 of Lysobacter lycopersici. Classification (GTDB taxonomy): domain Bacteria; phylum Pseudomonadota; class Gammaproteobacteria; order Xanthomonadales; family Xanthomonadaceae; genus Pseudoluteimonas; species Pseudoluteimonas lycopersici. The sequence goes on from NZ_CP041742.1 coordinate 2,089,377, forward strand.
GAGGAATTTCGACACCGCGCGGCCGACGTCGGTGGGGCGGAAGCTGCGGCTTTCCATTTCCACGTACTTGCGGAACAGCAGGGTCTGGATGATCGAGGCGTAGGTCGAAGGCCGGCCGATGCCGTATTCCTCCAGCGCCTTCACCAGCGCGGCTTCGGTGAAGCGCGGCGGCGGCTGGGTGAAGTGCTGGTCGGCGTGGATGCGGTCCAGCGGCACGTTGTCGCCGGGCTTCATCGCCGGCAGCTTGCGGCCTTCGTCGTCGTCCTCGGCGTTCTTCGCGTCCTTGCCTTCCTCGTACACGGCGAGGAAACCGGCCACCACGACCGTGGTGCCGCTGGCGCGGAAGCTGTGCTCGGAGCCGGCGGCCAGTTCCACCGTCACGGTGTTGAGCGTGGCCGGGATCATCTGGCTGGCGACCGCGCGCTTCCACACCAGGTCGTAGAGCTTGCGTTCGTCGTCGCTGAGGAAGCGCGCGACCTGCGCCGGCGTGCGCAGCGCGCTCGTCGGGCGTACCGCTTCGTGCGCTTCCTGCGCGTTCTTGCTCTTGGTCTGGTAGAAGTTCGGCTTGTCCGGCAGCGATGCGGTGCCGAAGTCGCGCGCGATCACGTCGCGCAATTCGCCCAGCGCTTCCTGCGACAGGTTGACCGAGTCGGTACGCATGTAGCTGATCAGGCCGACGGTGCCTTCGTCGCCGAGCGCCACGCCTTCGTACAGTTTCTGCGCGACCTGCATGGTCTTGCGCGTGGTGAAGCCGAGCTTGCGCGCGGCTTCCTGCTGCAGGGTCGAGGTGGTGAACGGCGGCGCCGGGCGGCGCTTGCGTTCCTTGCTGGCGACATCGGTGACGCGCAGCGAACCGCCGGCCGCGGCGGCGATGCGCGTGCGTGCGTCCTCGGCGGCGTCGGCATTGGTGATGGTGAATTGCTCGACCTTCTTGCCGTCCAGCTTCGACAGCTTGGCGGTGAAGGATTGCGAGGGATGCGCGACCTCCGCTTCGACCGTCCAGTATTCGCGCGCACGGAATGCCTCGATCTCCTCCTCGCGCTCGACGATCATGCGCAGCGCCGGCGACTGCACGCGGCCGGCGGACAGGCCGCGCTGCACCTTGCGCCACAACACCGGCGAGAGGTTGAAGCCGACCAGGTAGTCGAGCGCGCGCCGCGCCTGCTGCGCATCGACCAGATCCGAAGCGATCGCGCGCGGCTGGGTCATCGCTTCCTTGATCGCGCGCGGAGTGATTTCGGTGAACACCACCCGGTGCAGCGGCTTGTCGCCGAGCAGCTTGCGTTCGGCCAGGATCTCGGCGATGTGCCAGCTGATCGCCTCGCCCTCGCGATCCGGGTCGGTGGCGAGGTAGATGTCGTCGGCCGCCTTCGCCGCCCTGGCGATGGCTTCGACGTGCTTCTCGTTTTTGTCGATGGTTTCGTAGCGCATGGCGAAGCCATGCTCGGGATCGACCGCACCTTCCTTGGGCACCAGGTCGCGGACATGGCCGTAGCTGGCGAGGACGGTGAAGTCCTTGCCGAGGTATTTGTTGATCGTCTTGGCCTTGGCCGGCGACTCGACGATGAGCAGGTGCTTGGGCATTGCGCAGGGGATTCCGGTGGCGCGGCGCCGGGCGGCGCGGGTTCGCAGAAGCCAACGCCCGGGGCGGTGGCCCCGGGCGTTCAACTTCGTCCTTATTACAGTGGAATCACGGCGATGGCCGTGGTGTCAAGGATTCCTTTTCCGCGCGATCCGCCGAAAGAGAGGGCCGGGACGGGGTTTCAGCCGTAAGCATGACCCGTATCCGTGGCTGCGGAACGGGCATCCCGGCACAACTTTTCCGGCCCGGATGTCCGCACTTGGGGCGGATTCTCGCTAAGGGATGAAGCCCGCCATCCGGACCGGGCCACGACAAAGGAAACACCATGCACCCGCTTCGATTTTCCATTGTGCTGGCCGGCCTCGTGGTCGCCTGCGGCCTGGCGGTTGCGCCAGCGGCAAGGGCCGCGACAGGCGCCACCACCGCGACCGGCTCCGCCTGCCAGCCGGTCGTTCCCGGAAGCAACGCCAAGCTGGGCTTCAAGGCGACAGGCGTCCGCAACGAGTCGACCACGACAAGCAGTTTCGTGATTTGCCCACTGCCATCGACCGTGACGTTCGGAAGCAACGTATTCACCGACGTCTGGCTGCAGGTCTATTCGATCGACGGCGCCAGCCACGACGTGACCTGCACGGCGGTGACGGGGTTCCTGCTTTCCGTCCTGCAGTACTCGAGCAAGACCACCACCGTGTCCGGCGCGAACCAGGCAACCCTCGAATGGAACGCCGCCGACTTCGGCGCAACCGCCGGGGATCTCATCGGCAACAGCAACGCGTTCTCGGTGACGTGTGCGTTGCCGCCGCAGACGTTGATCCTCGCGGTCAACGGCTGGTTCCTCTACTAGCGGGCTGATCGCCCGGAACACGAAAAGGGCGCCGAAAGGCGCCCTTTTCGCGTATGCGAATTCAGTTGCGGCAATGTCGATCGCTTCCGGTCAGTGCACCGGTTCCGGCTCGTCGAGGAACATCTGCGTTTCCATCCAGGCGTAGGCGGCTTCGCTACCGGGCTGGTTGAACAACACCATCAGCACGACCCACTTGAGGTCGTCGAGGTCGAGTTCCTCCTGGTCCAAGGCCATGGCCCGGTCCAGCACCAGCTCACGCTGCTCGGCGCCGAGGATGCCCTGTTGCTCGAGGAACAGCAGGAAACCGCGGCATTCGACGTCGAGCTTGTCGAGCTCGGGCCCGAAGTAGACGCGCGTCGGTCCGTGCGCACGGACGTTCGCCACGACCGGGCGCTGGTCGGCGAGGACACCGAGCCAATCGAAGGCCTTGTGGATTTCGGCGGTGCTGAAGCCGGCTTCGGTGAGTTCGGTGACCAGCGGGCCGTCGCGTAGGGCGGCGTCATCGCCCAGCGGCAGCGGCGGGGCGGCGTCTTCGGCGAAGTAGTGTTCGAACAGGTAGAGCAGGACGTCCAGGATGCTCTCTTTCATTTCCCTCGGCCTGCGTCGCAAGCGACGCGTCGATGGCACCTCGGGCACCGTCGGGCTCCTGCCCGCCAGCGTCGTGGCCGCCACCCCGTGAAGGGCGCCGGCCGCCGCCATCCCATGGTTTCCCACGGTCCCCCGCGATGGCGGTCGCGGCGCGATCCTTGCGCCGCACGCCGGGGCCGGACCGCGCCTCAGCGCTTGCGGGAATAGCGGCCGTGCTCCACGGAGACACGGCCTTGCAACTCCATGACTAGCAGCATGGAGGACAGGCTGGCGGCCGTCAATCCGGTGCGTGAGACGAGTTCATCCATATCGGTTGGGTCGTGACCGAGTGCCTGCCACAAGCCATGGGGGTCGCCATCGGGCGAATCGGGTTCCGGGACAAGCGGTTTCACGGTCCGCTCCAGACCTTCGGAATGCGCCAGCCGTCGTTCCAGTGCCATGCCCAGGCCGGTCGCCAGCGGAGGCAGCGCAATGAGGATTTCGTCCGGCGATTCGACCAGTTGCGCGCCGTCACGGATCAGTTGGTGGCAGCCGCGCGACAACGGGTTGTCGATCGAACCGGGCAGGGCGAAGACCTCGCGCCCACTGGCCGCAGCCTGCTTCGCGGTGATCAAGGCACCGGATTTCAATCCGGCCTCGACCACAAGCGTGCCGAGCGCCAGGCCGGCGAGGATGCGGTTGCGCGCGGGGAACTGGCTGCGCCGCGGCGGGGTGTCGGGCGGGTATTCGCTGACCACCACGCCGGTTCCGGCGATGCGCGCCTGCAGCGGAGCCTGGCTAGGCGGGTAGGGCTGGCCGTGGCCGGCACCGAGCACGGCGAGGGTGAGTCCGCCAGCCGTGAGCGCGGCTTCGTGCGCGGCGGTATCGATGCCTGTGGCGAGTCCGCTGGCGACTGAGACGCCGGCGCTTGCCAGCGTCGATGCGAAGTCGCGCGCGTGGCGCAACCCGCCGGCACTGGGGCCGCGGCTGCCGACGATGGCGATTGCCGGGTGCCAGAGCCGCGCCGGTTCGCCGCTGACGAACAGCGCCAGCGGCGGGCTCGGGATTTCGCGCAACAGCGGCGGGTAGTCCGGGTGAAGCCAGCCGACGAGGTGGTTGCCCTCGCATTCCAGCCATGCGGCATCGCCCGCGTCGGCTGCGCGCGCAGGGGCAGGCAATCGGGTTTCGAATCCGCATTCCCGCCAGGTTGCCGACGGTGCGGACAGCGCCGCTTCGGCGCTGCCGCAGCGTTCAAGCAGGCGTTTTCGCGGGCCGATCGCGCCACCGGCGCGAACAAGGGCGAGCAGGGCTGCATGTTCGGAATCCATCGCCGCAGCATGGCCCGGAAACGACGACGGCGCCCTCGGGCGCCGTCGCGTGGAGCTTTCGGAAAACTCCGAATCAATACGTCGCGTCGGGATGCTTGGCCTGGTAGCCGATGCGCACCGGGCGGGTGCCGTCCATCACCAGCGCATAGCTGACCTTGTCGAAGGTGCGGAACACGATCGCATGGCCGGCGAATTCGTCAGGTAGACGGACCTTCTCCCGCCAATCGACCGTGGACGGCTGCCGCTCTGGCGAATATTCGACCCGATCCACCACGTTGGAGCCATTGCGCCACAGCGAGAACACGGTGCCGTTGTCGATGCCTTCGCGCGTGCCGCCGGAAATCGCGATCACGTCGTGGCTGCCGCCCGAGGTGAGCATGTCCGACACCGCGAGCACCTGCAGGCGGCCGTAATCGGCCATCTGCTTGGGCGGGTGCGGGAAGAACTGCAGGTCGTAGGGCTGCGGGTCGACCGGCAGGATGCGGTCGCCGACGCGGATTTCGCGGCCTTCGGAATCGATCAGCAGGGTAGCGACGTCGATGCCGTGGCCTTCGCCGCGGGTGACGGTGCCGGCGCCGACGCGCATCAACTCGTAGCCCAGCGTCTCGTTGCCCTTGTCGGGGAATACGGCATCGCTCCAGAACTTCGCGGACTGGTCGATGTCGAGGCGGCCGCGGTAATCCAGGTCGTCCTTGCCGAAACGGTCGCAGCACAGGCCGGCGCGGCTCAGGTGGGTGTAGCGCACGGTCGGGCGCACCACCAGGAAGCGCTGGCCGGGCTGGGCGTCGGCGACGCCGCGGACGTAGGCGACCTGGCCTTGGGCGACGCGCAGTTGGTCTTCCTCGAGGCCGACGACGTAGGGCAGCTGGTCGAACTGGTCGACCACGCGCAGGTCCTTCAGGTATTTCTCGACGTCCGACAGCGGAATCGCGTTGATCGGCGCCTCGTTGCGCGGCCCCGGGGTCATGCCGACGCGATCGAGGTAGGCGAGGCTGATGACGTCGCCCGGGTAGATCAGGTGCGGGTTCCGGATCTGCGGATTGGCCTGCCAGATTTCCGGCCACAGCCAAGGCTTGCGCAGGAACTTGCCGGCGATGTCCCAGAGCGTGTCGCCACGCTTCACGACGTAGGTATCGGGATGGTCGGCGCGGAATTCCTGCGCCACCGCGACACTCCCGATGGTGAGGGCGGCGGCGACCAGCGCCGTGCGCCAGCCCTTAGAAAGGCGTTCAAGCATTGCGGCCATGTGCCCGCTCCCCTTGCGATTTTCCCCGTGCAGCAATCTCAATCTAGCCCATATTCGGCGGGCCTTTGCAAGCCCGCGAGCGTACAATGTGACGCGCGCCCGACTTGGCGCCGATCCCGTCCGTTCCGACCGTCCGCCATGGCCCTGCTGCCCATCCTCGAGTTTCCCGACCCGCGCCTGCGCACCAAGGCGGTGCCGGTGGATCCCCCGCGCCTGGCCGATCCGGCGTTCCAGCGCCTGTTCGACGACATGTTCGAGACCATGTACGCCGCCCCGGGCATCGGCCTGGCCGCGAGCCAGGTCGACGTGCACCAGCGCTTCATGGTGATCGACGTGTCCGAGGAGAAGGACCGGCCGATGGTGTTCGTGAACCCCGAGATCGTGTCCCGCGAAGGCGAACAGGTCTACCAGGAAGGCTGCCTGTCGGTGCCCGGCATCTACGCCGACGTGACCCGCGCCAACGAAATCGATGTCCGTTTCCTCGATCGCGAAGGCAAGCCGCAGGAAATGCGCGTCGATGGTCTGCTCGCGGTGTGCATCCAGCACGAGATGGACCATCTCGACGGCAAGCTGTTCGTCGACTACCTCTCGCCGCTGAAGCGCGAGATGGTGCGGAAGAAGCTCGCCAAAGCGAAACGCAACGCGGCCTGATGATGGTTCCCGGTTCTTGGTTGCTGGTTGCTGGTGAAACGCGATCCGGTATCCGCCAACAACCAGGAACCGACAACCAGCAACCTGGCATCACCCCATGAGAATCATCTTCGCCGGCACCCCGGAGTTCGCGGTGCCCAGCCTGCGCGCCGCCGCGCGCCACAACGAAGTCGTCGCCGTCTACACCCAGCCCGACCGTCCCGCGGGTCGCGGTCGCGGGCTGCAGGCCTCGCCGGTGAAGCTGGAAGCGGTGCAGCGCGGCATCCCGGTGCTGCAGCCGGAGAACTTCAAGTCCGCGATTTCGAAAGACGCCCTGCGCGCACTGCAGCCCGACGTGATGATCGTGGTGGCCTACGGCCTGCTGTTGCCGCGCAGCGTGCTCGCCATTCCGCAATACGGCTGCTGGAACGTGCACGCCTCGCTGCTGCCGCGCTGGCGCGGCGCGGCGCCGATCCAGCGCGCGATCGAGGCCGGCGATGACCAAACCGGCGTGTGCCTGATGCAGATGGAAGCCGGGCTCGATACCGGTCCGGTGCTGCTGGAACAACGCACGCAAATCGGCGCGAACGAAACCGGCGGACAGCTGCACGACCGCCTCGCCGAACTCGGCGCGCAGGTGCTCGCCGACGGCCTCGGCCTGCTGCGCGTGGGCTTGTCACCGATGCCGAAACCGCAAGCCGACGAAGGCGCGACCTACGCGCGCAAGCTCGACAAGGCCGAGGCGCGGCTCGACTGGTCGCGACCCGCGGTCGAACTTGAACGCAAGGTGCGCGCGTTCAACCCGTGGCCGGTGGCCGACGCCGTGCTCGGCGGCGAACGCGTTCGCATTTTTGAGGCCGTAGCGCTGGGCGATGAACACGCAGCGGAAGACGGCACCATCGTTGGCGCGGGCAAGCTTGGCATTGATGTCGTCTGCGGCGAAGGCGTGTTGCGCCTCACGCGTGTGCAACGCGATGGAGGCAAGCCGGTTAGTGCTGCCGAATATCTCAATGCTCGTCGCGATCTGCTAGATTTTTTTGCGGGTCGAAATCTTTTTCCTGGTGAGGCATGAGCGCCGGCGTCGCCGCGCGCGTGGCCGCGGTGCGCATCCTCGATGCGGTGGTGCAGCGCGGGCGCTCGCTCAAGGCCGAATTCGCCAACGCGCTGCCTGCGCTCCCGGACCCGCGCGATCGCGCATTGACCGAAGCCATCGTGTTTTCCGCATTGCGAAATCGCGCGCGCTACGACGAGGCGCTGGTGGCATGGATGCCGAAGCCGCCTGGCCGTCGCGATGGCGAATTACGCGCGCTGCTGTGGGCGGGGTTCGCGCAACTCGACGCGCTCGGCCTGCCGCCGCATGCCGCGGTCGATGCGACCGTCGCCAGCGCGCGTGAGCTCGGGCGCGAGCACCAGGCCGGGCTCGTCAACGCGCTGTTGCGGCGCGCATTGCGCGAACCCTTGCCGGCTGCGGATGCGGGTGCCGCCTGGCCCGAATGGTTGGCGAATCGCATTCGCAACGACTGGCCCGGCGATGCCGAGGCGATCTTCGACGAAAGCGCGAAGGAGGCGCCGTCGTGGTTGCGGGTGAATCGGCGCCGCGGTTCGCGCGACGATTATCTCCGGCGCCTGCGCGAGGCCGGCATCAACGCGTCGGTCGACGAACGCTTGGCCGATGCCGTGAAGCTGGAATCGGCGGTTCCGGTCGCGCAATTGCCCGGCTTCGACGCAGGAGACGCCTCGGTGCAGGACGGCAGCGCGCAGGCCGTGGCCGATGCCTTGTCGCCGCCGTTGGGCGCGCGCGTGCTCGATGCCTGCGCCGCGCCGGGCGGCAAGGCCGCGCACCTCGCAGAACGCGATCCTTCGCTGCGCATCGTCGCGCTGGATGTCGACGCGCGCCGGGTGCGGCGCATGCAGGAAACCTTCGCGCGACTCGGCATCGAGATCGAATCGCGCGCCGCGGATGCGGCCGATCCCGCCGCATGGTGGGACGGAACCGCCTTCGACGCGATCCTGCTCGACGCACCGTGTTCGGCCACCGGCATCGTGCGCCGCCAGCCGGACGTGCTGCTGCATCGGCGAGAATCCGATCTCGCATCGCTGGTCGCGCTGCAGGCGAAGTTGCTGGATGCGCTGTGGCCCGCGCTCGCACCCGGCGGCGCGTTGCTCTACGCCACCTGTTCGATCCTGTCCGAAGAGAATTCGGGGCAAGTCCGCGCCTTCCTCGAAGGCCACGCGGATGCGGCGCTGGAACCGCTGGATGCGCGCTTCGGTCGCGATACCGGCTTCGGTTCGCAGCGACTTCCCGGCGAAGGCGGCATGGACGGCTTCTTCTGCGCGCGCCTGCGCAAGCGCTGATCCGCCGACGACAGTCCGACGCGCGCTGCGGCTATCATCCGCGCATGCCGAAGACCCGCGCCTCCCGCGAAAGCTGGCTGTTCTGGATGGTGGCGCTGCTGGTGATCGGCGCCGGCCTCGGCCTGCGCGATCCATGGCCGGCGGACGAACCTCGCTTCGCGCTGGTCGCGAAGCAGATGGTCGAGAGCGGGCAATGGCTGTTCCCGCACCGCGGCGTCGAGCTGTATTCGGACAAGCCGCCGATGCTGATGTGGCTGCAGGCGGCGATATTCGAGCTGGTGCGCGATTGGCGCGTGGCGTTCCTGCTGCCGTCGCTGCTGGCGACCTTCGGCACCTTGTGGTGCGTGATCGACCTCGGTCGCCGGCTGTGGACGCGGCGCGTGGGGCTGTACGCCGGTTGGGCGTTGCTGTTCGCGCTGCAGTTCACCTACCAGGCGAAGAAGGCGCAGATCGACCCGCTGGTGACCTTCTGGATCACGCTCGCCAATTACGGCCTGTTGCGGCACTTCCTGTCGAGCCGGCACGACCCGGAACCCGACTGGAAGATGTGGATGCTGGGCTGGTTCGCGGCGGGCCTGGGCACCATCACCAAAGGCGTGGGCGTGCTCGCACTGGCGATGCTGGTGCCCGCGATCTACGCCAGCGTGCAGGGTTGGCGCGATGTGCGCGTGCCGTTGCGCGCGGCACCGGTATTGCTCGGGCCGCTTGCGTTCGTCTTCGCCGTATCGTTGTGGCTGGCGCCGATGCTGGTCGCGGCGCTGTCGCAGCACGATCCGGCCTATCGTTCCTACCTCGACGACATCCTGTTCCACCAGACCGCGGGACGCTACGCGAAGTCCTGGGACCATCCGCACTCACCGCTCTATTACCTGGGCGTGATGCCGTCGATGTGGATTCCGCCGCTGTTGGCGCTGCCGTGGGCGTTGCCGGCGTGGTGGCGTCGCCTCAAGCGCCGGGATGCGCGTTACCTGTTGCCGCTGGCCTGGTGGGTGCTGGTGGTGCTGTTCTTCTCGATTCCGCACGGCAAGCGCGATGTCTACATCATGCCGGCGTTGCCGATGGCGTGCCTGGCGCTGGCGCCGCTGCTGCCAGGCATCGTGCGCAAAACTTGGCCGCGCCGGATCGCGTGGTTGTGCGCGCTTGCGCTCGTCGTCGCCTGCGCCGGCGCGGGCCTGGCGATGCTGCTGGGCAATCCTTCGTTCGAGGCGCGCTTCACCATCGAGCGCGGGTTCGAACCGGGCGCATCCGCGATCGCATGGCTGCTGCTGGCGATGGCGAGTTGGGGCATCGCCGGCATGCTCTGGTTCCGCGGCAGGCCGGTATCGATGCTGCTTTCGGGGCTCGCCGGGCTGTGGGTCCTGTATGGCCTCGTTGCCTATCCGTTGCTCAATCCGGCGAGTTCGGCGCGTGGGTTGATGGCCGATGTCGGGCAACGCATCGGCCCGCACGCAGAGCTCGGCCTGGTGGCATGGAAGGAACAGAACCTGCTGATGGCCGATCGCCCGGCGAAGACCTGGGGCTTCGTGCTGCCGCCGCACGAGCAGCTCGCCGCGGCCATGCCGTGGCTGCGCGCCGACCCGACGCGCCGCGTGCTGATCCTGGAGGCGGCGATGGGGCCGTGCGTCGACCACGATCGCGCGCAGTTCGCCGGCGCCGCCAACCGTCGCCGCTGGTGGTTGATCGATGCATCGGCGTTGCGCCCGGGCTGTGTGCCGCCCGAACTCAAGGATTGGCGCGGACCCGACTTCGACTGAGCCGGTTCAACCGAGTCCAGCGAGCGCGGCCAACGCCGCGGTCGCGGCATCGAGGTCGTTGCGCAGGCCGAGCGCGCGCGCGGACGAGCGCAGGCGTTCGCGCGCCGCGTCGTCGCCGGCGAGCTTTCGCGCCGCTTCGGCAATCGCCGCGGGTTCGCCGGCATCGGCCACCTGCACCGCACCGGCCCGCGCAAGCCAGCGCACGCGCGCCGCTTGTTCCGCCTGCAGCGGCGAGGCGACCACGGGAGTGCCGAGCGCGAGTGCCTGCACCAGCAGGCTGCCGCCGGCGAGCACGGCCACGCGCGCACCGGCGAGCAGCGCCATCAGTTCGGCATTGGGCAACGCCGGCGTGGCGATGGCAGGGGGCGGGGCCGGCATCGCGACCGCGAGCGTGGCCAGGCCATCGCGGGCGAGCGCGGCCGCGACCGCGCCGAAGCGTGCCGCCGCACCCGCATGCTCGCCGCCGCCGGTGCAAACCACGGCGTAAGGCGCATCCGCGAGGCCGAAGCGCGCACGCAAAGGCGCGAGTTCCGCCGGCGGTGCGAACAGGGTCGCGAAGCGTCGCACGCCCACGCGCGGATAACGCCAGCGCGCCAGGCATTCGCGGCAGCCGGGTGCGCCGAGCAGGTCCGCGCCGATCAGCCAGTGTGCATCCAGCTGCGCCATTCGGCGCCAGCGAAAGCCGCGGCCGCGCGCGCTCGGGCGCGAACTGAGCAGCAGCGTGCGCGCACCGGCCGCATGTGCAGCGGCCAGGGAGGCGACGCGCGCATTGCCGTCGAACACGACCAGCGCCGGCTGCAGTTGCGCGATCGCCGCCGCGACTTCCCGCGGCGATTTGGTCGGTGACGCGGGCAACTCGATGCCGGGGAACGGGGCCGGATCGATGCCGGGCGCGAGCAGGAAATGCGCCTCGCATTCCGGCCAGCGCTGCAGCAGCGCCTGCGCCAGCAGCCGGCAGCGCTGCACTTCGCCGCTGCCCGCGCTGCCGGATACCGGGACGAACAGGATGCGCACGCCGAATCGCCCTGGGTGGAGTCGCGGCGAGTGTAGCCGCGCGTCGGTCGCCCGCGCATTGCATCGGCGTCGGCCGCACGCGAGGATGCGGCGATGGCCTCCCCCGTCACCTTCTTCCTCGATGCCGACGATGCGACGCTCGCCGCGTGGCGCGGTCTGCAGCCCGATCGCGAGCCGCGGCGCATGGTGCTCGGCGAGGATTACTGGGTCGTGCAGACCTGGGCGCGCCTGCGCGATGCCGGCATGCCGGTGGCGCTCGACAACCGGGTGCCGGACGAGGGCGTCGTCGTGTTCTACGCGGGCGACAAGCGCGTCGTGTGGAAGCAGCTGCGCGCAGGCAACCGGGCCTTGCTCGCCGCGGTGCGCAGCGATCGCCACCCGGTCGGCTTCGCCGATGTCGAAATCGTGCAGAACGCGTCTTCGGCCGACGGCGTGCGCGCCGTGTACCTGCCGCACTGGCCGCAGCCGGGGCTGCTCGCGCGCGATCCCGCGCGCGGCGACGCGCTGCGCGTCGTGCTGTTCCCGGGGACGCCGCAGAACCTCGCTGCGGACTTCGACGCGTCGGACTGGCATTCCTTCGTGCAGGCGCGCGGCATCGAGTTCCGTTGCCGTTACGGCGACGACGCGGCGGCGTGGAACGATTACCGCGATGTCGATGCCTTGCTCGCGATCCGGCCAGGATCGATGGGGCTCGTGCGCAACAAGCCGGCCTGGAAACTGTTCAACGCCTGGCTTGCGGGGATTCCCGCGATCCTCGGGCCGGAGTCCGGTTATCGGGAATTGCGCCAGGGCCCGCTCGATTTCCTCGAAGCGGCGACGCCGGCGGCGGCGATGCAGGCCTTGCAGCGGCTGCAGGACGAGCCGGGCTTGTACCGCGCGATGGTCGACAACGGTTTGGCGCGCGGCGCGGAATACACGATGGAAGCCACGCGCGCGCGCTGGATCGAACTGCTCGATGGACTGGCGTCGCGCCGCGCCGCATGGCGCCGGCCACCGGCTCTGGCCACGCGTCGCGTTCGCGACCTGCACGCGCGCTTGCGCCGGATGTGGCGCAAGCGCGGTTGATCTTCAGCGCCGGCGCCGCTCGATGTCGCGGTAGGGATTGTCCTCGCCGCGTCCGGAAGGGCGCAGGGTGTAGCGCTTGTAGGTCCACTGGTACTGCGCCAGGTCGCGCCGCGCGATGCGTTCCACCGCCGCATCGAGCGCACGCACGCCGACGCCGGGTGCGGTCGATGCGATGTCCGGCGGCGCGGGTTCGACATGCACGGCGAACGCCGGCGGTGCTGCCAGGTCGGTCGCCAGCAGGCGTTCGCACCATGCGAACACGACGATCGCGCCGCTGCGCGCGGCCAGGCGCGAGAGCAAGGTCATCGTCAGCGCGGGATAACCGAAGAACGGCGCGAATTCGCCGTCGCCACCCTTGGGTTGCTGGTCGGGGAGGATGCCGACCACGCCGCCCTCGCGCAGCGTGCGCAGCAACTGGCGCACGCCGCTGGCTTCGGCGCGAACCTGGGTGACGCGTCGTGCATCGTCGGCGGCGCGCGCGCGGCGCAGGAAATCCTCGCCAACCCGCGATTCCGGCGGCGCGTACAGGATCGAGATCGGCGTGCGCGCGGCCAGCCACTGGTTGAGCAGTTCCCAGTTGCCGTGGTGCGGCGCGGCCACGATCACGCCGCGGCCGCTGGCGATGGCGGTTTCGAACAGCGATTCGCCCTCGGTTTCGTGGACCAGGGCCAGGTTTCCGGAATGCGGTCGGGTCCAGAAGCGCAGCGTTTCCAGCAACTGCCGCGCGGTCGACACGAGGATGCGCCGGCGCAGCGCCTCGCGTTCGTCCGATGGCATGTCCGGGAACGCGAGTTCGAGGTTGCGCAGGGCGACGCGGCTTTCGCGCGCATCCGTGCGCAGCCACGACGACGCGATGCGCGCAGCCAGCCACGGGTGCCAACGCCATGGCATGCGCCCGGCGAGGCGGGCGAGCGCGAACAGCAGGGCGGCTGCGAAGCGGTGCATCGCGTCATTGTGTAGGAGCGCCCATTTGGGCGCGACCCGGCGTTGTTGCGATCCCGGTCGCGCCCCTGCGATGCGCTCCTACAATGCAACGATGCTTGCCCTGATCCAGCGCGTGATCGAAGCGAAGGTGACCGTCGATGGCGAAACCGTCGGCGAAATCGGCCCGGGATTGCTGGCGCTGGTCGGGATCCAGCCCGGCGATGGCACGGCGCAGGTCGCGCGCATGCGCGAACGCCTGCTCGGCTACCGGGTGTTCGACGACGAGGCCGGGCGCATGAACCAATCGCTGTTGCAGTCCGGCGGCGGCCTGCTGCTGGTCAGCCAGTTCACCCTGGTGGCGGACACCTCATCGGGCATGCGGCCGGGCTTCAGCACCGCTGCTGCGCCGGTCGAAGCTGAACGGATCTTCGGCGAACTGGTTGCCGCCTGTCGCGAAATCCTGCCGGCAGGGGTGGAAACCGGGCGTTTCGGCGCCCATATGGTCGTCAGCCTGGCCAACGACGGCCCGGCCACCTTCCTGCTGCAGGCCTGAGCCGGTTCGATCCGGCGTACGGGTATAATGCAGGGTTCCCTTCCCACCCCACCGATGGCACGCCCCATGGCCAACGAACGGCAGACAGCCCCGCAGTCCGACATCAAGCTCCTGATCAGCAAGGGGCTGGAACAGGGCTATCTGACCTATGCCGAGGTCAACGACCACCTGCCCGACGACATGGTCGACCCGGAGCAGATCGAAGACATCATCGGCATGATCAACGGCATGGGCATCGAGGTGCACGAGATCGCGCCCGATGCGGAAACGCTGTTGCTCGCCGGCAGCTCCGCCGGCGGCCGCGAAGTCGACGACACCGCCGCCGAGGAAGCCGCGGCCACGCTGTCGGCGCTCGACACCGAAGGCGGCCGCACCACCGACCCGGTGCGCATGTACATGCGCGAAATGGGCACGGTCGAGTTGCTGACGCGCGAAGGCGAAATCGCGATTGCAAAGCGCATCGAGGAAGGCCTCAACCAGATGCTGTCCTCGCTGGCCAGCTTCCCGTGGTCGATCCAGATGCTGCTCGAGGACTACGAGCTGCACAAGGCGGGCAAGAAGCGCCTCGCCGAAATCGTGGTCGGCTTCAACGACGTCGAGGAAGTGGAAGCCGCGCCGGCGGCCGAGGTCGCCGATTCCGCCGATTCCGATTCGGAGGAAGACGAGGACGACGATGCCGGCGGCGACGCCGAGGAAGCCGGCCCGACCGGCCCGGACCCGGTCGAGGTCGCGCGCCGCATGGAGGCGCTGGCCGCGTCCTATGCCAAGTTCCAGAAGACCTACGCCAAGAACGGCGCATCGGCGAAGCCGGCGATCAAGTTGCGCGAGGAAATGGCCGAGCAGTTCATGACCCTCAAGCTGCCGCTGCCGCTGACCGAAACCCTGGTCCGCAAGCTGCGCGACATCCTCGGCGAGATCAAGGACCACGAACGCCGCATCCTCGACCTGTCCACGCGCGTGGCGAAGATGCCGCGCAAGGACTTCATCAAGGCCTGGGAAGGCAACCAGACCAACCTTGGCTGGGTCGACGAGCTGCTCAAGCGCAAGCAGAAGTGGGGCTCGGGCCTGCGCGACGTGCGCGAGCAGGTGATCGCCGAACAGGAAGCGACCATCGCCATCGAACAGGCGATGCGGGTCACGCTCGAGGACATCCGCGAAATCAGCCGCGCGATGGCCTACGGCGAGGCCAAGGCGCGCAAGGCCAAGAAGGAAATGGTCGAGGCCAACCTGCGCCTGGTCATCTCCATCGCCAAGAAGTACACCAACCGCGGCCTGCAGTTCCTCGACCTGATCCAGGAAGGCAACATCGGCCTGATGAAGGCGGTCGACAAGTTCGAATACCGCCGCGGCTACAAGTTCTCGACCTACGCGACGTGGTGGATCCGCCAGGCCATCACCCGCTCGATCGCCGACCAGGCGCGCACCATCCGCATCCCGGTGCACATGATCGAGACGATCAACAAGTTGAACCGCATTTCCCGGCAGATGCTCCAGCAGTACGGCCGCGAGGCCACGCCGGAGGAGCTGGCGAAGGAAATGGACATGCCCGAGGACAAGATCCGCAAGGTCATGAAGATCGCCAAGGAGCCGATCTCCATGGAGACCCCGATCGGCGACGACGAGGATTCGCACCTGGGCGATTTCATCGAGGACACCAACGTCGAGTCCCCGATCGAGGCGACCACCAACACCAACCTCACCGAGACCGTGCGCGACGTGCTCGCCGGCCTCACCCCGAGGGAAGCGAAGGTGCTGCGCATGCGCTTCGGCATCGACATGAACACCGACCACACCCTCGAGGAAGTCGGCAAGCAGTTCGACGTCACCCGCGAGCGCATCCGCCAGATCGAGGCCAAGGCCCTGCGCAAGTTGCGCCATCCGAGCCGTTCGGAAACGCTGCGCAGCTTCCTCGACATCGACTGATGCTCCATTCCCTCTCCCCTCGTGGGAGAGGGTGGCGCGTAGCGCCGGGAGAGGGGGAATTTCCTCTCCGCATGAAAAAGCCCGCCTCGTGGCGGGCTTTTTCGTTCCCGGGGTTCAGTGCGGCGACACCGGCCGCAGCGGATGCGCCTCGGTGTTGAGCACCACGCGTTGCGGGTCCAGCGTCGCCGGGCCGGCGAAGAGCAGGTAGAAATACTTGAAGGTCTCGGCGAACAGGAAGCTCTCCATGTCGTCGGCCTTCTGCATCGTGCGCACGTCGGAAATCGCCGCGAAGCCGGCATCGGTCCGGGTGTGGCGCACGAAGTCGTCGAACAGGCTCCGGCCCATGTCGCGGTAGGCGGCATCGCCCGTGGCGCGATACAGGTACCAGGTCGATTCGACGATCTCCGGCCGCAACGGCCATGCGCCGTCGACCACGACGCCGCGGCGGTAATCCCAGGTTTCCGGTTCGATGCCGTGGGCGTTCCACATCGCGAACGACGAGGCCTGCAGGCGCTTGGCCCGCGCCACGTCGCCCGAGTATGCGAGCAAGCCCGGCATGAACGCATCCAGCGCGCCGTATTCGCTGGCGCCGCGCGCGCCGGTGGACATGTCGGCGTGGCCGTACCACAGCGCGCCGTCGACTTCCTCCGGCAGGTAGCGGTCGGCGGCGGCGATGCTCGTTTCCCACATCGCCTTGCAGTCCGGGTCGCCGAACAGCTTCCAGCACTTCCACAGGTATTCGTAGTAGGAATCGATGCGCGCGCCGATGTGCGAATCCGTGCGCGTCCACTTCCCGGTTTCGACGTCGAAGCGTTCGCCGACCAGTCCGATCGGCGAACGCCGCTTGTAGGTTTCCACCAGCGCGCGCTTGGCTTTCTCGTAATAGACCGGCTTGCCGGTAAGCCGCGACAGGGTGCCGTATTCGAGCAGCAGCGTGCCGGCTTCGGCGGGATTGCTTTCGGTGCCGCTGGTCTTGCCGGTGCGCAGGTTGACGTTGACCCAGGGCAGGCCGGTCGGCGAATCGAACGCGGGCAGCAAGCGCGTGCCGAGGTCGTCGGCCAACGCGAGCAGCTTCGGGTCGCCGGTCATCTGGTAGGAGGAGAGCAGGCCGCCGAGCAGGCGGATCACCACTTCGAAGTGCTTGACCTCGATGTCCTGGTCGAACGACAGCCGCGCATCGATCAGTTCTCGCGCATCGCGGGCCTCGTCGTCGAGGCCCATCAGCAGCATCGTGTCGAGCGCGTCGACCGGCGTCATCAGCAACGTTTGCGCGTACCAGTCGCGAGGTTGCTTGCTCAGCGGTTGCAACGCGTCGTGGCCCCAGGCGTATTCGCGGTAGCCGCGCCATGCATGCAGGAATTCGGCCTTCACCCGTTCGGCCATCGCCGCGTCCGCGCCGTTGTCGCGCAGCAACGCCGCGGCATCGACTTGCGGTTTCGGCGTCGGCGTCGTCGCGCAAGAGGAAAGCGCGACCAGAAGGGACGCGCCCGCGACCAGCCACATGCGTTTCATGCCTTGCCTCCGAAGGGGTCCGCCGAGCGGATGAGCTGCAACACGTCGTGGCAGGCGCCCATGGTGTGGTAATCGGTCTTGCCTGCCGGGCTTTTTTCGTCGTCGTACTTGCGGTTGGCGCGATCGAGGATGCGATACCAGGCGCCATGGCGGTGGTCGACGAAGTGCTTCCATGCGTGGGTCCAGATGCGCGCGTACCAGTCGCGATAGGCGTGGTCGCCGGTCGCTTCGAACAGGCGCGCGGCCGCGGCGATGGCCTCGGCCTGCACCCAGAAATACTTGTCGTCGTCGCAGACGTAGGCATCGCCTTCGACCACGACCGTCCCCGAGGATGGTTCGCGCAGCGATTCGAAGGCGAAGCCGTAGACGATGCCGCCGTGCTCCGCGTCCCAGCCGTGCGCGAGCGCGGTGTCGAACAGGAATCGCGCCTTCGGCAGCAGCCAGCCGGGCGCGCCTGCGCCCAGGTGCGTGCGCAGCAGGAGCAGCAGCTTGGCCCATTCCACCTGGTGCCCGGGCTGGAAACCCCAGGGCCGGAACAGGTGTTTCGGATCGTCGCGGTGGTAGTTCCAGTCGATGTTCCAGTCGCGATCATGGTGTTCCCAGACCAGGCCGCCGGCGAGCGCGGCCTGTCGCCGCGTCATGTGCTCGGCGAGCAGTAGCGCGCGCTCGAGGTAGAAGCTTTCGCCGCTCGCCTCGAACGCGGCGATCATCGCCTCGCACAGGTGCATGTTCGCGTTCTGGCCGCGATAGCCGGAGAAATTCCAGTCGGCGTCGGCTTCGTCGCGATACAGGCCGGCGTCGGCATCCCAGAAACGCGCTTCCAGCAGCTCGCGGGTCTCGTCCATCCATGCAGCGGTGTCGAGGCGTGCCTCGTGAATGCCGGCCTTGCGTGCGGTCGCATAGGCGAGCAGCACGAAAGCCATGCCGTAGGCGTGGCGCGTGCGGTCTTCCGGCACGCCGTCGCGCAGCGTCCACGCGTACCCACCGCTGGCGGGATCGCGGTGGGCATCGCGCAGATGGCGCAGGCCGTGTTCGACCGCGGCGCGGTATTCCACCGCGATCGCCTCGCCGGCGAATTCGCGCGCGGCCATCGCGTAGTCGTAGACGAAGCGCGTGCTGCTGACCAGGTGCCGGTGCGCCGTGTCGTAGACCATGCCGTCGTCGCGGAAGTAGTGGAAGAAACCGCCGGCCGGATCGATCGCGCGCGAATGGTAGAACGCCATGGTGTCGGCGACATGCGCGCGCAGCACTGCGGGCGATTCGAACTCCGGAAGCGGCGTGGCGGGCAGGTTCATTCGATCTCTCCGGCGAGGGCGCGCACTTCGGCGGCCGAAGGCATGGCATCGAACGCGCCGTGGCGGGTCGTCGCGAGCGCACCCGCGGCCATGGCATGGCGCAACAGGTCGGTGCGCGACGCGTCGTCCTCGAAGGCCCGGGCGAGCGAGGCGGCATCGATGCCGCGTGCGACCAGCCGCTGCAGCAGGCCGGCGACGAAGGCATCGCCGGCGGCGGTGGTGTCGATGGCCTCGACCGCGAACGTGTCGACAATCCCGCCGGCGTTCGCGGTCCACCAGCGCAGCGGCGCGGCGCCATCGGTGACCACCAGCGCGCGCGTGGCGTTCGCGAACAGGCGCGCGGGCACGTCGCTGCCGTCGGCGGCGAGGAACGCGAATTCCTCCGCGCTCAGCTTCACCAGCTGCGCAAGTTCCAGCGCGCGCCAGATCGCCGGCCGTGGATCGGTGCCGCGTGGCCACAGCGCCGGGCGCAGGTTGAGGTCGAAGCTGACCAGCGCGCCCGCATCGCGTGCGAGCGCCATGCCATGCAGCGTCGCTTCGGCGATGCCGGCTTCGGTCAGGGTGTTCGAACAGGCATGGAACACAGACAGCGCCGCGAACGCGCGAACATCGAAATCCGCGTTGCGGAACAGCAGGTCCGCGGCCGGCGGGCGACGGAAGCTGAAGCTGCGTTCGCCGCCTTCGCCGAGGCGCACGAAGGCCAGCGCGGTGGGCGCATCGTCGCTGCGGCGCACCTGCGAGAGATCGACGCCATGGCGCGCGAGTTCGGCGAACAGCGCATCGCCGAACATGTCGGTGGCGAGCATGCCGACGAAGCGCGCGTCGCCGCCGAGGCGGGCGACGCCGACCGCGACGTTGGCCGGCGCGCCGCCGGCGTGCTGCACGAAGCGGGTCGGTTCGCCCGGCCGCGCGGCTTGCGCGAGGAAATCGATCAGCGCCTCGCCGAAGCAGGCGATGCCCGTTCGCGCCGCCATCAGTGCATCGGCCGCGTCGGTGCGGCCGGCAGCGCGGCCGCGGTACTCGCCTCGAGCGCGGACAGGCGCGAACCGCGCAGCGCGTACCAGGCGATGAAGGCGTAGCACGCCAGCGGCAAGGCGAACGCGTGCTGGATGCCGATGCGGTCGGCCAGCGCGCCCTGCGCCAGCGGCACCACGGCGCCGCCGACGATGGCCATGATCAGCAGGCTCGAGGCCTTGCCCGTCATCGCGCCCAGCCCTTCGATCGCGGTGGTGAAGATGGTCGGGAACATGATCGAGTTGAACAGCCCGATCGCGAGCACGGTCCACATCGCGAGCTGGCCGTGCGTGGACATCGTCGTCGCCAGCAGCGCGATGGCGATGAGCGCGAACAGCGCGAGCAGCTTGCGCGCATCGACCTTGGTCAGCAGTCCCGCGCCGATGAAACGGCCGATCATCGCGCCGCCCCAGTAGAACGGCAGGTACTTGCTGGCGGTGGCCTCGGCCAGGCCGCCGATCCCCGGTTCGGCGAGGTAGTTGATGAGGAAGCTGCCGATCGACACTTCCGCGCCGACGTAGACGAAGATCGCCAGCACGCCCCACTTCAGGTGTGCGTGGCGCAGCACGTCGGCGTAGCCGTGGCGCACCGTGTCGCCGGCATCGGTCGCCTCGCGCAGCGCCGGGATGCGCATCAGCAGCACGAACGCGGCGAGCAGCACCAGCGCACCGGCGAGCAGCAGGTACGGCACCTGCACCGACTGCGCCTGCGTGGCGCGATAGGAGGCGAGCGCATCCGGCGACATGGCCGCGAGCTTGTCGGCGCCGAGCACCGCGGCGGACAGGATCAGCGGCCCGATGAAGTAGGGGAACAGCGTGGTGCCCAGCGAATTCAGCGCCTGCGCCAGGTTGAGGCGGCTGTGCGAAGTCGCGGCGTCGCCGAGCAGGCTGATGTACGGGTTCGCCGCCACCTGCAGCAGGGTGATGCCGCTGGCGAGCACGAACAGCGCGGCCAGGAACAGTCCGTACGACGGCAGCTTCGCCGCCGGATAGAACAGCACCGCGCCGACGGCCGCGACCATCAGCCCGACCACGATGCTGGCCTTGTAGCCGAGGCGCGCGAGCACCGCGCCCGAGGGCAGCGACATCAGGAAGTACGCGCCGAAGAACGTGAACTGGATCAGCATCGCCTGCGCGTAGTTCATCGAGAACACGGCCTTCAGGTGCGGGATCAGCACGTCGTTGAGGCTGGTGAGGCCGCCCCACATGAAGAAGATCAGGCTGACGATGGCGATGGCGGCGGGATGCGAGAGCTGGCGCGACGGCGCCTGCGGGGCGGGCGAGGTCATGCGGCGGTTCCCTGGGCTGCGTGCGGGGCGGCGAGGCTGCTGGCGCGCACCACGAGGCGCGCGTCGGCGACGATGGTGCGCGGCGCTTGCGTGGCGCGATCCGGGTCGTACTGGCGTTCGGCGAGGCGTTCCAGCACCAGCCGCGCGGCCTGCATGCCGCGCTCGCGCGGCGCGACGGCAATGGTGGTCAGCGGCGGCGCGGAGACGGCGGCTTCCGGGATGTCGTCGAAGCCGGTGAGCGCGAAGTCGACGCCGGCGCGGCGGCCACGCGCGGCGAGGCCGCTCATCAAGCCGAGCGCGACCGCGTCGTTGTAGCAGACCGCCGCGGTCGGCGCGGGGTCGCGCGCGAACAGCGCGCCGGCCTGGCGCGCGGCCTCGAGCCGCGTCGGCGCGCATTCCACCAACCACGCCGGATCCGGCGCGATGCCCGCGGCCGCGAGCGCGTCGCGGTAACCGGCGCGGCGTTCGCCGCACGAGGAGGAATCGCGATGGCCGCCGAAGAACGCGATCGCGCGATGGCCCTGCCCGAGCAGGTGCTCGGTCGCGAGGCGCGCGCCACGGCGGTTATCGAGCCCGAGGAAGTCCCAGCCGTCGCCCGCGGCGGCGTCGAGCGCGCGGTTGAACACCAGTACCGGCATGCGCGCGCCGATCAGGCGATGCAGGCGCGCCGGGTCGCTGTGCTCCGCCGGCGACAGGATCGCCGCCGCCGGATCGTGTTCGACCAGCGACGCGAGCACCGCCTGCTGCCGTTCCGGCGATTCGCCGCTGCTGCCGAGCAGCATCACGTAGCCGGCTTCGGCGAGCGCCGCGTCGACGCCAGCGGCGAACTCGGCGAAGAACGGGTTCGACAGGTCGTTGATCACCAGCGCGACCGCGTTCGACGCGCGGCTGCGCAGGCTGGCCGCGCCACGGTGGTAGACGTAGCCCTGGCGGTCGAGTTCGGCCTGCACCTTCGCCCGCGTCTCGGCGTGCACCAGCGGGCTGCGGCCGAGCACCAGCGACACCGTCGAGCGCGATACGCCACAGCCGGCGGCGATGTCGGACAGGGTGACGCGCCTGGCGGTGGTGGCACGGGCAGCGGCGGAAGGGCGGCGGGCAGGCATGAATTTGGATCGATCCAAAGGTCGAGCCATCCTGCCGCCAAAGCCTGCGGGAAGCATTTTGCGCCGCAGCATGCCCGATGCGGCCGGCGATGCTACGGTCGTGTTTTGGAACGATCCAATTTTTCGGGGACGACACCATGGCCAGGGCATCGGGCGGCGTGGCCGCCATCGCGGGACTGCTGGTGATCGCGGCGATGGGCAGCGCGGACGCCACGGGAAATGCAACGAAGGCGGCGGGCGATGTCGCGTTCGCCGCGGTCGATCCCTTCATCGGCACCGGCGGCGAAGGCCACACCTTCCCCGGCGCGGTGGTGCCGTTCGGCATGGTCCAGCTCAGCCCGGACACGCGCATCCAGCCGCGCAACAAGGCTTATGGCTGGGCCGCGGGCTATCGCCACGACGACACGACGATCGTCGGTTTCTCGCACACGCACTTCTCCGGCACCGGCCATTCCGACCTCGGCGACGTGCTGCTGATGCCGGTCAGCGGCGATGCGAAGCTCGAACGCGGCGATCCGGACAAACCCGGCAGCGGCTACACCTCGCGCTTCAGCCACGACACCGAGGTCGCGCAACCGGGTTATTACGCGGTGACGCTCGCCGACTACGGCGTGCGCGCCGAGCTCACCGCCGGCGAGCGCGTCGGCATGCACCGCTACGCGTTCCCCGCCGGCAAGCCGGCGCACGTGCTGCTCGACCTGCGCACCTCGATGTACGACTACCCGGGCAAGGTGTCGTGGTCGCGCATCCGCGTGCGGGCCGACGGCACCGTGACGGGGTTTCGCGAAACCCGCGGCTGGGCGCCGGGCCGGCAGCTGTACTTCGCGATGCGCTTCTCGCGGCCGATGACCGGCCACGCGTTGGACGACACCGAAGAAAACGTGGCGTACAAGGGCTTCCCGCCGCCGGGCGAGAACGATCCCGCGGCGCGCGCGCAGATCGAGGGCCGCCAGCTCGTCGCGAGCTTCGACTTCGGCGACGGCGCCGCGCTCGGCGCGTCCTCGCCGCTGCTGGTGAAGGTCGCGTTGTCGCCGGTGAGCGAGGAAGGCGCCATCGCCAACCTCGATGCGGAAATGCCCGACTGGGATTTCGAACGCGTGCGCGCGGCGGCGAAGGCGCAATGGGCGCAGGCGCTCGGCGTTGCCGACATCGATGCGCCGGCACCGATGCGCAAGGCGTTCTACACCGCGCTGTACCACGCCTTCCAGGCACCGAGCCTGTTCATGGATGCCGACGGCCGTTATCGCGGGCCGGACAACGCGGTGCACCAGGCAAAAGGTTGGACCAACTATTCGACCTTCTCGCTGTGGGATACCTACCGCGCGCTGCATCCGCTGCTGACGATCCTGCAGCCCGAACAACGCACCAGCGACATCGTCAACTCGCTGCTCGCCTCGCGCCGGGAAAGCCCGTACGGGATCCTGCCGGTGTGGGCGTTCCACGGCCTGGAGACGTGGTGCATGATCGGTTACCACGCGGTGCCGGTGATCGCCGATGCGTACATGAAGGGCATCGGCGGCTTCGACGCGAAGGAAGCGTTGGCCGCGATGGTCGCGAGCGCGACCTACGGTCCCTACGACGGCCTCGGGCAGTACATGCAACTCGGCTACGTGCCGATCGACGAAGAAGGCGAGGCCGCCTCGAAGACGCTGGAATACGCCTTCGACGACTGGACCATCGCGCGCATGGCGTCGAAGATGGGCGATCGCGGCGTCGCCGCGCGGTTCGAACAACGCGCTGGCAACTGGAAGCACGCGTTCGATCCGGAGACCGGCTTCATGCGCGCGCGCAAGCGCGACGGCAGTTTCCGCGTGCCGTTCGATCCGGAAGCCAGCGGCTACGGCACCGACTACACCGAAGGCAATGCCTGGCAATACTCGTGGTACGTGCCGCAGGACGTGGCCGGACTCGCCGCCGCGCATGGCGGTGTCGACAAACTGCTCGCGCGGCTCGATGCGGTGTTCGATGCGAAGGTCGATCCCAAGGTCTTCGCGCACATGGAGGACATCACCGGCCTGATCGGCTGGTACGCGCACGGCAACGAGCCCAGCCACCATGTCGCCTACCTCTACGCCTACGCCGGGCAGCCGTGGCGCACGCAGGCGCGGCTGAAGCAGGTGATGGACACGCAGTACAAGCCGACGCCCGACGGCCTCGCCGGCAACGACGACCTCGGCCAGATGTCGGCGTGGTACGTGTTCACCGCGCTCGGTTTCTATCCGGTCGCGCCGGGCAGCAACCAGTACATCCTCGGCCGCCCGTTCGTGTCGAAGGCAACGCTCGAACTGCCGAACGGCAAGCGCTTCACTATCGTCGCCGACCATCTCGACGACGCGCATCCCTACGTCGGCAGCGTGACCCTCGACGGCAAGCCGCTGGAGCGCGTGTTCATCACCCACCAGGAACTCATGCGCGGCGGCGAACTGCGCTTCGCGATGCAGGTGCAACCGAACCGCGATTGGCCGGGCCCGGACGCGCAGGCGCCGTATTCGATGTCGAGCGATTGATCGCGCGCGGCATCGGTAGAATGCCGCCTTCCGCGGGCCTGTAGCTCAATGGTTAGAGCAGGGGACTCATAATCCCTTGGTTCCAGGTTCGAGTCCTGGCAGGCCCACCAATCGGATTCGCGGAAATCATCCGATCAAGCCGCGGCCGGTACGAGTCCGTTGCGACGCGCGATCCAGTGATCGAGGCTGGCCTTGCCGGGCCCGGTGACGAGCAGCCAGAACAGCACCGCGACGTACAGCACTTCGTCGAGTTCGACGAATTCGTCCAGCGTGGAAATGCCCGGCAGCACGACCACTGCGAGCGCGACCAGCATGTTGACGATCATCGGGATCGTCGCCAGCCGCGTGCCGAGGCCGAGCATCAGCAGCGCGCCGCCGATCAAATCCGTCGCGCCCGACAAGGCCGCGCTGAAGGTCGGGAACGGAATGCCCCATTCGACGAAGCGTCCGCTGAAGAACTCGAGGTTGTGCAACTTGGCCCAGCCGGTTTCCAGCCAGAAGTAGCCGAACACCAGGCGCAGCAGCAGCGGGCCGAGCCATTCGATGCGCTTGATGCGCGCGAGCAGGGAGTCGGCGAAGCGGACGGGGGCGGATTGCATGGGAACCTCGCGGGTAATGGAATCAGTCGGAATCGATGGAATCGGCGGCGAGCAGGCCGTCGGCGAGCCAGCGCTTGAGCAGACTCGCGGCGCGCAATGCGGAAAGTCGTTCGCAGAGTTCGCCGAACGTGGCGTTCGTGTGCAGTGCCTGAAGCGCATCGGCTTCGTCGTCGTCGAGCTGGCGCCAGCGCACGTCGCCATCGGCGTCGCGCCACAGCAGCCAGCGCGCGGGATCGTCACTCGCCGACAAGACGGGCTCGCCGTCGCGGATCGCGAGCCGCGCCGTATCGAGCAGCCGCACGCAAGGATGCAGCCGCAGTCGCAGCCCGGGCCACGCTTCCGGCACGAGCGCGGCGATGTCGTCGAAGTCGAGCGTCGGTGCATCGACGGTATCGAAGGCCCCGGCCTGCAGCCATTCGAAGCGCGCGAGTTCGTGCAGGCCGGGCGGCGCGTCGGCTTGTGCTTCGAGCCAGTCGGCGAACGCCGCGCCGAGATGGCGCACGGAAGGCTGCGTCGACGGATGCGCTTGCAGGTAGCGTTCGGCGAATCCGGCGAATGCGTCTTCGCCCAGCGCATCGCGGGTTGCGGGGAAATCGTTGCCGAGCACCTCGACCAGGCGCAGGCGCCAGGCGTCGGCATAGATGCGCAGCCGGTGCGCGGCATCGGCGCCGCGAACGCGCGGGAAGATTGCGGCATCGTCGTGCAGGATCCGGTCCTGCAAATCGTCGAGCGCCGCGGCGAGCATGTTCATGCCGCGCGCTCCAGCAATGCGCCTGCAGCGATGGATCGCGCGCGGTCCAGTTCGACCAGCGATTCGGCCAGCGGCGGGATGTGGTCGTCGCGTTCGATCATGCCCGGCACCGCGCCGAAGCGGCGCAGCGCGTGCGCGTACAGGCTCCACACGCCTTCGCACACCGGCGCGTCGTGGGTGTCGATCAGCAGCCCGCTGCCGAGCGCGTCCTCGCTGTGCCCGGCAAGATGGATCTGCGCGACGGAATCGCGCGGCAATGCATCGAGGAAGGCGAACGCGTCGAAACCATGGTTGTGCGCGTTCACGTAGACGTTGTTGACGTCCAGCAATAGCGCGCAGCCGCTTTCGGCGACGATGGCGGAGAGGAATGCGGCCTCGTCCAGCTCGTCGCCGGCGAAACGCAGGTAGCTGGACACGTTTTCCAGTGCGAGGCGCGTGCCAAGCGCGTCCTGCACGGCGCGCACGCGCGCGGCGACGTGGCGCACGACCTCGTCGGTCTGCGGCAGCGGCAGCAGGTCGTGCATCTGCACGCCACGGTGCCGGCTCCAGCACAGGTGGTCGGACACGATCGCGGGCTTTGCACGCTTCGCCAGTGTCGCCAGCGAGCGCAGGTAATCGCGGTCGAGCGGATCGCTGCCGCCGATGTTCAATCCCACGCCGTGCATGGCCAACGGCCAGCGTTCGGCGAAGCGGTCGAGCATCGCCAGCGGGCGGCCGCCGTCGACGAGGAAGTTCTCGCTGACGATCTCGAGCCAATCGACGGCATTGTCGGGTCCGTCGAGCAGCGCGGCGTAATGCTGCGGGCGCAGGCCGAGGCCGAATCCATGGAGCGTGCGATTCATGTCGTGGTCGTCGGAAGCGAAGGAAGCGGCGCCCGCGGGGGAGGGAACGGGCGCCGCGCCGGATCAGCTGTTCGACTTCTTCGCCGGCTCGGCCTTGTCGTCCGACTTCGGCATCTCGAAGCGGCCGTTCGCGGTCTTGCACTGCTCGGCGGTGCTCATGGTGAAGCCCTGGCCCTTGCACGCGTTCTGGCCTTTGCAGGCATTGCTCGCGCTCTTGCACGCGCCCTGGCCCTTGCAGGCGTTCGCGCCCATGCAATGACCCATGGCCGAAGTGCCGGCGGCATGGCCGTTCCCGGCCTGGGCGATGGGCGCGGCCAGGAACAGCGCGGCGGCGGCGATGGCGGCGGACAGGCCGGCGGTGGTCTTGTTGGTGGCGTTCATGGAAAGTCCTCGGTCGGGAATGGATGCGCCGCAGCGGCGGCGATGCGCATTCCACGCCCGAACCCGGTGCATCGATATCCCCGCGCGTCCCCGCGATATGCCCGCGCGTCCGCATCGCGGCCGGGCCGGACGGTCGCGCATGCAAACGCGAACGCCCGGTCATGGCCTCGTCCCGGCGGGCGGCTTAGGATGCGGCCATGGATGCATCCGCGCCCGATCCCGCGACACTCGACGACGAAGACCGCGACCGCGTGCTGGAAACGGTGCTCGGCGCGTATCGCATGCGCGTGGAGATCACCGCCGACGTGCGTTATTGCGGCACCTGGTACGACCAGGAACCGGCGACGCGGCACGGCCAGTTCCACCTCCTGACCGAAGGCGAATGCTGGGTCAGCGGCGCGGCGCTGGAAACGCCGTTGCAGCTGCGCGAAGGCGACCTGATCGTGTTCCCCGCTGGCGTGCGCCACCTGCTGTCGGCGGCGCCGGATGCGCATCTGCCGGACGATGCCGAACGCGACGACACCGCCATGCTGTGCGGCGAACTGGAATTCATCACCGGCTCGGGCAATCCCATCTTCAGCGCGTTGCCGGCGTATTTCGTCGTGCGTTCGGACGAAAGCAGCGCCGGCTTCCGCCAGCTCGCGGCGATGCTGATCGAAACCAGCCGCGACAAGCGCTGGGGCCGGCAACTGGTGCAGAACAAGCTCGCCGATTCGCTGTTCACCATGGCCGTGTGCGAATACGTGCGCCGCGCCGAACGCCCGCGCGGCCTGCTCGCCGCACTCACCGACGCGCGCCTGTCGCGCGCGCTGTCGGCGGTGCACGAACGCCCCGGCGAGGACTGGACGATCCAGTCCATGGCGCGGGAGGCGGGCATGTCGCGCACCGCGTTCGCGGAATTGTTCGCCGCGACCGTCGGCGTGCCGCCGATCCAGTATCTCGCCCACTGGCGCGCCACCGAGGCGAGGCGCCTGCTCAAGGACCGGCGTTTCTCGGTCGCCCGCATCGCGGAAATGCTCGGCTACAAGAGCGAGGCCGCGTTCCGCCGCTTCTTCAAGCGCGTGGAAGGCGTCGGGCCGGGCAAGGTGCGCAGCCGCAACGAGGAAGATGCATGAGCACGAACGCATTGCTCGAAACCGTCGAACGCGAGACCGGGCGCGATCCGCGCTGGAGCGTGGTGTGGCTGCACGGCCTCGGCGCCGACGGCAACGACTTCGTGCCGATCCTGCCGGAGCTCGTGCGCCGCGACTGGCCTGCGATCCGCTTCGTGTTCCCGCATGCGCCGCAACGCGCGGTGACGATCAACGGCGGCATGCGCATGCGCGCCTGGTACGACATCGTCGAAGCCGACCTGCGCAATCGCGCCGACATGGCCGGCGTACGCGAATCGGCCGCGCAGGTCGAGGCATTGCTCGCGCGCGAAATCGAACGCGGGATCCCCGCATCGCACATCCTGCTCGCGGGGTTTTCGCAGGGCGGTGCGGTCGCGTTGTCAGCGGGGCTCGCGCGCGAGGAACCGCTCGCCGGTTTGGTCGCGTTGTCGACCTATGTGCCGGGATTGGGTGGGCCGGACGCGCCGCAACCGACGCCCGCCGCGCGCGCGCAACCGGTGTTCATGGCCCACGGCAGCTTCGATCCGGTGGTGCCGGTGTTCGCCGGGCAGGCCAGCGCACAGGCCTTGCAGGCCGACGGCATGCGCATCGAATGGCGCGCGTATCCGATGGCGCACCAGGTCTGCGCCGAGGAAATCCGCGACCTCGGCGACTGGATGGCGGCGCGCTTCGCCGCAGGCTGAGGCATGCCGCCATTCGGGACACAGGCTACTATCGCGCCGAACTGCGCCTGCCGGTGCCAAGGGAGGGAGCGGCCTGACAAGGCCGCGGCCGCATGAGGATCGTGATTGCCGACGACGAACCGCTCGCGCGCGAACGCCTGCGCGCCTTGCTCGCCGAGCAAGCCGGCGTCGAAGTCGTGGCCGAGGCCGAGGACGGCGAAGCGGCGCTGCACGCCTGCGCCGACCTCAAGCCCGACCTCGTGCTGCTCGACATCGCCATGCCCGGCATCGACGGACTCGAGGCCGCGCGCCACCTCGCCGCGTTCGAACCGCGCCCGGCGGTGGTGTTCTGCACCGCCTACGACGCGCATGCGCTGTCCGCGTTCGACGCGCAGGCCATCGATTACCTGGTCAAGCCGGTGCGTTCCGAGCGCCTTGCCGCCGCGCTCGATCGTGCGCGCACCTTCGCCGCGGGACGCGAGCACGCGGTGTCCGGGCCGGGCCAGCGGCGCACGCACCTGTGCGCGCGCATCCGCGGCAGCCTGCGCCTGATCCCGATCGAGGACGTGCACTACCTGCAGGCGGAGGAAAAGTACGTCGTCGTGCACCACGCCCGCGGCGAGGACCTGATCGAGGAATCGCTGAAGTCGCTGGAGGAGGAGTTCGGCGAACGCTTCGTGCGCATCCACCGCAATTGCCTCGTCGCCCGCCACGAACTGGTCGAACTCAAGCGCGCGCCCGACGGCCACGTGCAGGTGGTGCTGCGCCACGGCCAGGCGCCGCTGGAGGTCAGCCGCCGCTGTGTGTCGGCGTTGCGCGAGACCGTTCGCCACCTGTGATTCGATTTTCCCTCTCCCC
Source organism: Lysobacter lycopersici (assembly GCF_007556775.1). Taxonomy (GTDB): domain Bacteria; phylum Pseudomonadota; class Gammaproteobacteria; order Xanthomonadales; family Xanthomonadaceae; genus Pseudoluteimonas; species Pseudoluteimonas lycopersici. The sequence continues at coordinate 2,119,086 of NZ_CP041742.1, forward strand.
GTGTCACGGGGAGAGGGAAGAAAAAGCGATAATCCGCGCATGACCACGCTGCGCATCGCCACCCGCAAAAGCCCGCTCGCGCTGTGGCAGAGCGAACACGTCGCCGCGCGACTGCGCGCCGCGCACCCCCGCCTCGCCGTCGAACTGGTGCCGATGAGCACCCGCGGCGACGAGGTGCTGGATCGCTCGCTCGCCGCGATCGGTGGCAAGGGCCTGTTCCTCAAGGAGCTCGAACTTGCGATGCAGCGCGGCGAATCCGACTGCGCGGTGCATTCGCTCAAGGACGTGCCGATGGAACTCGAACCGGGCTTCGCGTTGCCGGCGATCCTCGAGCGCGAGGATGCGGCCGATGCCTTCGTGTCGAATGATTACGCGGACATCGATGCGCTGCCGCAAGGCGCGCGGGTTGGCACCTCTTCGCTGCGGCGGCAGGCGCAGTTGCGTGCATTGCGTCCCGATCTCGAACTCCGCGATCTGCGCGGCAACGTCGGCACACGCCTGGGCAAGCTCGACGCCGGCGAATACGACGCCATCGTCCTCGCCTGCGCGGGCCTGAAGCGCCTCGGCTTCGGCGAACGCATCCGCGCGCGGCTGGATGCGCCGCAGTGGCTGCCGGCGCCGGCGCAGGGCGCGATCGCGGTCGAATGCCGCGAAGGCGACGACACGTTGCGCGAATTGTTGTCGGTACTGGATCACGCCGATACGCGCGTGCGGGTCGAAGCCGAGCGCGCGATGAACCGCGCGTTGCACGGCAGTTGCCACGTGCCGGTGGCCGCGTTCGCGACGCTCGATGGCGAGCACCTGTCGCTGTCCGGATTGGTCGGTTCCGCCATCGATGGCCGTGTCGTGCGCGCCGATGCGAAGGGTCGCGGCGATGCGCCGGAATGCCTCGGGCTGGAAGTCGCGGAATTGCTGCTGGCGCAGGGCGCGCGCGGTTTGATCGACGCGGCGTTGTAGGGGCGACGCCAGATCGCTCGGATCCGGCGTCGCCGTCCATCAGCGGAAGTAGTCATGGCGGTTCATGCCGTCGAAAGCCGCCGGAATCGAGGCAGCAGCGCTTGAACCGGTTTCCGGAGCCGCATGGGCATGGATCGTTGCGGCCGAGTTTCTCGCAGAGTTCCTTGTCGCCGTGGACAAAACCTGCGGCCTTTCTTCACGCGGGTTTCGGAAGGGAAGCCCTTGCGGCGCTTGCTCGTGGTCTCAAAAGGAGGCCTGGTCGTGGTTGCGTTTCATGGCACGTCTCCATGTGTCTGCCCGTTGCGGGCGGCGCATTCTACGTCGGCAGCAATCGCTTTTGTAGGAGCGGGTTGATGGCTTAGGTCGCGAGCCGACGATAACCAGCATATGACCAGGCCAGAACGACCAGTCCGCACCAAACCAATGCAAATTTCGTCAACTGAGTGGCAAACAAAAGATGAGGGAATGAACTGAGCAAGGGTTCATGGCGAAGAACGGGGAGAAGTTCCTGCGTCCAATATGAAGCGTACGCATCCGCTGCATAGTAAAGAGGGGCGACCCAGCCAGCACTCAGAAGCGCGACGGCTGCGGCTTTTAGCTTTTGTGCCTTCATCAAATGCCTCATTGGGTTCTGCTCAGTAATACAACGTCACCAAATGCTTCGCCTGGGCGAAGAACAGCCAGCGTTCGAGGAAGGCGCCGCAAATCGCGCAGAGCGTGGCGATGTCGAGCCACGGCCACGGACGTGAAGTCGCGATCGCCAGCGCGATGCAGAGAATCGGAAGCGCGGCGAACAGCAGCAAAGAAAACACGCGCATCTTCCGCGCATGTTTGCGCGCGACGACGAAGCCCATTTCCTTGGTCAAATAATTCGCCTCGGTGTGCGGTCGTTCGAACACCGATGGCTTGCGGTTCGGCAGGCCGATGGCATCGCCGCGGGTTTGCGGCAGCGGCTTCGCATCGATCGCACGCCAGTAGGCGAGCTTCAGGATAGCCATCGCGATGGTGAGTACAAGCAGCACCGGCAGCGCGAAACGCAGCACCGGCGTCGGTTGCGGCAATGCGGCGAAGGCGAGTCCGCCGGTGAGCAGGGCGAAGCCGATGTAGCCCGGCAGCACCAGCGGATGCCGCCACGCGGGGATCGGCTTCAGCGAGGCGTAGATCATCGCGGTGCTGCAGATGGTGCCGAGCGCGCACACGGCGAGCAGGGCGGCGAGCGGGCGTTGCACGATCTCGTGCGGGATCGGCAGCGGAGCGACCATCAGCACCGCGACGGCGAGGGTCGCGACCGCCATCACGCCCTCGCGCGACATCCACGACGTGCGCCATTGCGTGAACGCGCGCCACACGCGCAGCGGTTTGCCGAGGTGCCACAGCGAAGCGACGATGCCGATGGTGGTCAGCACCGCGCCGAGCAGCAGCGCGAAGAACCAGCCGATGGGTTCGAAGTCGTAGGCACGCGGCCCGAGCGCGATGCGCAGGCCCAGCCATAGCCACAGGCCGTAGCCGGTGCCGGAGAGCGTGGTGAAGAGGATGACGGAAAGGGCCGGGTTCATGCGTCAGCGCTTGAGGATGCGGTTCAACCAGCGCTGCGCGAGGTTGCCGGTGTCGGCCTGCGAAGCATCGTCCGTCGTCGCGTCATCTCCCGTGCGGCGCGGGCGCGGCGGCAGGTAGCGGTTCACCGGCTGGTAGCCGAGTTCGGGCATCAGCGCCACGCCGCCGCGTTCGGCCACGAGTTTCGACACATCCGAATCCGGATCGCCGAGGTCGCCGAAATGCCGCGCGCGGGTCGGGCAGGCCTGCACGCAGGCCGGCTGGCGATCGATCTCGTCGAGCTTGTCGTTGTAGATGCGGTCCACGCACAGCGTGCATTTCTTCATCACGCCTTCGACGTGCGAATACTCGCGCGCGCCATAGGGGCAAGCCCAGCTGCACAGCTTGCAGCCGATGCACTTGTCCTCGTCGACCAGCACGATGCCGTCCTCGGCGCGCTTGTAGCTGGCGCCGGTCGGGCAGACGGTCACGCAGGCCGGTGTTTCGCAATGCAGGCAGGAACGCGGGAAGTGCAATGTCTGCGCGGGCTGCTTCGTCGCCGCGTCCGCTTCCAGCTCGTAGCTGTGCACGCGGTTGAACCACACGCCCTGCGGATCCTTGCCGTAGGGGCGCTCGTCGGTCAACGGCCCGGCGATACCGCCCGCGTTCCACTCCTTGCAGCTGGTGGCGCAGGCGTGGCAGCCGACGCAGGTGTCGAGGTCGATGACCAGCCCGAGCTTCTTCTTCGATGGCGGCGGCAATGCGGTCATCCGGAGGGAATGATACGCGCGCGGTCGCCGCGGGTCAGGGATAGAACGGCCAGAACCGAGGGATCAGCCACATCGAGAGCACGCAGAACAGCGCGATCAGCGGGATGCCCACCTTCATGAAATCGGTGAAGCGGTAGCCGCCGGCGTAATACACCATGGTGTTGGTCGGATAGCCCACGGGCGTGGCGAACGAGGTCGCCGCGGCGAACGCCACCGCGACCACGAACGGGCGCGGGTCTGCGTGGATGGAATGCGCCATCGCGATCGCGATGCCGACCATCAGCACCACCGAGGGGTTGTGGCCCATCAGTTCGGTCAGCAGCGCGGTGAGCAGGTACACCACGAGCAGCGCGAGCAGCGGCCCGTGGTCGCCGACCAGGCCCATGCTGGCCGAGACCACGGCATCGGCCAGGCCGGTCTTCTCGATCGCGATGCCCAGCGGCAAAATCGCGCCGAGCAGGACGATGATCTTCCAGTCCATCGACTGGTAGATGTCGCGGCGCCCGTAGCAGCCGGCGAAGGCCATCGCCACCGCGCCGCAGATCGCGGCCGCGGGGATCGGCAGCCAGTGCATGCCGGAGGCCAGCACCACCGATGCCATGATCCCGACTGCCAGCCAGGCCTTGCGCGGGGTCGCCGGCGCTTCCTCGCGCGCGCTGAGCACGATGAAGCGGTCGTCGATGCGCAGCCGTGCTACCTTGTCTTCGTCGACCAGCATCAGCAGCACGTCGCCGAGATCCAGTTCCACCGATTTCAGAGTGCTGTGCAGCACGTGGCCGCGGCGGTGGATGGCGAGCACGTTGGCGTCGTACAGCCACTGCAGGTTCAAGTCGGGCAGGGTGCGTCCCTGCGCGCGGCTCGCCGGCGCGACCATGATCTCGACCAGCACGCGCGGGTCGTCGCCTTCCTGCATGTAGCGGTGCTCGGGCGCGTGTTCCAGCCGCGCGGCCTTGCGGAAGTCCTCGATCTTCTCCCACTCGCCGCGCACCAGCAGCACGTCGCCGACCTGCAGCTTTTCCGACTGCGGCGACCACAGTTCCTGTTCGCCGCGCACCAGCTGGAGCGGGTGGACGCCGAACTTCTCGCCCATGCCGACGTCTTCGATGGTCTTGTCGCGCACGGCGGAATCGCGGCCGACGCGCAGTTCGGCCACGTACTTGCCGAGGGCGCGTTCCACGGGCAATTCGGCGTCGGATTTCTGCGGCAGCATCCAGCGACCGATCAGCAGCAGGTAGGCGATGCCGACCAGCGCCAGGATGGCGCCGAGCTTGGTGAATTCGAATACGCCGAATGGCGGCAGGCCGTGCTTCTGCGCCAGCGTGTCGGTGAGCAGGTTCGACGAAGTGCCGATCAGCGTGCACACGCCGCCCATCTGCGCCGCGTAGGCCATCGGCATCAGCACCCGCGCCGGGGAAGTGCCGGAACGCGCGCACACGCGCAGCGCCAGCGGCAGGAAGGTGGCGACCAGCGCGATGTTCTTCACGAACGCGCCCATCGGCGCGATGGTCAGCATCATCGCCAGGGTCAGCAGCCACGGTTTCCTGATCCGCGACAGCCAGCGGATCAGCGGTTCCAGCGCGCCGGAGCGTTCGATGCCCAGGCTCAGCGCGAACATCGCCGCGACGGTGATGGTGGCTTCGTTGCTGAAGCCGCTCAGCGCCTCGTCGAGGCCGACGATGCGCAGGATGACCAGCAGCGCGAGTACGACCAGCGCGACCAGGTCGATGCGGATCTTCTCGCTGGCGAAGGCAATGACCGCCGCGATGATGATGGCGACGGTGGCCCAAGCTTGCCATCCCATGCGATGCGGGTCTCCGTTGAGCGACGGGCGGGGAATCGCGGCGCCGGGATCGATCCTGCGGGCCGCGGGGACCGACACCATAACCCAGCGGGCGCCCGCCGTCGCCCCGGCAGACTGCGATCAGGCCGGTTTGCGGCGCCGGATCGCCTCGGGAAGATCGTCGACGCGGCGCATTTCCGCATCGAGCGCGGCCGGATCGCGCGCGTAGGCCAGCGCGAGGTCGGTGGCGTCGTTGCCCCAGAACAATTCATCGCGAACCTTCAGCGTCGGCACGCCGAATACGCCGAGGCGGATCGCTTCCTCGCCGTTCGCCTGCAGTTCGCGCTTGACCTCGTCGCGGGCGATGGCGGCCGCGGGATCGGCCATGCCTAGCGACTGCGCGACATCGGCCAGCGTTTCGGCGCTGTCGCCCTGCGAGCCGCGTTCCCACAAGTGCGCGAAGATCGCGTCGATCGCCTGCATCCGATCCGCCGCGGCAAGGCACAGCCGCAGCGCGGGCAAGGGATTGAACGGATGCGCCGGCGGGAAATGCAGCGGAATGCCGAGCTCGCGCGCCTGCCACAGCGCGATGCGATAGGTGTGGCGGCGCTTCTGCGGGATTTCCGCCGGCCCGAGCTGGCCGTGGTGGTTGAGCAGGGCCGCGAACAGCAACGGCTTCGGGTTCAAGGCCACGCCCGGATGGTCGCGGCACAGGCGTCGCCACTGCAAATACGCGAACGGCGAAATGAAATCGAAGTACCAATCCAGCGGCGCGCTCATTTCGCGTTGCCCTTGCGGAAGCCTGCGCCGTAGCGCAGCGGTTTTTCGCTCGCTTCGGGGAAATCCAGTGGCGCGAATTGCGGCGCGCTTTCACCGGCATCGTCGCGCAGCGTGCGGGACATGCTTTTTTGAATCTGCACGCGCAGGTCGAACCACGCGGCCTGGCCGGTGACCGGATCGGCGTTGGCGTAATCGCCTTTCGGCGTCACGTCGGAAATCAGATGGTTGAGCAGGAAGCCCTGTTCGCCTTCCGGCGCGTTTTTCGCCAGCCGCCACGCGCCGCGGCGCTTGCCGATGGCGTTCCAGGTCCACACCGTGCCCGGCTGCACGTTGCCGGCGAATTTCGCCTGCACGGTGATCGCGCCGTGGTGCGAACGCACTTCGATCCATTCCTCGTCGGCGATCCCGTGCTTCGCGCCGGTCTCCGGGTGCAGGTACAGGAAATTGCGCGCGGTGATCTGCCGCAGCCATGCGTTCTGCGATCCCCAGGCGTGGTACATGAACATCGGGCGCTGGGTCACCGCGTTCAGCGGGAATGCCTCTCGCGAGGTCTGGTCGTGCTCGAACGGCTCGTACCAGATCGGCAGTGGATCGAAATACGTCGCGACGCGCTCGCGGTGTTCCGGCGGTGGCTGGTGCGGGCCGTGGCCCTGCGCGGCGAGGCGGAATTTCTGCAGCGTTTCCGAATACAGCTGCATCACGATCGGCGCATCGTTCGCCACGAAGCCGAAACGTTGCGCCCACCGCAGGTAATCGCGGTTCGCCATCTTGTAATAGCGCGCGGATTCGGGAATCGGCGCGTGCCAGAAGCCGCCGTGATCGATGTAGCGCTGCAACTGTTCGGGATTCGGCGCGCCCTTGCCTTCGCTGTTGCCGTCCTCGCCCCGCCAGCCGGCGAGCAAGCCGACGCCGGGCGCACGTTCGTGGCGCACGATGTAATCGGCGTAGTCGCGGTACTTCGCCGAACCATCCTCGTTCACCAGTCCCGGCAGGCCGAGCCGCGCGCCGAGTTCGATCAGCGCCGACTGGAAGCCGCGCACGTCGCGCGGTTTTCCATCTTCATCCAGTTGCGTCTGCGGATCGAATACCGGATGCCGGATCGCATCGCTCGCCGCATCAGCGTCGGAGATCGGACGATCCAGCAACGAAATCGCGTCGAAGCGTTCGAGGTAGGTCGTGTCCGGCAAGACGAGATCGGCGTAGGCCACCATCTCCGAGGCGTAGGCATCGGAATAGATGATGCGCGGGATCCTGTAATCGCCGTTCTCGTCCTTGTCGGTGAGCCAGTGCATGGTCTCGCGCGTGTTCATCGCCGAGTTCCAGCTCATGTTCGCCATGAACATGAACAGCGTGTCGATTTTGTACGGATCGCCGGCATGCGCGTTGCGGATGACGGTATGCATCATTCCGTGCGCGGACAGTGGATAGGCCCAGGAGTAGGCGTGGTCGATGCGGCGCGGCTGGCCGTTCGCATCGACGACGAGGTCTTCCGGCCCGTGCACGAAACCGAGTGGGCCTGCGTCGAGCGTACCGTCGGCCTTGCGCGCTTTCGCGGGACGGTTGCCGGGCGGAATCGGCTTCGGATACGGCGGCTGGTAGCGGAACGAACCCGGTGCGTCGATGGCGCCGAGCAGCAGTTGCAACAGGTGCAGGGCGCGGCAGGTGTGGAAGCCGTTGCTGTGCGCGCTGATGCCGCGCATCGCGTGCATCGAAACGGGTCGACCGACCATTTCGGAATGCTCGCGGCCCCAGCTGTCGGTCCAGGCGATCGGCAGCGAGAATTTCGAATCGAACGCGGCTTCGGCCAGTTCGCGCGCGATGCGGCGAATGGTGTCGGCCGGAATTCCGCAGCGTTCGCTGACCGCTTCCGGCGCGTATTTCGGATCGAGGTAGCGATCTGCGATCAACTGGAAGACGGGACGTGCCTTCCTTCCGTCCGGCAACACGTACTCGCCGACGACGGCGGGGGAGATGTCGATGGCGTTCGCATCGACGAATCGCACTCCCTCCCCTTCTGCAGAAGGGGAGGGTTGGGGTGGGGTTGTGTTTCCAGTTCCACCAACCCCCTCCCAACCCCCCCCTTCCGGGGAAGGGGGAGGAGCGACGGCGCACAGCGCATTCCCATCCGCATCGCGCGCGAACAGGCCATCGTCCGCGCCGCCGGGGTTGTCGATCACCAGCCAGTGCGCATTCGCGTAGCGCACCAAGTAGTCGAGGTCGATGCGGTCCATGCGCAGAAGTTCGTGCGCCAGCGCGAACGCGAACAGGCCGTCGGTGCCCGGGCGGATGCCGATCCATTCGTCGGCGATGGCGCCGTAGCCGCTGCGCACCGGGTTCACCGCCACGATCTTCGCGCCGCGCGCCTTCAACTTGCCGAGGCCGAGCTTGATCGGATTGGAATCGTGGTCTTCGGCCACGCCCCACAGCATCAGGTAACGCGTGTGTTCCCAGTCCGGTTCGCCGAATTCCCAGAAACTGCCGCCGATGGCATACAGCCCGCCGGCGGCCATGTTCACCGAGCAGAAGCCGCCGTGCGCGGCGTAATTGATGGTGCCGAACTGCTGCGCCCACCAGCCGGTCAGCGCCTGCGACTGGTCGCGGCCGGTGAAGAACGCCAACTCGTCCGGATTGCGTTCGCGGATCGGCGCCAGCCACGAAGTGGCGATGTCCAGCGCTTCGTCCCATTCGATCTCGCGGAATTCACCCGCTCCGCGTTCGCCGACGCGCAGCAACGGCTTGCGCAGCCGCGCCGGCGAGTAGTGCTGCATGATCCCGCTCGCGCCCTTGGCGCAGAGCACGCCCTGGTTGACCGGGTGCTCGCGGTTGCCCTGGATGTAGCGGATCTGGCCGTCCTTCACCCAGACTTTTATTCCGCAGCGGCAGGCGCACATGTAGCACGTGGTGCGCTTGACCTCGTCGCCGGGCGAAGGGGAGAGATCGAGCGTCGGCTGCGTCATGCGTGCATTGTGCCTGCGTCGATGCCGCGACGCGATGCGGCCTACTTCGGCGGCTCGATCGAAATCGTCGGATCGTCGAAGCGCGAATACTTGATCGTCGCCTGGCCCATCGGGTTGTTGGCCAGGATCTGCAACGGCAAGCCGGCATCGCCGATCCAGATCGTGGTGGTGGTTTCCTTGGGCTGGGCCACGTGCACCACGTACTTCTTCGCGGATTGCCCGTCGACGCTGTCGCTGCCCTGGTCGTCGACGGTCATGTTGGCCTGGGCATCGGCCAGCTTGGCGGGATCGCGCCATTGCGTCAGCGTGCCCGCCGGCATCGGCACCTGCATCGTGCGGCCGTTGATGTCCATGTACATGGTGTCGCCGACGATCACCTGGCTGCCGCGGCCCGCCATTTCCATCCGGTAGCGATCCGGCGCGACGAAATCGACGGCATTGTCGATCGGTCCGCGCGGGCCACCTTCGAGGTGCATCGCGGCGTGGTAGCTGTGCACGCCGGTGAACTTGCGCATCGCAGCGACGACCTCGCCCTTGGCGTCGGGCAGCACGGCTTGCGCGACTGCGGCAACCGGGTTCGCGGCGGCCGGTGCGGAAGCGGCGGCGGGGGACGAGGCGTTGGCGGCGGTATCGGGCGTGGCCGCGGGCTTGCAGGCGGCGAGGATAGTGAGCAGGGCGAGGGCGAGCGAAGTCCGGCGGTTCATGGCATGGCTCCAGTGGGCGTGCCCGGGAGAACGCGTTGCCGCTCCGGCAACGGCCGGCACGGCATAATCCTCGCATGGACCGCTACGAACGCATCCTCGCCCTGCACCGCACCCTCCAGGCCGCGCGCTACCCGGTGACGGTGGCGAGGCTGCAGGACGAACTCGGCTGCTCGCGCGCCACCGTCTACCGCGACCTCGCCTTCCTGCGCGATGCGCTGATGGCGCCGGTGGTGGGCGACGGCGAAGCCGGCTTCCGCTACGACCCCGACGGCGGCGGCCGTTTCGAACTGCCGGGCCTGTGGCTGAATTCCGAGGAACTGCACGCGCTGCTCGCCGCGCAGCAGTTGCTGTCGCGCAGCGGCGGCGGGGTGCTGTCCTCGGCGCTGGCGCCGCTGCAGCAGCGCATCGAGAAACTGCTCGACGAGCATTCCACCGGCCGAAACTGGCCGATGCAGCGCGTCCGCGTGATCCCGCATCGCGGCCGGCGCATGGACGAGCATTCCTTCCGCATCGTCTGCTCGGCGGTGCTGGAGCGCAGGCAGTTGTCGTTCGACTACCGCGCGCGCTCCACCGACGAGTCGACGCGGCGCACGGTGTCGCCGCAGCGCATCACCCACTACCGCGACAACTGGTACCTCGACGCCTGGGACGAGGACAAGCAGGGGCTGCGCAGCTTCTCGGTGGACCGCATCGCCGCCGCGCGCTTGCTCGACTCGCCCGCGCGCGACGTCGACGACGCCGAGCTCGACCGCCAGCTCGCCGGCGGCTACGGCATCTTCTCCGGCGAACCCAAGGGCTGGGCGACGATCGTGTTCGGCGCCAAGGCCGCGCGCTGGGTCGCGGACGAACGCTGGCACTCGCAGCAGCAGGGGCGCTTCCTGCCCGACGGCCGCTACGAACTGAAGATTCCCTACAGCAACGCGCGCGAATTGCTGATGGACGTGCTGCATTACGGCGCCGATGCCGAGATCGTCGAGCCCAAGGCGCTGCGCGAGCAGATGCGGGGCATGCTGCAGCTCGCGGTCGCCAACTACGACTGATGCAGGCGCAGCGCGACGACCGGGTGGCATTGGCGCTGGGCGCCGGTGGCGCGCGCGGGCTGGCGCAGATCGGCGTGATCGAGGCGATCCAGGCTCGCGGGCTCGAGATCGCCGCGGTCGCCGGCAGTTCCAGCGGCGCGCTGGTCGGCGGCGTGTTCGCGGCCGGCAAGCTGGCCGAATTCCGCGAAAGCATCGAGGCGCTGGATCGCGGCGCGTTCCTGCGCCTGCTCAGCGATCCGGCCTTGGGCGAGGGCGGCCTGTTCCACGGCCATCGCCTGGTCGCGGCGATGCGCGCGGTGGTCGGCGATCCCGACATCGAGACGCTGCCGATTCCCTTCATCGCGGTCGCGGTCGACCTGATGCGCCAGCGCGAGGTATGGCTGCGCGGCGGGCCGTTGTGGCAGGCGTTGCGCGCCTCGTTCGCGATCCCGGGGCTGTTCACGCCGGCGCTGGTGCACGGCCGCGAACTGGTCGATGGCGGCCTGCTCGCGCCGCTGCCGATCACCGCGACGCGCCTGTCCGACGCGCACCGGCTGATCGCGGTCGACATGCACGGCTGGCCCGAACGACCCAGCGGCGCGCTGCCCGACGAACGCGTGGACGAGGACGACGGCCACGGACTCGCCGCGTGGATCGAACGCCGCGTGCACCGGCATTGGCCCGAACATGGCGAGAACGCCATCGGCCTGACCGAGGTGATGGCGCGTTCGCTCGACACCATGCAGGCGCAGATCGCGCGCGTGCAATTGGCGCTGGACCCGCCCGAGGTGGTGATCCGCATCCCGCGCGATGCCTGCCTGTTCTACGAATTCTGGCGGGCGAAGGAACTGGTCGAGATCGGGCGCAAGGAAGCGGAGAAGGCGCTGGACGCGGCGGGGTATTGAATTTGTTTTCCCTCTCCCCTTGTGGGAGAGGGTGGCGCGTAGCGCCGGGAGAGGGGGAAGGACGAACGCCCCTCTCCTGTCCTGCGGACATCCTCCCCCTCAAGGGGGGAGGAAAAGCAAATCGCAATCCGTGAGAAGCCGCGGCCGCAGCCTGTCTGCCACCCGACACGGAGCCCCGCCATGCACGATCCGCGACCCGAGCGTTACCTGCGCACCGCCGTCATCCTCGGCGCGCTCGCCGTGCTGCTGGTTCCCGCCGCGCGCGGCAACAGCGACTGGTTCGGCTTCCTGCCGCTGTGGCTGCTGGGCATGCCGCTGGCGGCGTGGTGGAGCGTCGCCGGTTTTCCCCTGCCGCGGGCCGCGACCGCGCTTCCGCGCCGCCGCCGCGCGCAGGCGCGCCGCGTGACCTTCCGCATGCGCTGAGACTGGAGTCGCGTGCTAGCGTTCGGGGTTCCACCCCAACGCGAACACGCCATGCGCCAGACCCGTTTCCTCCTCGTGCTGATGGCCGGGCTGGCCACCGCGCCGGTGTTCGCCGCCGACGCCCCGCAGGAGCCCGCCATGTCCGCCACCGACGATCCCTATCTCTGGCTGGAGGACGTGACCGGCGAGAAACCGCTGGCCTGGGCCCGCGAGCAGAACGCGCGCACCGACGCCGAACTCGCGTCCACGCCCGGTTTCGACGCGCTGCAGGGGCAGGTCGAGGCGATCCTCGATTCCAAGGCCAAGATCCCGGACGTCGAGAAGATCGGCGACTACTACTACAACTTCTGGAAGGACGCGCAGCACCAGCGCGGCCTGTGGCGGCGCACGACGCTGGCCGAATACCGCAAGGCCGAACCGCGCTGGGAAACGGTGATCGACCTCGACGCGCTCGGTGCGGCCGAGCACGAGAACTGGGTCTGGCACGGCGCCGACTGCCTGCGCGAGGCGAACGGCCATTACCAGCGCTGCCTGGTCGGTTTGTCGCGCGGTGGCAGCGACGCCGACGTGACCCGCGAATTCGACCTCGATGCCAAGGACTGGGTGGAAGGCGGCTTCTTCCGCCCGGAAGCCAAGGGCGACCTCGGCTGGATCGACCGCGACCACGTCTATGTCGGCACCGATTTCGGCCCCGGTTCGATGACGACCTCCGGCTACGCGCGCATCGCCAAGCTGTGGACGCGCGGCACGCCGATGTCCGCGGCGACGACGGTGTACGAAGGCAAGAACGACGACCTCGCCGTCGGTGCGTTCCGCGACCGCACGCCGGGTTTCGAGCGCGATTTCGTCAACCGCACGATTGCCTTCTGGAACGACGAATTGTTCCTGCGCAGTGCGGATGGCACTTTGATCTTGGTTGGTGCGCCGAACTCGGCCGGCAAGGACGTGCATCGCGAATGGCTGACGCTGCAACTGCGCGAACCGTGGTCGGTCGGTGGCCACGATTATCCCGCCGGTGCGCTGCTCGCGACGAAGTTCGACGACTTCATGGCCGGCAAGCGCGATTTCGCCGTGCTGTTCACGCCCAGCGACACCACTTCGCTCGAAGGCACGACCTGGACGAAGAACAAGCTCGTTCTCAACGTGCTCGACGACGTGAAGAGCCGGCTTGAGGTGCTCGATCCCGCGCAGGACTGGAAAGCCACGCCGTTCACCGGCAATGGCGGCATCGGCACGCTGTCGGCGCGCGCGGTCGACAACGACGACAGCGACGACCTGTGGCTGACCGAAACCGGCTTCCTCACCCCGACCACGTTGTCGCTGTGGAAATCTGGCGAGAAACCGGAAGCGCTGAAGTCCAACCCCGCGTTCTTCGATGCCTCGAAGGATGTGGTCGAGCAGCAATTCGCGACCTCGAAGGACGGCACCCGCGTGCCGTACTTCATCGTGCGTCCGAAGAACCTCGCGTTCGACGGCAAGGCGCCGACGCTGCTGTACGGCTACGGCGGTTTCGAGGTGTCGATGGTGCCGTCCTACTCCGGCGTCGTCGGCAAGGCATGGCTGGAACGCGGCGGCGTGTACGTGCTCGCCAACATCCGTGGCGGCGGCGAATACGGTCCGCGCTGGCACCAGGCCGCGCTGAAGGCGAATCGCCACGTGGCCTATGAGGATTTCGCCGCGGTCGCGCGGGACCTGGCCGAACGCAAGGTCACTTCGCCCGCGCACCTCGGCATCGCCGGCGGCAGCAACGGCGGCCTGCTCACCGGCAACATGCTGGTGCAGTATCCGCAGTTGTTCGGCGCCATCGTCATCGAAGTGCCGCTGCTGGACATGAAGCGCTACAGCCACCTGCTCGCCGGCGCCTCGTGGATGGCCGAGTACGGCGATCCGGATACCAGCGACTGGGATTACATCAAGACCTTCTCGCCGTACCAGTTGTTCGATCCGGCGAAAACCTATCCGCCGACCTTCATCTGGACCACCACCCGCGACGACCGCGTGCATCCGGGCCACGCGCGCAAGATGGCCGCGAAGATGCTGGCCGCGGACAAGGACGTGCGCTACTACGAGAACACCGAGGGCGGGCACGGCGCCGGCGCGACCAACCGCCAGCAGGCGCACTTGTGGGCGCTGACCTACGCCTTCCTCTGGAACGAGCTCGCGAAACCCTGAATTCCGCGGGGCGGTTTCGTAGGGAAATCGTCGTTCCATACGTCTGGAAAGAGGTGAACCGTTGCGTTCGCCTCTTCCAGGCCCCATCCATGAAGCCCGCACTTCTCCTGCTCCTTGCCTTGATGACCACGCCCAGCCACGCCGCCGATGCGCCGGTGCCGCCCGATGTCGCGCGCAAGCCGCATGTCGTGACCGCGCCGTTCGGCGCTGAACGCAACGACGAGTACTACTGGCTGCGCGACGACACGCGCAAGGACCCGGAGATGCTCGCCTACCTCAACGCGGAGAACGCCTACGCCGATGCGTTGATGGCGCCGCTCAAGCCGGTCGAGGACAAGCTCTACGACGAGATCGTCGGGCGCATCAAGCAGGACGATGCCTCGGTGCCGGTGCGCGAACGCGGCTGGTGGTACTACGCGCGCTACGAGGCAGGCCGCGACTACGCCATCTACGCGCGGCGCAAGGACGGCGCAGGCATCGATGCGACTTCGATCCTGAAGGCGAACGCCGCCGGCGATTTCGCCGGCGAGCAGGTACTGCTCGACGAAAACGCGATGGCCGAAGGCAAGGATTACTTCCACGTCGCCGAATACGAAGTTTCGCCCGACAACCACATCATGGCCTGGACCGACGACGACGTCGGCCGCCGCCAGTACGACATCCGCTTCAAGGACCTCGACACCGGCGAGGTCTATCCCGACGTGATCCATGGCGCGGCGTACTACACCGCCTGGGCCGACGACAACCGCACGCTGTTCTACGTTGAGAACGACCCGGACACGCTGCTGACCAAGCGCACCAAGAAGCACGTGCTCGGCACCGACCCGAAGGACGACCCGATCGTCTACGAGGAAGCCGACGATCGCTTCTACATGGGCGTGTGGCGCAGCCGCGACGACAAGTACCTCTGCATCGACGTCGGCGCCACCGAAATGACCGAGGTGCGCTGCGCACCGGCCGCGGATCCGCGCGAATTCACCGTACTCTCCCCGCGCGAGGACGGGGTCGAATACCACGCCGACCACATCGATGGGCATTGGGTGATCCGCACTAATGCAGACGGCGCGACCAACTTCAAGCTGGTCACCGCGCCCGACGGCAGCCATGCGCGCAAGGACTGGGTCGACCTCGTTCCGCACCGCGCCGATGTGTTCGTGCAGGATTTCGACTTGTTCGACGGTTTCATTGCCATCGAGGAACGCTCCGGTGGGCTTGAACGCATCCGCCTGCGCAGGAACGACGGCAGCGACCAGTTCGTGCAGGCCGACGAGCCGGCGTATTCGATGGCGCTCGACGACAATTCCGAGCACGACACGCCGTGGCTGCGCTACGGCTACACCTCGCTGACCACGCCGGGCACGATCTACGAACTCAACGTCGACACCGGCGAACGCCGCCTGCTCAAGCAGCAGCCGGTACTCGGCGGCTACGACCCGGCGAACTACGTCACCGAACGCTTGTGGGCGACCGCGCGCGACGGCACGAAGATTCCGGTGTCCGTCGTGTATCGCAAGGGCTTCGAGAAGAACGGCAAGGCGGCGATGCTGCAGTACGCCTATGGCAGCTACGGCCATTCCACCGATCCGGCGTTCAGCGTCACCAACGTCAGCCTGCTCGATCGCGGCATGGTCTATGCCATCGCCCACGTGCGCGGCGGCGAGGAAATGGGCCGCGCCTGGTACGACGACGGCCGCCTGCTCAACAAGAAGAACACCTTCACCGATTTCATCGACGTCACCGACTTCCTGGTGAAGCAGGGTTATGCCGCGCCGGGTCGCGTCGCGGCCTACGGCGGCAGCGCCGGCGGCCTGCTGATGGGCGCGATCGCGAACATGGCGCCGCAGAAGTACCGCGTGATCCTCGCGCAGGTGCCGTTCGTGGACGTGGTGACGACCATGCTCGATCCGTCAATCCCGCTGACGACCAACGAATACGACGAGTGGGGCAATCCGGAGAAGAAAAAGGCCTACGACTACATGCTCTCGTATTCGCCCTACGACAACCTGGCCAGGCAGGCCTACCCGGCGATGTTCGTCGGCACCGGGCTGTGGGATTCGCAGGTGCAGTACTGGGAACCGGCGAAGTATGTGGCGAAGCTGCGCGACCTCGACACCGGCACGCACCCGGTGGTGTTTCGCACCAACATGGACGCCGGCCACGGCGGCAAGTCCGGGCGCTTCCGCCGCTACCGCGAACTGGCGGAGATGTACGCGTTCATGCTCGACCAGTTGGGCGTGGCGGGAGGCGCGGTGTCGCCCTGAGCCGGGGCTATACTCGCGCCCATGAAAACGCCCCTTCGTTTGATCCTTCCGGTTGCGTTGATCGCGACCCTCGCCGGCTGCGGCAACAAGGGCCCGCTGGTGCATCCGCAGTCGCCCGCGGATGAAATGGCCGTGCCCGCGACGACCACGGCCCCGGCCGACGCGACCATGCCCGCTCCCGCGAGCACCGCGCCCGCGGCTCCGGCCGACGTGCCGGCGCCCGCGACGCCAACCGATACCACCACACCGCAGACGCCGCCTGCCGATGGCAGCACGCCGCCGCCCGCGAACGGAGGCGGTTGAGCGATGGGCGCGGACACGCCGCGCCAGCCGCTGCGTTTCACCAAGATGCACGGCGCGGGCAACGACTTCGTCGTGCTCGACCTGCGCGACGGGCGCGCAACGCCCGACCCGGATTTGTGCCGCGCACTGGCCGATCGCCACATGGGCGTCGGCTGCGACCAGATCCTGACCATCGAGGCGCCGCGCAACGCGAATGCGGTCGCGAGTTACCGGATATGGAACGCGGACGGCTCGCATGCGCAGCAATGCGGCAACGGCGCGCGCTGCATCGCCGCGTGGCTGGTGCGCGACGGCGCCGCGCCCGCGCACGGCGATTTCGCCATCGACAGCCCGACCGGATTGCATGCCGTCACGCGCGATGCGCAGGGCCGCTTCGAAATCGACATGGGCGCGCCGGAATTCTCGCCGCCGCGGATTCCGCTGGCGGGCTTCGAAGGCGAACAGGACGAATACGCGCTCGAACTAGGCGGCGGAACGCTGCGCTTCGGCGCGGTGTCGATGGGCAATCCGCACGCGCTGGTCGAAGTCGACGCGGTGGACCTCGCGCCGGTCGGCCATATCGGGCCGTTGCTGCAACGCAGCCATGCGTTCCCCGAATCGGTGAACGTGGGCTTCGCCCAGGTGCTGGCGCCCGACCGCATCCGCCTGCGCGTGTACGAACGCGGCGTCGGCGAAACCCTGGCCTGCGGCAGCGGCGCCTGCGCGGCGGTGGCGGTGCTGGCGAAACGCGGCCGCGTCGATGCGGCGAACGGCGTGACGGTCGCGCTGCCCGGCGGCGATTTGCATATCCACTATGATTCGAACGGACGCATCGCTATGTCGGGACCGGCGGTGTTCGTATTCGAAGGGGAGTGGAATCAATGATCGAGCAGGCGGAAAAACTCGGCGCGCACGAAGTCGCGGCATGGCTGCGGCGGCATCCCGCCTTCCTCAAGCAGTTCCCGGATCTCGCGATCAGCCTGGTGGTGCCGCGCGACGAAGGTCCGGCCGCCTCGCTCGCCAGTTACCAATTGGAAGTGCTGCGCGACAAGAATCGCGAGCTGTCGCGCCGCCTGCATGAGCTGTTCGCCAATGCGCAGGACAACGAGCGCCTCGCCGTGCGCACGCACCAGCTCACGCTGGCGTTGCTGCGGCAGAAGAACGCGGGCGACACCGTGCGTGCGATGGCGGCGAGCCTGGCCGAGGATTTCCAGGGCGACCTGGTGCGGATCGTGCTGTTCGAACCGGTCGCGGGACTCGACGACGTCGACTGGCTGCAGGTCATTCCCGCCGGCGACGCGCGGCTGGCGCCGTTCCGCGATTGCCTTGCCGATGGCGAACCGCTGAGCGGGCGCCTGCAGCCGGAGAAGCATGCGTTGCTGTACGCGCTGCGCGGCGAGGAAGTGCAATCCAGCGCGCTGCTGCCGATGCCGGGCGTTGGCCTGGTCGCGGTCGGCAGCCGCGACGCCAACCGGTTCTATCCGGGCATGGGCACGCTGTTCCTGCGGATGATGGCCGAATCGCTGGCGGTGGCGTTGCAGCGGTTCGATTGATTTTTCCTTCTCCCGCTGGCGGGATGAGGGCATGTAGCCAGCGGGCCACTGGCCCGCACATGCCCGAATGCCAAGTGCAAAGCACTTGGCCGGGCGCGAAGCGAGGTGCCGAAGGCGGATGAGGGTGGACGAATCCAGACCATCGATCGACGGCTTCCTCGACCACCTCGCGGTCGAGCGCCAGTCGTCGAAGCACACCATCGACGCCTATCGCCGCGACCTGCAAGCGCTCGCCGACTGGGCGAAATCGCAAAACGTCGACGACGTCGCCGCCTTGCAGGCCGCGCAACTGCGCGCCTTCATCGCCTACGAGCACCGTCGCGGACTGACACCGAAAAGCCTGCAACGCCGTCTTTCCGCCTGCCGCAGTTTCTACCAGTGGCTGCTGCGGCACGGGCGCATCGCCGCCAATCCCGCCAGCGCGCTGCGTGCGCCCAAGGCCGCGCGCAAATTGCCGCAGGTGCTGGACGTGGACGAAGCGGTGCAACTGGTCGAAGTGCCGACCGACGCGCCGCTAGGCCAGCGCGACCGCGCGTTGCTGGAATTGCTGTATTCCTCCGGCCTGCGCGTGTCGGAACTGTGCGCGCTACGCTGGCACGACCTCGATCTCGCCGATGGACAGGTCACCGTGCTCGGCAAGGGCTCGAAGCAGCGCATGGTGCCGGTGGGTTCGCATGCGCGCACAGCGCTCGAAGCCTGGCGCGCGGAACAATCGCCGAAGCCGGACGCGCCGGTGTTCCCGGGACGCGGCGGAAAAACCATCACGCCGCGCGCGGTGCAACTGCGCCTGCGCCAGCTCGCGCAGCGACAGGGCCTGTTCAAGCGCGTGCACCCGCACTTGCTGCGCCACACCTTCGCCAGCCACGTGCTGGAATCCTCCGGCGACCTGCGCGGCGTGCAGGAACTGCTGGGCCACGCCGACCTCGGCACCACCCAGATCTACACCCACCTCGATTTCCAGCACCTCGCCAAGGTCTACGACGGTGCGCACCCGCGTGCGAAGCGCAAGGGCTGAGCGCGGGATGCGATAATCCACGCATGGTCGATCGAAGCGAAAAATCCGGCACCACCCATTTCGGCTTCCGCGACGTGCCGGTGGGCGACAAGCAGAAGCTGGTCGGCGAGGTGTTCACCTCGGTTGCCGGCAAGTACGACCTGATGAACGACGCGATGAGCCTCGGCATCCATCGCGCGTGGAAACGCTACTTCGTCGCCACCGCGCAGGCGCGCAAGGGCGACCGCGTGCTCGACCTCGCCGGCGGCACCGGCGACATCGCCGCGCTGCTGAAGGAACGCGTGGGCGACACCGGCGAAGTCGTGCTCGGCGACATCAACGCGGCGATGCTGCGCGCCGGCCGCGACCGCATGACCGACCGCGGACTGGTGCGCGGCCTCGACTACGTGCAGTGCAACGCCGAGGCGCTGCCGTTCCCCGATGCCAGCTTCGACCTCGTCACGATCGCCTTCGGCCTGCGCAACGTCACCGACAAGGACGCGGCGCTGCGCGAGATGCTGCGCGTGCTGAAAGTGGGCGGGCAGGCGCGGGTGCTGGAGTTCTCGCAGGTGACGGCCGAGTGGTTCAGGCCGATCTACGACTTCCACTCGTTCAAGGTGCTGCCCGCGCTCGGCAAGCTGTTCGCCGGCGACGCGGACAGCTACCAGTACCTCGCCGAATCGATCCGCAAGCATCCGCCGCAGGACGAACTCAAGGCGATGATGGAACGCGCCGGCTTCGCGCGTTGCGGTTACAAAAACCTCAGCGCCGGGATCGTGGCGGTGCACACGGGTTACAAGGCGTAGCTACTTGCCCTGTGGGAGGGGCTTTAGCCCCGACTGGCGAAGCTCGCGGCTGAAGCCGCTCCCACAAAAGCCAGTGTTCGCTATTCCTTCGAAAATCAAGGCTGCCAACCGTAGGTGAACTTCGCGAACACGCTGCGCGTGTTGCCGAACAGGTCCGGGTTGTCGTCGTCCATGAACGCGCCGTAGGACGCGCCGGCGTAGAGCGCGGTGCGCGGGTTGACCTTGTACGAATACACCAGCTGCGCGGCCCAGTCGCGCGCGGTTTCGTTCACCGTGTCGACGTACAGCGTCTGGTCGCGCAGCACCTCGCTGCCCTGCAGGGTGAGGCGCAGGCGCTGGCGCGGATCGAACTGCCAGCTGCCGCCGGCGTTGACGAGCGTCGCCTCGAACGCGGTGCCGCCGCCGCGGCGCATCCATTGCTTCGTCACGTCCCAGTTGAGGGTGAGGCCGCGGCCGATGTCGGTGTTGCCCCAGAGTTCGAGCAGGGTGCGTCGCCCGGTCTTCGCCGCGGTCAGGTCGAGCATTTCGCCGACGTTGGCATAGGCGCCGAGCAGCAGCTTCGGCAGCGGGCGGAACTGGATGTTGACGTCGGCGTAGTGTTCGTCGAACAGCGTGTCCTGCCAGAAGCGCGCGCGGGTCAGTGCGTGCAAGCTGAAGTTGCTCTGCATCGGGCCATCGGCCTGCAGTTGCGCTTCCCATTCGCGTTCCAGCAGCTGGCTGTCGAAGCGGTGGGTGATGTCGAAGTCGGCGTAGAGGTTGATGCGGTTGAGCGCCTTGTCGTCGCGGAACCAGGTATAGCCGCCGCCGGCGAGGGACTTGTCGTAGCCGACCTGGCCGATGAAGCCGAGGTCGGCGCGGAAGCCGGGATCGACGTCCATGTGCCAGGTATCGAAATACCAGTTGCGGTTGCTGAAGGAATACTCCGTGCGCCATGCATCGCCGACCGGCGTGCGATCCGACAGGTCGAGGTCGGTGACGCCGTCGTCGATGGCGCGGTCGATGAATTCCTGCGGATATTCCGACTGGCTGCGCAGGAACTGCGCGGTGACGGTGTGCGGTCCGCTTTTCCAGCGTCCATCGACGCCGACGACGTCGTTGGAATAATCGTCGCCTTCGCGGAAGGTGCCGATCACGCCGATGCTCGCATGCTGGTTGAAATCGTAGCGGTAGCGGCCGACCGCGACATCGACCTTCTCGTCGAGCGCCTCGAAGCCGGAACCGAGCACGCCCGGCACCAGGACCTGCGGCGCGGCATCGCGCGCGACGATCGCGCCGTAGGTGCTGCCGCCGCTGCGGCCGGTCACGCGCAGGCCGTAGTCGGGGTCGGCGATCTGGCGGGTGTAGAGCACGTTGAACGGGGTGGTGAAGTAATCGGCGCCCTCGAGGAAGAACGGCCGCTTCTCCTGGTAGAACAGGGCGAAGCTGTCGTTGAAACCGAGTTGCAACTGGTCGGTTTCGACCTGCGAGAAATCCGGGTTGATGGTCGCGTTCAGGGTCATGTTCGGCGACGGCGCCCAGCTCACGTCCACGCCCGGTTCGATCGAGGTATCGGCGCTTTTCCATGGCGTATTCGCCGCGTCGCGCGTCTGTTCGGCGCCGACGGTGACCGTCGGCACGACCTCGAGGTTGCGGCCCTGTTTCGCGCCTGCGAGGCCGGTGTATTGGCCCCATTCGCATTCGAAGCAATTGGATTCGCGCGGCACGCGGTGGCTGGTCAGCTGGTGGCGCTTGTCGCGCGGCCAGTTGCGGAACAGCGAAATGCCCCAGCGCTGGTCGCCGCCGCCATTGGGGAAGCGCAGCGTCGAGAAGGGAATGCGCATCTCCACGTCGTAGCCTTCGGCGGTGATGCGGCCGGCGCTTTGCCACAGCCCGTCCCAGCTCGAGTCTTCCTGGTTGTCGGCGTTGGTCTCGTCGCGAATGATGTCGCCCTGCACGCCGAGCGGATTCACCACCAACTCGTAGCCGCGGCGGTGGTCGTTGAAGGTGTCGAGGAACAGGCCGACCCAGTCGTCGTTGAACGCGGCATCGCGGTCGCGCAGGTGGGCGAGGATCTTCGCCGGGTCCGGGTCCAGCGCGTGGTAGGACACGTACAGCGCATCGTCGGTGTAGCCGATGCGCACGACGGTCTTGACCGGCGCCGGGGTGTTGTCGCCGGGCTGGATGTCGTAGGCGATGTCCTGCACCAGCGCGCCCTGCCATGCCGCATCGTCGAGCACGCCGTCGATGGCGATGTCGCCCTGCAGTTTCGGGATGCTGCCGCCGGGCACGTAGGAACCAGGAGGCGGCGGTGGCGGCGCATCGGGCGCCTGTGCGAACGCCGGTTGCAGGGCGAACAGGCAGGCGAGGGCGAGGATGCAGCGGCGGGGCGTGGGCATGCGTCGTGGGGAAGGTGGATGTCGAAGCTACGATGCGCGACGCCGCGCAAGGGTTGCAGTGCCGCGAGTCGGGTTGACGAAAGTCACGATCGCGTGCCAGCGGCCGCGTGCGCGTGGCGCTAAACTGCGCGCCTTCCCCCACGCAGGCCGCTCCGATGCGCCATTCCCTGCTGTTCCTCCCGTTCGCCGCGGTGCTGGCGCTGTCCGCCTGCCAACGCGCCGAAACGCCGTCCGCGCCGGCGCCGTCCGCCGCCAAGAAGGAGGCCGCCATGCCCGCGCAAGCCGTCGTCGACGAACATTCGTATTCGCAGCCGGACAAGGTCCGGACCACCGACCTCGCGCTCGACCTCGCCGTCGATTTCGACAAGAAGGAAATCTCGGGCACCGCGACCTACAGCCTCGACTGGAAGGACAAGAAGGCGACCCAGCTCGTGCTGGATAGCCGCGACATCACCATCGAGAAAGCCGAGGCGTTGGATGCGAATGGCCAGGCCACGCCGCTCGCCTTCAATCTGTCGGACAAGACCGATCCGATCCTCGGCACCAAGCTCACCATCGACACGCCGACGCGCCCGGCCAAGGTACGCGTGACCTATCGCACTTCGCCGAACGCCTCCGGCCTGCAATGGCTCGATCCGGCGATGACCGAAGGCAAGAAACAGCCCTTCATGTTCAGCCAGTCGCAGCAGATCCACGCGCGTTCGTGGGTGCCGCTGCAGGACACGCCGATCATCCGCTTCACCTATTCGGCGCACGTCACCGCGCCGAAGGACGCGATGGTGCTGATGAGCGCCGACAACGACCCGAACGCGGTTCGCGACGGCGATTACGCGTTCAAGATGCCGCAGAAGATTCCCTCCTACCTGCTCGCGATCGCCGCCGGCGACCTGGTGTTCAAGCCGATCAGCGAGCGCAGCGGGGTGTGGGCCGAACCGGCGATGGTCGACAAGGCCGAGCACGAGTTCGAGGACACCGAGAAGATGATCCAGACGGCCGAGAAGCTGTACGGGCCGTATCGCTGGGACCGCTACGACCTGCTGGTGCTGCCGCCGTCGTTCCCCTACGGCGGCATGGAGAATCCGCGCCTGACGTTCGCAACGCCCACCGTGATCGTCGGCGACAAGTCGCTGGTGTCGCTGGTCGCGCACGAGCTCGCGCACAGCTGGTCCGGCAACCTCGTCACCTTCGCCACCGATCGCCATGCGTGGCTCAACGAAGGCATCACCACCTACGTGCAGGGCCGCATCACCGAGGCGCTGTACGGCCAGGACATGGCCGACATGGAGCAGGTGATCGACCGCGACGAGCTGAAGAAGGAATACAAGACCCTCGATCCGAAGCTGCAGGCGCTGGCGCTGAAGCCGGGCGACCTCACCGATCCGGACGACGCGGCCAGCGACACCGCCTACACCAAGGGCGCGTGGTTCATGCAGTGGCTGGAACAGAAGTTCGGGCGCGCGACCTTCGATCCGTGGCTGCGCAGCTACTTCGACCACTTCGCGTTCCAGAGCATCACCACCGAGCAATTCCGCGACTACCTGCAGAAGAACCTCGTCGACAAGCACAAGGGCACGGTGACGATGGCCGAAGTCGATGCATGGCTGTACGGCCCGGGCATCCCGGCCGATGCGCCGCAGGTGCAGTCGCGCAAGTTCAGCGTGGTCGATGCCGCGCGCATCGCGTGGTCGGGCAGCGGCACGCTGCCGGCGCCGCAGGTGACCGGCGTGTGGGGCACGCAGGAATGGGTGCACTTCATCGAAGGCCTCGGCGACACGCTCAAGCCGGAGCAGCTGAAGCAGCTCGATGATGCCTACCACTTCACCGGCACGCCGAACGGCGAGATCGCGCAACGCTGGTATCCGCTCACCGTGCGCAGCGGCTACACCGACGCGCGCCCGGCGATCGCCGCGTTCCTGGAGAAGATCGGCCGGCGCAAGCTGATCATGCCGACCTACGAGGAACTGGTGAAGACGCCGGACGGGCTCGCGTTCGCGAAGGACGTATTCGCCAAGGCGAAGCCGGGCTACCACCCGATCACCACCGGATCGGTGCAGGAAACCATCGACGGGGCCAAGCCGGCTGCGCAGTAAGCGATGTTGCGTCGAATCCCGTTCGGCAAGTTCGCGGCCGCCCTCGTGGCGGCCGTGTTGCTTGCGGCGATCGCGGCCGTCGCGTGGAATCCCTACCTGCTCGTGCGCGGCGAATTCGCGCGGCAACGCATCGCCGCCGGACTGTCGCAGCATTCGGTAGAAGTCGCGGGATTCCATTGGGTCTACGCGACGCGCGACGCAGACGTCGTCGACGCACCTACCGTGGTGATGATCCACGGCTTCACCGGCGGCAAGGAGAACTGGTATCCGCTGGCGCGCGAGTTGCGCGGTCGCTATCGGGTGGTGATTCCCGATCTTCCCGGCTGGGGCGCGAGCGAACGCAAGCCCGGCGCCGATTACGGTTTCGTCGCGCAGGCCGAACGCGTCGCCGCGTTCATCCGCGCGGTGTCGCCCGGCAAGCCGGTCGTGCTGCTCGGGCATTCGATGGGCGGCGGCATCACCGCGCTGGTTGCGGCGCGGCATCCCGAACTCGTCTCGCGCGTCGGCCTGCTCGACGCCGCCGGCGTGCGTTTCCGCGACAACCGCTTCGGCGAGGAAGTGCTGGCGGGGAAGAATCCGTTCGCGGTGACGGACGACGCTTCGCTCCACGCCTATCTCGACGTGCTGTTCTTCGACAAGTCGAAAGCGCCGGCGATCCCGTGGCCGGCTTCGGTCGGGTTCATCCGCCAGCGCCGCGCCGATGCCGCGTTCGAGCAATCGGTGCTGGACAAGATCGGTCGCGGCCCGCAGCGCTTCCTGCCGGGCGAGGAAGCCGCGAACATCCACCAACCCGCATTGCTGCTTTGGTGCAAACAGGACGCGGTGATCGACGCCAGCGCGCTCGACCTCTACGCCGCGCGCATGCCGCAGGCGCGCAAGCTGCTGCTCGACGGCTGCGGGCACATGTCCATCACCGAACAGCCGCACAATGTGGCCATGGCGGTCGAATCGCTGATCGAACAAGGAGTCGCACGATGAACATCAAACTCACCGCTGGCGCATTGGCGCTTGCCATGCTCGCCGCCTGCCACGGCAAGGATCCGCAGGCCGAGGCAAAGGCGCAGGCCGCACAAGCCGCGGCGCAGGAAGCGGCCGCGAGCGATGCCGCCAAGGCCTTCGACGCCGCGGTCGCGCAGCAGAACTGGCGGCTCGCGAAGGCGCAGGGCGACGTGCTGGTTGCGCAATTCCCGCAATCGCAGGCGGCGCAGCGCGTGCGCACGCAACTCGTCGACATCAAGGCCAAGGCCGATGCCGCGCGCGAAGGCGAACGCACCGCCGCGCTGTGGAGCTACGACAAGGAAGCGGTGAAGGGCGGCGGCACGCAGCTCTCGGCATCGATCTACTCGCGCGATCCGGTCGATACCGGCGGCGGCGCGCAACCGGTGCGGCTGATCTTCCGCGATCATCCCTCGTGGGGGCGCAGCAGCTACCTCGTGCTCGCGGGCGGCGATTTCGACAAGAGTTGCTACGGGCACTGCAAGGTGATGGTGACCGTCGACGACCAGGCGCCGAAGGCGATGGCCGCGAACCGGCCGAAGACCGACGAGGCGATCGCGATGTTCATCGACGACTACAAGGGGCTGTGGAGGCTCGCGAAGTCGGCGAAGGTGCTGACGATCGAGTTCCCGGTGAAGGGTTACAGCAAGAAGACCGCGGTGTTCGAAACCGCCGGGCTGGATGCGACGCAGTTGTCGAAGTGGAATTGACTGGGCCACAACAACGAAATCTTCTTCACTTGCGGCCTTCGATCGTTTGCTAAGGCAGCAGCCGGTTTGCTGAGTTATTTGCAGCGGCTAAGAGCTTTTATCAATACTGCTGTGTTCTCGGAAATAAGCGTGTGCGTTCTCGTATGTCGCGCGCACGACGTTATCTAGTTCGGCGGGCTCTAACGGCGAGAGATACATGGCTACGCCAAGGCCAAGTTGAACAAAAACCAAAATATTGTCTACAGATGCGATTAACTCATCCCATTCGATGGTGAGGTCACCCCAGGTTTCGTGCATTGTGTAAATACCAAGTACCTCTTTCCCTCCGTGTACTAAACCGGACAAATCTCGATAGTGGTTTTTGACAGATTCAAGGAGCTTGTCTTTATCCCAACCGAGATGTTGGCTGGCGTCGATTGTTATCTCGGTAATGTAAATTGAGCGCTTCCCGCGATTTGGCATTTTGCCTTTCTTTCGGAAACGCATTAGTTCCTTTTGGCTGGCGGCCTTGGCAAAGTATGCCGACCGTAAGACGTATTCCATTTGGGCGCGTTGCATGATTAGTGCAGAGGCCCAAGATTGCTCTGGCTGGTTAATCAACAACGCGTAGACAGCTTCGGCAATATCCATTGAAGCGAGTACGAGAGGAATTACCGTAGCGCTACGCTCGTCAACCTTGATTTGAAGTTTCCCCAACGCAGATTGGGTTTCATGTACTAACTTCAGTGCAGTGCTGGCGCGATCCCGCAATTTCTGCGATGGAAGATTCACGAGTGACCTCAGATCGTAAGACGAGCCCCGGCCTGCCACTGTCGCAACGCTGAGGTTGCCCCTCACCCGCCTTCGGCTGTCTCCCACGCTACGCGGGGAGAGGGAAAAGCATCAGGTCAATGCATACCCGAACTGCTGGCGGAACTGTTCGGAAAAATCCTTGTAGTCGAAGCGCTGGTTCTGCGTGCCCGGGTGCTCCACCTTCAGCGCGCCCATCAAATTGCCCATGCGGCCGATGGTCATCCAGTCGTAACCCTTCTCGATGCCGAAGATCAGCCCCGCGCGGAACGCGTCGCCGCAGCCGGTCGGGTCGGTGATGCGGCGCTCGTGCGCGGGCGGCACGTTGTGCTTGTCGCCGCCGGCATGGATCTCGCAGCCATGCGGGCCGCGGGTGATGACGTAGGCCTTCACCTTGCCGGCGATTTCGGTCTCGCTCCAGCCGGTGCGTTCGGCCAGCAGGTTGGATTCGTAATCGTTGACCGTCACGTAATCGGCCTGCTCGATGAAGGCGCGCAACTCGGTGCCGTTGAACAGCGGCATCGCCTGGCCGGGATCGAAGATGAACGGGATGCCGGCTTCCTTGAATTCCTTCGCGTTCTGCAGCATGCCCTCGCGCCCATCCGGGCTGACGATGCCGATGGTGACGCCCGGCACGTTCTTCACGTGGTTCTCGTAGCTGCGCATCATCGCGCCCGGGTGGAAGGCGGTGATCTGGTTGTTGTCGTGGTCGGTGGTGATGAAGGCCTGCGGGGTGAACAGCTCGTCGATCACCTTCACGAAATCGAGCTTGATCTCCTGCTCCTCGAACCAGGCCCGGTACGGGCCGAAATCGGCGCCGACGGTGGCCATCGGGATCGGGTCGCCGCCCAGCAGCTTGAGGTTGTAGGCGATGTTGCCGGCGCAGCCGCCGAACTCGCGGCGCATCCGCGGCACCAGGAACGAGACGTTGAGGATGTGGACCTTGTCCGGGAGGATGTGGTTCTTGAACTGGTCGGGGAACACCATGATGGTGTCGTAGGCCAGGGAACCGCAGATCAGGGCAGCCATGGAAGGTCCGGGCGGAAGAGAGCGGCGGACAGGTTAGCGGCCGGGGGCGGGCGGGCCAAGCAGGGCGCGTGCGAATTCGACCCCTCATCCGCCCTCCGGGCACCTTTTCCCGGAGGGAGAAGGAAGCAAAAACTGCTAGGCTATATGGCCCTTTTTCGGCCTTTCGGCACGGACATTCCCCCCGATGTTCAAGAAGTTCCGCGGCATGTTCTCCAACGACCTGTCGATTGACCTCGGCACGGCCAATACCCTCATCTACGTGCGCGGGCAGGGCATCGTGCTGAACGAGCCGTCGGTGGTCGCGGTGCGCCAGGACCGCGGCATCGGCAGCGCCAAGGCGGTGGCGGCGGTCGGCAGCGAGGCCAAGCAGATGCTCGGCCGCACGCCGGGGCACATGACCACGGTGCGGCCGATGAAGGACGGCGTCATCGCCGACTTCACCTACACCGAGGAAATGCTCAAGCACTTCATCCGCAAGGTGCACAAGTCGCGCTTCCTGCGCCCGAGCCCGCGCGTGCTGGTGTGCGTGCCGGCCGGCAGCACCCAGGTCGAGCGCCGCGCGATCAAGGAATCGGCCGAGGAGGCCGGTGCGCGCGAGGTGTTCCTGATCGAGGAACCCATGGCTGCGGCGATCGGCGCCGGCATGCCGGTGACAGAGGCGCGCGGTTCGATGGTCGTGGACATCGGTGGCGGCACCACCGAGGTCGCGGTGATCGCGCTCAACGGCGTGGTGTATTCGCAGTCGGTGCGCATCGGCGGCGACCGCTTCGACGAAGCCATCATCAACTACGTGCGCCGCCACCACGGCATGCTGATCGGCGAGACCACCGCCGAACGGATCAAGCTCGACATCGGCTGCGCCTATCCGCAGCAGAACGTGCGCGAAATCGAGATCTCCGGCCGCCACCTCGCCGAGGGCGTGCCGAAGATGATCAAGATCACCTCGAACGAAGTGCTGGAAGCGCTACGCGAGCCGCTGTCGGGCATCGTGTCCGCTATCCGCCTGGCGCTGGAGCAGACCCCGCCGGAACTGTGCGCGGACGTGGCCGAGCGCGGCATCGTGCTCACCGGCGGCGGCGCGCTGCTGCGCGACCTGGACAAGCTCATTTCCGAGGAAACCGGCCTGCACGTGCAGATCGCGGACGATCCGCTGACCTGCGTCGCGCGCGGTGGCGGGCGTGCGCTGGAGTTGGTGGACATGCACGGCAACGAGTTCTTCGCCGAAGATTGATCCTGAGCCTGCTGCGCTCGCCGGGCTCGGGCGCGTGCGGTGCTCGGAATCCTCATTGACCATCGCGTCAACTCCGGATCCCGGCCCTCAAGCGCAGCTCTCGGGCGTTCGGCATGTTGCAAACCTGCGGTTTGCGAGCAACATGCTTCACCCTGCGCTCCGCGCGCGCCCAATCCGGCTTCGCTCGCGACGGCTCATGCTCCCCTAGTCACTGACAACTAACGAAGCGAAGCGAAACGTGCCGCCTTACGCCGGTCCTCCCGTCCCACGCTACGGCGATGCCGCCGGGACGTTGCGGCTGCTGGGCTGGCTGGCGCTGGCGATCGCGCTGATCGTGCTCGACCACCGCGGCGGCTGGTTGTCGAAGGCGCGCGCGCAGGCCACGCTCGCGGTGCAGCCGCTGTGGCGCGTGGCGGCGCTGCCGAGCGAACTGGGCGCCGAATTGCGTTCCCGCGTCGCCACCCGCGCGCAACTCCAGCGCGAGAACGAAACCCTGCGCAACGCGCTGCTGGTCAGCGGCGCGCGCATCGCGCGGCTGCAGACCGCGGCCGGGGACAACGTGCGCCTGACCGGCATGCTCGGCGCGGTGCGGCGCGAGGGCTTCGACGTGCAGCTGGTGCCGATCCTCGACGTCGACCTCGATCCGACCCACCAGCGCCTGGTGCTCGACGCGGGCAGCCGCGACGGCGTGCGCATGGGCCAGAGCGCGGTCGATGCCGGCGGCCTGCTCGGCCAGGTCGTCGCGGTGACGCCGGGCACGTCGACGCTGCTGCTGCTCACCGATCCCGACCACGCGGTGCCGGTGCTGGTGCAGCGCAACGGCATCCGCCTGGTCGCCTACGGCACTGGCCGCAGCGACCGCATCGAACTGGCGAACGTGCCGATCTCCGGCGACGTGCGCGTCGGCGACCGCATCGTCACCTCCGGCCTGGGCGGGCGTTTCCCGCCGGGCTTCCCGGTCGGCACGGTGAGCGAACTGCGCCCCGACGAAAGCCGCGCCTTCCTCGTCGGCGAACTGAAGCCCGCGGCGCAACTCGACCGCGGCCGCGACGTGCTGCTGCTGCGCAAGGTGATCGCCGCGCCGCCGAAGATCGTCGCGCCAACGACGACGCAACCCGCGACGCCGCCCGCCGTTCCCGCGCCAGCATCAAATTCGCCTTCCGCGACCCCCGCCGCGCCGACGGGAGCGAAACCTTGAGCCGCGAGCGCAATGCCTGGCTGTTCCCGGTCAGCGTGCTGGTCGCGTTGCTGCTCGGCCTGCTGCCGTTGCCGGCGTGGATGCAGCCGTTCCGCCCGTACTGGCTGGCGCTGGTGATCGCCTACTGGCTGATCGAGGAACCCGAGCGCATCGGCCTCGGCATCGCATTCGCGGCCGGGCTCGCCGCCGACCTCGCGTTCGGCAGCCTGCTCGGAGAACAGGCGCTGCGCCTGACCGTGCTCGCGTTCATCGTGCAGCGCTTCCGTTCGCAGCTGCGATTCTTCCCGATCCCGCAACAGGCATTGGCGATCGGCGGCCTGCTGCTCAACGATCGCGTGGTCAGCGCCGCGGTGCACCTGACCATCGGCGAACCACGGGTGCCGTGGGCGTACTGGTGGGCGCCGCTGCTCGGCATGTTGCTGTGGGCGCCGCTGTTCCTGCTGCTCGACGGGCTGCGGCTCGGTCGCCAGAAATAGGCGCCCCGGGTCGTGTTCGGGCGTCGTCGCCGCCAGCTCAAGAACCCCTCGGCCGAAACCGCGCTGTTCCGCATGCGCGCGGCGGTCGGTTTCTTCGCGGTGCTGCTCGCGCTGGGCGGGCTCGCGGGCTGGTACTTCCGCCTGCAGGTGCTGCAGCACGACGACTACGCCACGCGTTCGGAAGCCAACCGCGTGCGCCTGCGCCCGGTGGTGCCGGCGCGCGGGCTGATCCTCGACCGCAAGGGCAGGGTGCTGGCGGAAAACGTGCCGGCGTGGCGGCTCGACGTGGTTCCCGACCAGGCCGGCGACATCGCGAAACTGGTGCCGGAACTGGCGAAGATCATCGCCATCTCGCCCGACGACATCGAGAAGTTCGACGATGCGCGGCATGGCGCGCGCGGCTTCAAGCCGATCACGCTGAAGGCACGGCTGGACGACGACGAGGTCGCGCGCTTCGCGGTGGACCGCTGGCGTTTCCCCGGCGTGGAAGTCGTGCCGTACCTGACCCGGCGTTATCCCTACGGCGACCTGTTCGCGCACGTCATCGGCTACGTCGGGCGCGTCGACGAAGGCGACCTCAAGCAGCTCGGCGACAACGGCGACGCCTTCACCCACGTCGGCAAGACCGGGCTGGAGCGTTATTACGACGCAGAACTGCGCGGCAAGCTCGGTTACGAGAAGATCGAGACCAATGTCGAGGGCCGCGCGCTCGGCAGCGCGGGGCGCGTGCCGGCGACGCCGGGCACCGACCTGCGCCTGGGCATCGACCTCGACCTGCAGCGCGCGATGGTCGCCGCGTTCGGCACGCTGGAAGGTTCGGCGGTGGCGATCGATCCGCGCAACGGCCAGATCCTCGCGATGGTGAGTCTGCCCGGCTTCGACCCGAACCTGTTCGTCAACGGCATTTCGCACGCCGACTACCGCGCGCTGATGGACAACCCCTCGCGCCCGCAATTCAACCGCATCGTGCTCGGCGGCGTCGCCCCGGGTTCGACGGTAAAGCCCTTCCTCGGCCTCGCCGGGCTCGACAGCGGCACGCGCACCGTCGACGACAAGATCCTTTCCACCGGCATGTTCTACCTGCCGGGGCAACGCCGCGGCTACGGCGATTCGCACCGCGGCGGCCACGGCTGGACCGACCTGCGCAAGTCGATCTACGCCTCGGTCAACACCTACTACTACACGCTGGCGCTGGCGATGGGCATCGACAAGGTCGATGCCTACATGGCGCGCTACGGTTTCGGCAAGCCGACCGGCATCGATCTTTCCGGCGAAATCGGCGGCATCCTGCCGTCGCCGGCATGGAAGGCGGAGCACGCGTCGAAGCAGGGCCGCTGGTATCCCGGCGACACGGTGATTTCGGCGATCGGGCAGGGCTTCTGGAAGGTGACGCCGCTGCAACTCGCGCAGGGCACCGCCGCGCTCGCCGACGACGGCTGGCTGCATCGCCCGCACCTGGTCACCGCGCGCCGGCACGGTTTCGGCGAAGCGTGGATCGAGGAACCGCAACCGGCGCCGCGCCGCATCAGCGACGACCAAGCGCACCTGCAGGCGGTGCGCGAGGGCATGATCGGTACCGTGCATGGCGCCGGCACCGCGACCAACATCCGCCCCGGGCTCGAATATTTGATCGCCGGCAAGACCGGTACCGCGCAGGTGGTGAGCCGCCGCGGCAGCGCGGCGCTCGATCCGCGCAAGCTGCCGATGAACCTGCGCCACCGCGGCCTGTTCATCGCCTATGCGCCGGCCGACGCGCCGACGATCGCGATCGCGGTCGCGATCGAGGGCGGCGGTTACGGCGCCGACAGCGCCGCGCCGATCGCGCGCAAGGTGTTCGACGCATGGCTGTTGGGCAAGATGCCGGAGACCGACGCGCACGGGAACCAGACCGTGCATTTCGAGAACGTGTCCGGCGCGGTCGACGGCACGACCACGGTATCGCCGGGGGCGGCGCCATGAGCCTGCTCTTGTACTGGCTGCGCGACGCGTGGGCGCGGTTCACGCGCACGCTGGACTGGCCGCTGTGCCTCGCGCTCGGCGCGCTGATGGGCATCGGCCTCGCGGTGCTGTACAGCGCCGGCAACGAAAGCCCGCGGCTGGTGCTGGCGCAGGGCCTGCGCTACGCGTTCGGCATCGTCGCGATGTGGGCGTTGTCGCGCCTGCCGCCGCACCGGCTGCGCAACGCGACGCCGGCGTTCTACGCGCTGTCGATCCTGCCGTTGCTGGCGGTGCTGCTGATCGGCAGCGGCAAGCACGGCAACCTGTGGATCAACCTCGGCGTGTTCTATTTCCAGCCTTCGGAACTGTGGAAGCTGGCGTTGCCGATGATGTTGGCCTGGCACCTCGACCGCGGGCCGCTGCCGCCGCGCTTCCGGCCGGTGCTGGTCGCCGCGGTGCTGATGGCGCTGCCGATCGTGCTGATCCTGCTGCAGCCGGACTTCGGCACCGCGATGCTGGTGACCGCGAGCGGCGTGTTCGTGCTGTTCCTCGCCGGGCTGTCGTGGTGGTGGTTCGCGGCCGCGGCCGCGGGCGTGGCTACCGCCGCGCCGATGGCGTGGTTCTGGCTGCTGCGCCCGTACCAGAAGGACCGCATCCTCACCTTCCTCAACCCCGAATCCGATCCGATGGGAGCAGGCTGGAACATCATCCAGTCGAAGATCGCGATCGGCGGCGGCGGCCTGTTCGGCAAGGGTTGGGGACAGGGCACGCAATCGCACCTCGACTATTTGCCCGAGCACACCACCGATTTTGTGTTCGCGGTGCTGAGCGAGGAATTCGGCTGGATCGGCGTCGCCGTGGTGCTGGCGCTGTACCTGTTCGTGATCGGCCGCTGCCTGTGGATCGCGGGCCAGGCGCGCGACGGATATTCGCGCTTGCTCGCCGGTGCGCTCGGCCTGTCGCTGTTCGTGTACGTGCTGGTGAACGGCGGCATGATCTCGGGCCTGCTGCCGGTGGTGGGTGTGCCGATGCCGCTGCTCAGCTACGGCGGCACCGCGGCGGTATCGCTGCTCGCGGGCATGGGCGTGGTGATGTCGATCCGTTCGCATCGAGGCGTGAACGGCTGAATGCGGATGGTGCTGGCGCATCGGCGTCGCGTGCTACCCTCCGCGCCGATGATCCGACGCGCCCTGCTCAGCCTCGTCCCGATCGCGCTCGCCGCCTGCGCAGCGCAACAGCCCGAATCCACTCCGCCACCGCCGCCGACGCCGGTGCAACTGCCGGTCGCGTTGTTGCCGCCGGTGCCGCAGCCACCGGAACGCCCGGTCGCGCCGGCCTCGGTCGCCGATCCGGCGATCCCGGAAGCGCAGCGACGCGAGAATTTCGTCGCCTGGGCCGCGCAGTCCTTCGGCACGGATCCGAATGCGGTGCGCGCGGGGCTCGCGCAGGCGCAGTTCAAGCAGAACATCATCGATGCGATGAACCGCCCGGCCGAGGCGGTGAAACCGTGGCGCGATTACCGCCCGATCTTCCTCACCCCGCAGCGCATCGACGGCGGCCGCGCGTTCTACGCCCAATACCGCGCCGACCTCGACCGCATCGCCGCGCAGACCGGCGTTCCCGCCGAGATCATCGTCGCCATCATCGGCGTCGAAACCCAGTACGGCGCGAACGCGGGCAAGTACCGTGCGCTGGATGCGCTGTCCACGCTCGCGTTCGGCTATCCCAAGCGCGCGCCGTTCTTCGCCGCGGAACTCGCGCAACTGTTCGCGCTGGCGAAGGAAGAGGGCTTCGATCCCGCCGCGCCGGTCGGCAGCTACGCCGGCGCGATGGGCTGGGGCCAGTTCATGCCATCGAGCTGGCGCACCTGGGGCCGCGATGGCGACGGCGACGGTCGCCGCGACCTGATGTCCGATCCGGACGACGTGTTCGCCTCCATCGCCAACTACTTCGTCGCGCACGGCTGGCAACGCGGCGCGCCGGTGGCCGGCCGCGCGGACAAGGCGATGGATGTTCCCGATTTCGTGCCGCCCGATCCCAAGGCGCTGGACCCGGTGTATCCGCTGGCGTTCCTCGAATCGAAGGGCTATCGCCTGCGCGGCGGCGAACCGCGCGTGGACGGTGCGGTGGTGGTCGCGCTCGACGGCGACGCCGGCCGCGAATACTGGCTGGGTTACCGCAATTTCTACGTGATCACCCGCTACAACCATTCGCCGATGTACGCGATGGCGGTGTGGCAGCTGGCGCAGGCGATCGCCGCCGTGCCGCAACCCGCGGTGCCGCAGTCGTGATGCGCGCGTTGCTCGCCTCGTCGATCGTGCTGGCGCTCGCGGCCTGTGCCGCCGCGCCGCAGAAGCAGGCGCCGCCGGTCGCGTCGTCGAAACCGAAACCCGCGCATCCGGCATCGACGCGTTCGCCGTATGCGCCGGCGCAGGAAGACGTGTCCAAGCGCGGCGGCATGGTCGGCGACCTGTACAAGCCCGACGAACCCGACACCGTTCCGGCCGACATTCCCGACGTCGATGCGATTCCCGATGCGACGCCGCAAAACGAAGCGCGTTCGCGCTACGGCAACCGTTCCTACAGCGTGCTCGGCAAGCGTTACCAGGTGCTCGAAAGCGCCGAAGGCTACGACGAGGTCGGCATCGCCTCGTTCTACGGCAACAAGTTCCACGGCCGCCGTACCTCGAACCTCGAGGTGTACGACATGTACGCGATGACCGCCGCGCACAAGACGTTGCCGCTGCCGAGTTACGCGCGCGTCACCAACCTCGACAACGGGCGTTCGATCGTGGTCCGCGTCAACGACCGCGGGCCGTTCCATGCCGGCCGCATCATCGACCTCAGCTACGCCGCGGCGGTGAAGCTCGGCTATCGCGACAAGGGCACCGCGCGGGTGGAAGTGAAAGGCCTCGCCGGGCCGTACGACGACGCCAGCGAACACGGCGGCGTGCTCGCATCCGCCGCAACGCCGCAGCAAGAAGCGCATGTCGCCACCGGCAAGCCGACGTTGGCGCCGCAGCCGAACGTCGATACCGCGATGGACAAGTTGGTGGATGCACTGCCGATCGCGGCCGCGAATGCGGGCGAACGCGTGGCGCCCGCCATCGCGGCGGCCGATCCGGCGAACCGCGACCTGCGCTTCGACATGCGCCAGGACGGCCGCACCATGACCGCGGACGAATTCGATGCGTGGATGCGCACGCGCCGGGTGCGCGTGGCCACCGGCCAGGCCGGCAAGCCGGATTCCGCGCTATCCACCGCCGTGGCCTCCGATGCGGCGAAGCCCGCGCCGGCCGCGCTCGAACCCGCGATCAAGGCGCCGCCCCCGCCGCCGGCCACTGCCGCCGCGGTGGTTGCCGCCACCACCCCGGCCGCGGGCGACGTGACCTTGCAGGTCGCCAGCTTCGGCAACGAACAGAACGCCCAGCGTGCGCTGGCCATGCTGCAAGGCGCGAGCATTCCCGGCGCGCAGTTGCAGGGCGCCGACGTCGCCGGCAAGCGCGTCTGGCGGCTGCGGATCGGGCCGGTCGCCGCTTCGAATGCCCCGGAACTCGCGGCCAGGGTGGTGGGTCTCGGGTTCGGGCAGCCGCAGCGCGTCCGCGATTGATCGAAACCTGCTGCGCTCGCAACGGTTTTCTTCGGGCGGGCGTCTTAAAATCACCGATTCGACCTTTTCCGCCGCGTTTTTCGCGGCTTCCCCCACGGAGTTCCCGTTTCGATGACCGTTCGCCTGTTGTTCGCCGCCGTTGCCACCGCCGCCTTCGGCCTCGCCTTCGCCCAGACCCCGGCCCCGCCCGCGGCGGTCGCCAGCGGCGAGTTGCCGGTCCCGCCCGCGCCCGCGCCCAAGGTGTCGAAGGCCTGGGTGCTGCTGGATTTCGCCACCGGGCAGGTGCTCGCCGGCGACAACGCCGATGCGCAGCTGGAGCCGGCGAGCATCACCAAGGTGATGACCAGCTACGTGATTGCCGCGGAAATGCGCAACGGCAAGGTCAAGGCCGACGACCAGGTGATGATGAGCGAGAACGCCTGGCGCAAGGGCGGCGCCGGCACGGACGGCAGCTATAGCGGCTTCGAAGTGAACAAGAGCGTGCCGCTGGTCGAGATGGAAAAGGGCATGGTGGTGCAGTCCGGCAACGACGCCGCGATCGCGCTGGCCGAACATGTCGCCGGCAGCGAGGAAGCGTTCGCTTCGCTGATGAATGCGTACGCGGCGAAGATCGGCATGCAGCATTCGCACTTCGCCGACGCCACCGGGTTGTCGGCCGAAGGCCATTACTCGACCGCGCACGACCTGGCGCTGCTCGGCCGCGCGCTGATCCGCGATTTCCCCGAAACCTATTCCTACAACAAGATCAAGGAATTCACGGTCGGGCCGATCACCCAGCCCAACCGCAACCTGCTGCTGTGGCGCGATCCTTCCGTCGACGGCATCAAGACCGGCCACACTTCCTCCGCGGGTTATTGCCTGATGGCCTCCGCGCAGCGCGGCGACCAGCGCCTGATCGCGGTGGTGATGGGCGACACCAGCGAGAACCAGCGCGCGGTCGATGCGCAGGCGCTGCTGAACTGGGGCTTCCGCTTCTACGAATCGCACAGGCTCTACGACGCCGGCAAGCCGATCACGACCCAGCGCGTATGGAAGGGCGCGGCGAAGGAAGTGCGCCTGGGCGTGGCGCAACCGCTGCTGGTCAGCAGCCCGCGCGGGCAGTACGACCGCATGAAGGCGACGATGGACGTGCCCAAGACGCTGGTCGCTCCGATCGCCAAGGGCCAGGCCATCGGCACCGTGAAGGTCGTACTCGACGGCAAGCTGATCGTGCAGGCACCGCTGGTGGCGCTGGACGAAGTGCCGCAGGGCGGTTTCTTCAGGCGGCTGTGGGATTCGCTGCTGATGTGGTGGCATTCGCTCTGACCGGCGCCACGCGCGGCAACGCGCGCACCATCGCGAAGAACCACGGCGCCAGGCTCGCGCCGAAGCGCGGGTTGATTTCGAGGAAGCGCACGCGCCCGTCCTGCAGCTTGTAGTTCACGCAGCACAGCCCTTCGTAGCCGACCGCATTGAGCATGTCGCGGAACAGCGGCAGATGGGTGGCACGCTGCAGCCGCCGGTAATGCGGCGGCTGTTCGCGGCACTTCTTGTGCAGGTCGTGGGCGAACACGTATTCGACCGTCAGCGCGGCGGCGATGCGGCCTTCGATCACGAGCAGGTGCGCGGCGTATTCACGCTGGCCGGGGACGAAGGCCTGGCGGAAGTAGTCCGGGTCGTGCAGCAGCGTCGCGAGCCTGCGTTCGTCTTCGGCGTTGGCGACGACATGGGTGTTGTCGCCCCACGCATCGACGCGCTTCTTCAGCACGTAGGGAAACGGCAGCGAATCCGAGATCTCCGGCACGCAGTCGGCGAAGCCAGCCGCGGAGAGGGCGCGGTTGCAGGCCAGCTTGTCGTTGCACAGGTCGACGCAGCCCGGATCCGGAAGCGGCAACGGATTGCGCGCCAACAGCGGTCCTGACCCGCGCAATTTTTCCAGGTCTTCCAGGGTCAGCGGCACCACCAGGTCGTGCGTGTGCAATTCTTCGGGCGTGGGTTCGGCGAACCGCAAATGGTCGCCGCGATGGGCGAACCCCCTGCGAAGGTCTGCTTCCATGTCGGTCGGCGGGAACAGGATGCGCAACCGGCGGCGGGGCCACAGCCGCGCCAGGAAGCGTTCGCGCGCGACGAGCCAACGGCGGTAATCCCAGCCATCCACCGCGCCGTCCGGAGTGCGGAAGCGGAAGGTGTCCAGCCATGCACGCACGGCGTACACGCCACGGCGGACAAGGGTGAAGGCGAGGTAGCCGGCCGCCGCCGACAACGCGCCCGCAAGCGCGGGATATCCGGCAGCGCCCAGCGGCGGCAGTATCGCGAGCGTCGGCACGGGCGCGATGAAGGCCCGCCACACCGGGGGCATCGCCATCAGCTTGCACAACAACAGCGTCGACCCCAGCCCCAGCAGGGTCGCGATTGCTTCGCCGGGGCGCCACCACGCCACCGGCATCCAGGCGATGGCGGCAAGCAGCAGCAACCACGGGTCGCGCCGCGGCGATTTTTTTTCCAAGAGCATGCACTCGACGGGACGCAGTGCCTGGTGAATACGAGGCCCGGGGCCGCGACCGGACATCGTTGGCGCCGGAGGATCTGCTCCAGACGCGGATGGGGTCCATCAGATCCGTACGAACCGGGGAATCGCCATCAATGCGGCACCGACCAGGACCATGATCCACGCGTTCGACACGAACCACGGGAAGACGAGCAGGCCGATGCCGCAAATGAGCGGGATCGGCGCGGACTGGCGCTTGCCGTAGACGCAATAGCCCATGCCGATCGCGCCGAACAGCATTCCCCACCACATGCTCGCCATCGCGTTTCCCCGTTTGAGCCGGCCTGGCCATGGACATGCTACGGCCGCGCGACCGGCGTTGCGTCGCGAAGTCCCTCGCCCGATTGCTAAACTCCGGGCAGGACGGCGGGGGACGCTGCCTGCAATTGGGAACGCCTGCCGGGTGTTCATGGACGAAACAGACTGAAGGGGACCACATGACGATCCGATTCGCTCCGCTGGCGGCGCTTGCCGTCGCATCGACGATGGCTTGCGCCGCAATGCCGGCATCCGCGCAGCGCCAGAGTGCGCAGGACATCCGCAAGCAGCAAACCGCGCAGATCCCGGTGTGCGCCAAGCCGCTCGGCACCATCTCGGTGCTCGAGCCGGAAGACGCCACCAACTGGTGGACCGGGCAGCAGTTGCCCGCGCCGTCCAAGCTGATCAAGGTGTTCGTCAGCAAGTCGCGCTGCTTCACCCTGGTCGACCGCGGCGCGGGCATGGATGCGGCGATGCGCGAACGCGCGTTGGCGTCCGACGGACAACTGCGCAACCGCTCCAACATCGGCAAGGGCCAGATCAAGGCCGCCGATTACGTGCTGGTGCCGGACCTGGTCTCGCAGAACAGCAATTCCAGCGGCAATGCCATCGGCGGCCTGCTGGGCGGGTTGATCGGCGGCAACGCCGGTGCCCTGGTCGGCGGCCTGAATTTCAAGAGGAAGACCGCCGACGTGGTGCTGACCGTCACCGACGTGCGTTCGTCCGAGCAGGTCGCGATGGCCGAAGGCAGCGCCAAGAAGACCGACATGGGATGGGGCGCGAGCGGCGGCCTGTTCACCGGCAGCGGCATCGGTGCGGCCGGCGTGGGTGGTTATTCGAATACCGAGATCGGCCAGGTCATTACCCTGGCCTACCTGCAGGCCTACACCGACCTGGTCGGCCAGCTCGGCGGCCTGCCGGACAACGCCTCGGCCGCCAATGCCAGCCAGGCGATGGCCGTCACCAAGCCGGCACGGCTGCTGGCCAATGCCAAGGGCACCGGCAAGGCCGTGCGCGAACTCGATCCCGGCTCGCTGCTGTATCCCACCGGAAACCGCGATGGCGCGATGATCGAAGTGGAAGACGAACTGGGCAACACCGGCTGGATTTCCAGCAACTTCGTCGAACTGGCGAAGTAAGCCCCGCATCGCGGGTATCCGGGGAAGGGCCGCACGCGCGGCCCTTTCCTTTTGCGGCTTGGGTTTGCGGCGTTCCGGCCCAATAATCGCGGCGTATGGAAATCAAATCCGATAACCCAGACCACGGCTTCCAGTTCCCCGGCACCTTCGAGCTGTCGGCGATGGGCGCGGCGGACAAGCACCTGGAATCCGAACTGCCGCGGCACCTGCAGGAGGCCGGCATCGACGTGCTGCACGAAACCGTGAGCTGGAAGCATTCCTCGAACGGCAAGTACGTCTCGGTGCGGATCAGCTTCCGCGCCAACTCGCGCGAGGAATACGACCGCGCGCACCAGGCCCTGCGCGACCATCCGGAAGTGAAGTGGACGGTGTAGTCGAAAACTGCGCGTTGAACATGCCGTCGTCGTCGATGCGTGACGCGGTGGTGCGCGACCTCGGCCGCCAGCCCTACGAGCCGGTGTGGCGCGCGATGCAGGCCTTCACTGATGCGCGCGACGCGAACACCACCGACGAGTTGTGGCTGGTCGAACACGAACCGGTGTTCACCCTCGGCCAGGCCGGCAAGCCGGAACATGTCCTGATGCCGGGCGAAATCCCCGTCATCCACGTCGATCGTGGCGGGCAGGTGACCTACCATGGGCCCGGCCAGATCGTCGCCTATCCGCTGCTCGACCTGAAGCGCCTGAAGATCGGCGTGCGCGACTACGTCTGCAAGATCGAACAGGCGGTGATCGACACGCTGGCCGAATGGAACATCGAAGGCGCACGCAAGGACGGCGCGCCGGGCGTCTATGTCAATGGCGCCAAGGTCGCCGCGCTCGGCATCCGCGTGCGCCGTGGCTGCGCCTTCCACGGCCTCGCCTTCAACATTGCCGGCGAAAGCGTCTCCCCGTTCCTGCGGATCAATCCCTGCGGCTACGAGGGGTTGCAGGTGGTGGCGATGTCCGACCTTGGCGGGCCTTCGTCGCTGGATGCGGTCAAGCCGGTGCTGCTGGACAAGCTGGCCCGGCAGTTCGGACTTGCGTTGGCGGAAGGGCCGGCGCCGGGCTTTTCACCTCTCCCCTCCGTGGGAGAGGTCGATGCGCGCAGCGCATCGGGAGAGGGGGTTTAGGCGATAATTCCGCCATGAGCAGCACGCCCCGCAACATTCCGCTTGCCGTCGTCGCCGCCGAACCCGCGTCGCTCGAGCCTGGCGCGCGCCAGGTCGCCGGCGACAAGATCGCGCGTTCGCCGGTGCAGTTCGTCGACGCGCCGGTGTTGCGCAAACCGAGCTGGATCCGCGTGCGCATTCCCAGCGGCAACGCGGTGCAGGCGCTCAAGGCCAAGCTGCGCGAGAACCGCCTGGTCACGGTCTGCGAGGATGCGAGCTGCCCGAACATCCACGAGTGCTTCAGCCACGGCACCGCAACCTTCATGATCCTCGGCGACGTGTGCACGCGCCGCTGCAGCTTTTGCGACGTCGCCCACGGCCGGCCCAAGCCCGCCGATCCCGGCGAGCCGTTGCGGCTGGCGCACACCGTCGCCGACATGGGCCTGAAGTACGTGGTCATCACCAGCGTCGACCGCGACGACCTGCGCGACGGCGGCGCCCAGCACTTCGTCGACTGCATCCGCGAAACCCGCGCGGCTTCGCCCGGCATCCGCATCGAGATCCTCACGCCCGACTTCCGCGGCAAGGGCCGCATGGAACGCGCGCTGGAGATCCTCGCCACGGATCCGCCGGACGTGTTCAACCACAACATCGAGACCGTGCCCGACCTGTACCGCAACGTGCGCCCGGGCGCGGACTACCAATGGTCGCTGACGCTGCTGCAGAAATTCAAGGCGCAGCATCCCGGCATCCCGACCAAGAGCGGGATCATGCTCGGC
Source organism: Lysobacter lycopersici (assembly GCF_007556775.1). Classification (GTDB taxonomy): domain Bacteria; phylum Pseudomonadota; class Gammaproteobacteria; order Xanthomonadales; family Xanthomonadaceae; genus Pseudoluteimonas; species Pseudoluteimonas lycopersici. The sequence continues at coordinate 2,161,217 of NZ_CP041742.1, forward strand.
CTGGGCGAAACGATGGAGCAGGTGCAGGCGACGCTGCGCGACCTGCGCGCGCACGATGTCGAGATGATCACCATCGGCCAGTACCTGCAGCCGAGCGCGCACCACCATCCGGTGTTGCGCTACTGGACGCCGGACGAGTTCAAGGAACTGGAAACCTACGGCTACTCGCTCGGCTTCTCGCACGTGGCCTCGGGGCCGATGGTGCGTTCGAGCTACCACGCGGACCGGCAGGCTGCGGGGATCGCGTAAGGCCAGTCTCGACCCGCCTATGATTCGTCGCAACGATTCAAGGGTAAGGCGACATCTGCTTTCGGCTCTAGGGGAGGGCCATGGCAACTATTCGTACTCACTACGACAATCTGAAAGTAGCAAGAGACGCTCCAGATAACGTAATACGAGCCGCATACAAATCGCTCTCGCAAACGTTCCATCCGGATAAGAATCCTGGAGATGAACATGCGGCGCGGATCATGGCGCTCATCAATGAGTCCTACCGAATTCTGTCTGATCCGCAGAAGCGTCGGGAACATGATGCATGGATTGCACGCGAAGAAGCCAAGCTGCGACAACGCGAAGCAGAGAAGATGCAAGCATCTCCCATTCCTCCGCAATGGAAAGCACCGCAACAGTCGACAGAAGAAGAAGGGAAGTTTCGGAAATATGCTGCTGCTATTTTGATGTGGCCTTTTAGTTTGGCGCGAAGAATTTTCTTGTGGGACCCAAGAATTGCAGTGTTCGGATCACTTATTGGCGTAGCTTTTCTTTATAGCGAATTCGCGCCAAAACCTCCGCCCCCGTCTGGGCCAAAGCCATATCAACAGCAGGCGCCTACGCAGCCGATTGCTACAGCGCCTGCCGCTGAAAGAAAACCTGAAAAATGTGTGCTTATTAATAATGCCAACGGCGATATAAAAATATATCGAGTAGATTGGAGTGATGGTTCACGCACTTATCAGAGTCGACTAGAAGTAGAATGCAGCGGCATTTCTACCGAAGGCCAAAAGGTCGCGGTGCAGAGAGGCGAGGAAAATGTCAAATATTTGACCGCTCCCAATGGAAGTCAGTGGCCCAGCAAGGCCGCGTATGTTCATGGGTATCCTGTTGACAATGCTGATGGGTATTCGTCGATCAAAGTCGACAACGAACAAAATGAGTCTTCTGTATTCGTAAAATTGGTGTCATTAGATGGCGCTAATGCTTACCCTGTTAGGCAGTTCTACATTCCCGGGCGGTCAAGCTTTACGCTGAGAAAAGTGACTGCCGGTGATTACGATATCCGTTATCGCGATTTGAGCACGGGCGGGCTGGCCCGGTCGGAATCGTTTGATGTTCATGAAACAAGAACCGGCAAAGGCATTGAGTACAGTGACATCACGATGACGCTCTACAAAGTAGAGGGCGGTACTTTCGAAACTTACGATTTGGCTGAGTCGGAATTTTGACTAATGCCGCGCTCGCGCGGGCAGGCGAAGCGCACCCGGGAAACTTCGTGCGATGACAACCAATCCCGGGTGCGGCCTGCAGCCTTACCCGGGCTACCAACCGCCAATCCGCGACAAGCGGCACTCCCAGACCGACGATCCGTTCACTTCCGGGCCACGGAACCGGGCTAGAGTGGCCGCGAGGCGCCCGCCGCGTGCAACTTCCGGCACTGCCGCGGGTCCGAAGGAGTCCCGATGCTGTCCCCACGAACATGGCCCCTGGCCGCGAGATCCGGATGAAGACCCACCTCCTGCTTGCCCTTGCCCTCACCGCCCCGGTCGCGCTGCTCGCCCGCGCTGACAGCGGCACCTCCGTCGCCGGCGCCACCGCCGAACAGGCGACCACCTCGAAGCTGGTCTACGGCCTGCTGTCGAACAGCCGCTACGCCTATCGCCCGGTCGCGCTGGACGACGCGCTGTCCGCCGACATCCTCAAGCGCTACCTCGAATCCCTCGACGGCAGCAAGATGTTCTTCACCGCGCAGGACATCGCCGGCTTCGACCAGTACAAGACCACGCTCGACGACGACATCAAGTCGGGTGACGCGGTTCCCGCGCAGGCGATCTTCGCGTTGTACAAGCAACGCGTCGACCAGCGCGCCGCGTACGCGCGTTCGCTGCTGAAGCAGGACATCTTCCATTTCGATGGCAACGACCGCTGGTACTACGACCGCGAGAAATCGCCGTGGGCGACGTCGCAGGAACTCGACACGCTGTGGAAGCAGTCGGTGATGAACGACTGGCTGCGGCTCAAGCTCGCCGGCCAGCAGCCTGACCAGATCCGCAAGACGCTCGACAAGCGCTACGTGAACCTCGCCAAGTCGGCCGCCGACCTCAACGGCGAGGATGCGTTCCAGAGCTTCCTCAACGCCTACACCAACGCGATCGACCCGCACACCGATTATTTCAACCCGCGCACCGCCGAGCGCTTCAACCAGCAGATGTCGCTGTCGCTGGAAGGCATCGGCGCGGTGTTGCAGAAACAGGACGACGTCGTCGTGGTGCGCGAGATCGTGCCCGGCGGACCGGCCGCGCTGAGCAAGCGGCTGCAGCCGGGCGACCGCATCGTCGCGGTCGGGCAGGGCGGCAGCGGGCCGATGGAGGACGTGGTCGGCTGGCGCATCGACGACGTGGTCGACAAGATCAAGGGCGCGAAGGGCACCCAGGTGCGGCTCGACGTCATTCCGGTGCAGGCCGGGCTGGACAGCAAGCCCAACCTGCTGACGTTGACTCGAGCGCGCATTCGCCTCGAGGAACAGGCCGCGAAGTCCAAGGTCATCGACCTGCCGGCCGCGAACGGCGAACCCGCACGCCGCATCGGCGTGGTCGAGCTGCCCGCGTTCTACCAGGATTTCGAAGGTCGCCGCGACCAGAACGGCGACTACGCCTCGGCCACGCGCGACGTGGCGAAACTGCTCGCCGGCTTCAAGGCGCAGAACGTCGACGGCGTGGTGATCGACCTGCGCAACAACGGCGGCGGTTCGCTGGACGAAGCGGTGAACCTCACCGGCCTGTTCATCGACAAGGGCCCGGTGGTGCAGGTGCGCGAATCCAGCGGCCGCGTCAGCATCGATGGCGACGACAACGCCGGCGTCGCCTGGGACGGCCCGCTCGCGGTGCTAGTGAATCGCGGTTCGGCCTCCGCTTCGGAGATCTTCGCCGGCGCGATCAAGGATTACGGTCGCGGCCTGATCATCGGCGAAAACACCTTCGGCAAGGGCACGGTGCAGAACATGGTCGACCTCGACCGCTGGCCGGCGAACGACGGTTCGCAATACGGCCAGGTGAAGCTGACCATCGCGCAATTTTTCCTGCCCGGCGGCAGCAGCACGCAGAACAAGGGCGTGGCCCCGGACATCGCCTTCCCGGTGACGGTGGACGCGAGCGAGTTCGGCGAAAGCACGTACGACAATGCGCTGCCGTGGACCCGGATCCAGGCGGCCTCGCACGTGCGGTACGGCAATTTCACCGCGATCCTGCCGCAGCTCGAACAGCGCCACGAAGCGCGCGTCGCGCACGACCCCGAGTTCCAGTGGTGGGCCGAGGACGTCGCCCAGTTCCGCGCCGAGCAGGACAAGAAGTACATCTCGCTCAACGAGGCCGAGCGCCGCACCGAACGCGATCGCGACGATGCCAAGCGCAAGCAGCGCGAAGCCGAACGCAAGCAGCTGGGCCTCGCCGCGGATCCGCTGGCCGCCGACGATGCCGACGACGGCCTGCAGGCCGGCGAACGCGACGTGGCCAAGGACGCCGCGCGCGAGAAGCAGGCGGAAAACCGCCCGGACCCGCTGCTGCGTGAATCGGCGGCGATCCTCGGCGACGCGATGGGCCTGCTGGTCGCGAGCAAGCAGCTCACCGCGCAGGTGTTGCCGGAATCGCATTCGCCGCTGCATTGGGCGGGCGCGGAGTGATGCGCTTTTTCCTCTCCCCTTGAGGGAGAGGATGCCCGCAGGGCAGGAAAGGGATGCACGGTTTTTCCCCTCTCCCGGCGCTACGCGCCACCCTCTCCCTCAAGGGGAGAGGGAAAGCAGGAATCGGATAGCGGGCGCCATGGGCGCCCGTTATCGTTTCGGCCATGAACAGGAACGACGACAAACTCGAACGCGCAAGGCAACTGCTCGACGGCGGCGAACCGACGCTGGAGGAACTCGGGCGCGCGGTCGCGCTCAGTCCCGCGCATTTGCAGCGCCGCTTCCGCGCGCGTTTCGGCCTCAGCCCGGCCGAATACCTCGCCCAACGCAAGCTCGGCAAACTGAAGTCCGCGCTGCGCGAAGGCAGCGACGTCAGCGCCGCGCTGTACGACGCCGGCTACGGCTCGCCCTCGCGCGTGTACGAGGCCGGCGCCGCGAAACTCGGGATGACGCCCGCGCGCTACCGCGCCGGCGGCGAAGGCGAGGAACTGCGCTGGAGCACGGTCGACACCGCGCTCGGCACCGCGCTGGTCGCGGCCAGCGAACGCGGCATCTGCATGGTCGAACTCGGCGCGGGCGAACGTGCGCTCGAAGCGAAGCTGCGCGCGGAATTCCCGAACGCAGGCTTGCAGCGCGTCGACGCCGGCCGCGATGCCTTCCTCGCGCCGCGCGTGCGCGCGGTCGCCGATGCGCTGGCCGGAAAGAAAGCGAAGGTCGAAGTCGACCTGCTCGGCACCGCGTTCCAGAAAAAGGTGTGGGACGCACTGATGCGCATTCCCCAGGGCGAAACCCGCAGCTACGCCGAAGTCGCGGCGAAGCTCGGCGCGCCGAACGCGGCACGCGCGGTCGCGGGCGCCTGCGCGCGCAACCGGATCGCGGTGCTGGTGCCCTGCCACCGCGTGGTGCGCGGCGACGGCAGCATCGGCGGCTACCGCTGGGGGCTGCCGTTGAAACGGCGCCTGCTGCAGCGCGAAGGCGCGCGGCTCAGCGTCGCCGACGCCGCGGTGCGGAACGCGTCGGCAGCGCGAGGCCGAGCTTGACCGTGTCGAACACCAGCCGGGTTTCGTAGCGCTTGACGTTGCCTTCGTCCACGAACAGGCGTTCGGCGATCTCGCGGTAGTGCGCCACGCTGCTCGCGGCGAGGATGACCAGGTAATCCCATTCGCCGGCCAGCGCATAACACTGCTGAACTTCGGGCGCGGCGCGCATGCGCGAGCGGAACGCGGCATGGATGCGCTGGGTGTCGCGTTCCATCGTCACCCACACCGTCGCGAGGGTCGCGGAGGGAATCGCATTCGGGTCGAGCACGCCGAGCGTGCGCAGCAGCCCGCTGCGGCGGTAGCGCTGGATGCGGCGCTGCACCGCGCTCGGCGACAGGCCCACCGCATCGCCGAGCGAGGCCAGGGTGCGGCCCGCGTCCTGCTGCAGCAACGCGAGCAGGCGGTGGTCGAAATCGTCGAGGGAGAGCGGTCCGTGTTCCACGCAAAAATTTTGCGCCGAAGCGCACGAATATTCAAACCGCGCGCTAGGCGCGGGTCTACGCTGATCCGGTGCCGCCGCGCCATCGCCGCGGCACGCGACGAGGCCCACGCATGAGCGCACCCGTTCCACATTCGACCACGCCGAACGGCACGCGCGTGCTGCTCGCGCTGGCGGCCGTGTACCTGATCTGGGGTTCCACCTACCTCGCGATCCGCTTCGCGCTGGAAGGTGGTTTCCCGCCGTTCCTGCTCGGTGGCGTGCGCTTCGTCATCGCCGGTTCGCTGATGTTCGCGTTCCTGCGCTGGCGCGGCGTGGCCGCACCGACCCGCGCGCAATGGGGCAACGCCGCGGTGATGGGCGTGCTGTTGCTGCTGTTCGGCAACGGCATGGTAAACCTCGCCGAAACCACGGTGTCCTCCGGACTGGCCGCGGTCGCGGTCGCTTCCGCGCCGCTGTGGATGGGCGTGTTCGCTGCGATGCGCGGCCAGCACCCGAGTCGCATCGAATGGGTCGGCCTGGGGATCGGTTTCCTCGGCGTGGTCTGGCTCAATGCCGACAGCAGCCTCAGCGCGTCCAAGGTCGGCATGATCGCCTTGCTGGTCGCCACGCTGGCCTGGTCGTTCGGTTCCATCTGGAGCCGCGGCCGCGACCTGCCGTCGCCGTTCATGGCCTCCGCGGCACAGATGCTCTGCGGCGGCGTGGCGATGTGCATTGTCGGCACGCTGTCCGGCGAACGCTTCCATGGCATGCCGAGCGCGCATGGCCTCGCCGCGTTCGCCTACCTCATCGCCTTCGGTTCCATCGTCGGTTTCTCGGCCTACATCTGGCTGCTGCACAACGTGCGCCCGGCGCTGGCCGGCAGCTATGCCTACGTCAATCCCGCCATCGCGGTGATGCTGGGCGCGTGGCTGGCGGGGGAACGCTTCGGCGCGCACGAACTGCTGGCGATGGGCGTGATCCTGCTCGGCGTGGTCGCGATCACCCTGGCGAAGGCGCGCAAGGTCGCGCCGAAACCGGCCACCATCGGCACCGCGGACGAAGCCGCATGAGTCATGACGCCGACCATCGCCGCGGCATGTGGGCCGCGGTCGCCGCGTTCGTGCTGTGGGGACTGATGCCGCTGTACTGGCATGCGCTGCGCGCGGTGCCGTCGCTGCAGATCCTGCTGCACCGGATCGTGTGGAGCACGCTGATGGTCGGTGGCTTGCTGTGCTGGCGCAGCGGCTTCGAATGGGTGCGTGCGGCGCTGTCGCGTCCCGGCATCGCCAAATGGCTGGGGCTGAGCGGCGTGCTGATCGGTTTCAACTGGGGGCTGTACATCTGGGCGGTGAACGCCGGCCACGTGGTCGAAACCAGCCTCGGTTACTTCATCAACCCCTTGCTCAACGTAGTGATCGGCGTGCTGTTCCTGCGCGAACGCTTGCGCCCGGTGCAATGGGTTTCGGTGGCGATCGCCGGCATCGGCGTGTTGTGGCTGACACTGCGCTTCGGCCAGTTGCCGTGGATCGCGCTGGCGCTGGCGGGATCGTTCGCGCTCTACGGCCTGATCCGCAAGCTGGTGCACGTGGAAGCGCTGCCGGGGCTCGCCATCGAAGGCGGTTACCTGCTGCTGCCGGCGCTGGCCGTGCTGGGCTGGCTCGAAGCGCAGGGGCAGGGCGGTTTCCTGTCGCTGCAACACGGTTACGGCTTCGCGCTGGACGCGATGCTGGTCCTCGCCGGCCTGCTCACCGCGTTGCCGCTGATCGGCTTCGCCTACGCCGTGCGGCGCGTGCAGCTGTCGACGGTCGGCGTGTTGCAGTACATCGCGCCGACGCTGCAGTTCCTCGCTGGCGTGCTGGTGTTCCGCGAGCCCTTCGACCGCGATCGCGCGGTCGGTTTCGCGTTCATCTGGATCGCGCTGGCGTTGTTCGCCGGCGATGGCCTGCTGCGGGCGCGGCGCAGCGTGTAGGAGCGCTCTGGAGCGCGACCGCTTTTGTAGGAGCGGCTTCCAGCCGCGACAGATCTTACGATGCAGTCGCGCCCAGGTGCGCTCCTACAAGGGCGGATGCGTCGTTACGCCGCGCGTCAATGCGTGGCAGGCATCGCGAACGCCGGGCAATCCCCGTGCCGCGGCAACCACCGAGCCAGCGGCTCGGCGAGCAGGTCGATCCGCAGCGGCAGGGTGAGGTGGGTTTCCTCCGGCATCTCCAGGTATCGGGTCCGTGGCGCGTCCGAAATCGCACGCAACGCCCCCGGATCGAGGAATTCGTCCTCGCCGCCTTGCAGGATCAACGTGCAGGTCTGGTTTTCGCGCAACGGTGCCGCGATGCCGGTGTCGTGCAGGTCGATGCCCAACCGCTTGCCGGATTCCGCGATGGCGGCATCGACCTTCGCATCATCGAAGGCGTGCCGTGCATAGGCGGACAGCAGGCGACCCTTGAGGCCGTGCGCCGGCTTGCGCGCATCGGCGACGAAGCCGCGGATCGCGGATTCGGCATCGACGAAGGGTTCCATCGCGACCACGCCGTCGATCAAGTCGGGAGCCATCGCCGCCGCATGGATCGCCACGTCGGCGCCGTAGGACACGCCGAGGAGATAGACCGGCGATTGCAATTTTCCTTGAGCCCGCAGCGCGCGCAGCAGATCGACGATGTCCTCCGCCTCGCGCGGGCCGAAGCCGACCGGCGCGCGGTCGGATGCGCCGAAATTGCGCAGGTCCGGCAGCACGCCCTGGTAACCGTGGCGCGCCATCGCCAGCGCCCACGTCATCATCATGCTGTGGTCTTCGCCCCATCCGTGCAGCAGCACGATGCTGCCGCGCGCCTCGACCGGGCTGCGTTCGCCCCACGAGAATTTTTGCGTGGAAGGAATGCGGCTGGCGGGAATACGCGTAGGCGAGGTGGTAGTCGGCGGCCGGCAGCAGCCGGTACGCGATGCGATTGCCGTTACGCGCGTGCATCGATTGCGATTCCAGATGCAGGTTTTCGCGTTCGATGCGCTCGACGGTCTTGCGCGATGCGGAATGCGGTGTGTGCGGCTGGGTGATTTCCTTCACCAGCGAAACGCAACCGCTGGCCATGAGCGCGATCATCGCCGCCGCGACGAGGCGCCATTCATGATGGCGCGTTTCTCGTCGCGACTCCCGTCGCTCCCACAAAATCAGCAGGTTCACGCCGCGCGCAACGCCACCGTCACCGGCAACCGCGCTGCGCGCAACGCCGGGAACAAGCCGCCGACCAGGCCGATGCCCAGCGCCCACTTCAGGCCGGTCCACAACAGCTCCGGCGAGACGCGGAACTGGAACACCACCTGGCTGAAGTTGCTGCCAAGCGTGCTGACTTCGTAGCCGTTGAAGATCAACCACGCGATGCCCGCGCCGAGCAGTCCGCCGAGCAAGGCCAGCAGCATGGTTTCCAGCATCACCGCGACGACGACGGGCAGCCCGCGGAATCCGAGCGCACGCAGCGTCGCGATTTCGCGCGCACGACCGGCGACCGCCGCGTACATGGTGTTGAGCGCGCCGAACACCGCGCCGATCGCCATGATGGTGCCGATCACGGTGCCGAGGATCCGGATGAGTTTTTCCAGCCCCTCCGACTGCTTGGCGTAGTAGTCGTGGGTGGTGAGCACGTCGAGCTTGAGCCGCGGGTCGCCGGCGAGCGCGGCCTTGAGCTTGCGGAAGCCACCCTTGCCATCGAGCTTCACCGTCACCGACTGGAACGCCTGGCGGTTGTAGGTCGAGGCCAGCGTATCGGCGTCGGCCCAGAGTTCGGAATCGTGCGAATCGCCGGACGCGAATTCGCCGACCACGGTCCACTGCTGGTTCGCGAACATCACGCTCTTGCCGACCTCGATGCCGCGGAACTGGCGCATCGCGCCCTGGCCGACGACAAGTTCGCGCAAACCCGCGCCGAACTTGCGGCCCTGCACGATCTTCACCTGCGGGCGCAGCGCCCAGCCCTGCGGGCCGACGCCGCGGATCTGCGCGTTGGCATCGGTGCCATCGCTGCGGCTGGGCAGGTTCACCACCTGCGAAAGCTCCGGCGACACCAGCGGCTTGCCGTCGCTGCCGCGGGCGATGCCGTCAAGCGAAGAGATCAGTGGCACCTGGTCGCGGGTGATGACCGAATTGGTCTCGGCCTGCGAACCGCCGCGCAGGATGATCGCGCTGTCGTCGCTGCCGGTGCGGTTGAGCGTGGCCTTGAAGCCTTCGCCCATCGCCAGCATCGCGACCAGCACGCCGACTACGCCGGCGATGCCGACCACGATCACGCTGGATGCGCCCCAGCGCTGCGGCAGGCCGGCGATGCCGACGCGTGCCGCCGCCAGCGCCAGTCGACCGCTGCGGGTCAGCAGCAGCCACAGCGCGAGCAGCACGGCGATGCCGAGCACCACGAACCAGGGCAGGAAGATCCATGCGCCGAGCCCGACCGCGAGCGCGACCACGATGGCGAAGTTCACAAGCCAGTGCTTTCCGCGTGCCGGAACGCCAAAGCCGATGATTGTGAAGAACAGGTTGAGTAGGAAATCCATCGTTATTTCCTCAGCGGCCCGCGAGGGCATCGACGATGTTGAGGCGCATCGCGCGCAACGCCGGCAAGGCGCCGACGATGGCGCCGATCACCAGCATCAACGCGATCCCGAGCAGCCAGGTCTGCGGCAGCACGGTGGGCAGCTGGATCATGCCGCCGCTGCTCGCGCTCACGATCGGCATCAGCAGCGCGGCGAGGCCGAGCCCGATCAACCCGCCCAACACCACCAGCAGCATGGCTTCGGCCAGCACCAGCCACAGCACGCTGCGGTTGCTGAAACCGATGGTCTTCAGCACCGCGAGCTCGGGAATGCGCTCGCGCACCGCCTGCGCCATGGTGTTGCCGGTCAGTAGCAGCAAGGTGAAGAACACCGCGGCCATGATCGCGGTCACGATCAGGCCGATGTCGGCGAACTGCTTGGCGAAGCTCTGGTTGAACGCTTCTTCGGTCTGGGTCTTGGTCTCGTGGTCGGAGTTCGCGCTGATCGCGTCGATCGCGGCACCGACGCGGTCGGCCTGGTTCACGTCGGCGAGTTCCACGATGTACCAGCCGACGCGGCCGTTGACGTACTGGTTGGCTTCGTCGAAGTACTTCCAGTGGAACCAGAGCTGGTTTTCCTCGCCTTTGCGCTTGGCATCCTTGACCGTGAAGATGCCGTCGATCTTCAGCGGCCACGCATTGCTGCCGTCCTTTTGCGGGAAGATCGTCGCTTGCAATGGCACGGTGTCGCCGAGCTTCCAGCCGTTGCGCTTGGCCAGCGATTCGCCGACGATCGCGCCGGTGCGATCGGCTTCGAACGCGGCCTTCTGCGCCGGCGACAAGACGTACTCCGGATACATGTCGAAGTAGTTCGGGCTGACGCTGAAGTTGGGGAAGAAATTCTTCGGGTCGCGGTAAATGCCGCCGAACCACGCCGCATAGCCGACGCGCTTCACGCCCGGCACCGTCTCGATCTGCTGGAGCAGGCTGTAGGGCAGCATCTGCGTGATCGACAAGCGGGAAGCGACCACGAGTCGCTTCGATCCGGCGAGGTTGCCGCCGGAATTGAACGCCACGCGCACCGAGTCGAGCATGCCGAACAGCAGGAATGCGGCGACCACAGACAGCAGCGTGAGCATGGTGCGGGTCTTGCTGCGGAACAGCGCGGCCCAGATGAGGTGCAGGTATTTCATCTCGATTCCTCTTTTCCCTCTCCCCGCCATGCGGGGAGCGCATTCCTCTTTTTCCTTCTCCCCGCAAGCGGGGAGAAGGTGCCGAAGGCGGATGAGGGGCTAGGCGTGTTCGACTTGCTCGACCAGGGTGCCCTTGTCGAGGTGCAGCGTATGCGTCGCGTATTCCGCGGCCTTGGGATCGTGGGTCACCATGACGATCGTCTTGCCGTGGTCGCGGTTCAGCCTCTGCAACAGGCCGAGGATTTCCTCCGCCGACTGGCGGTCGAGGTCGCCGGTCGGTTCGTCGCAGATCAGCAGCGTCGGATCGGAGACGATGGCGCGGGCGATGGCCACGCGCTGCTGCTGGCCGCCGGAGAGCTCGGCCGGGCGATGCTTGCCGCGATCCTTCAGGCCCACGAGTTCCAGCGCGATCTCGGCGTTGCGCTTGCGCTGCGCGGCGGAAAGCTTCGTCAGCAGCAACGGCAGTTCGACGTTTTTCTGCGCCGTCAGCGTCGGCATCAGGTTGTAGAACTGGAACACGAAGCCGACGTGGTCGCTGCGCCATTGCGAGAGCTGGCCGGACGTCATCTTGTCGATGCGCTTGCCGTCGACCTCGATCTCGCCCGAACTCGGCGAATCCAGTCCGCCGATCAGGTTCAGCAGCGTGGTCTTGCCCGAACCGGAAGGCCCCATCAGCGCGGCGAAGTCGCCGCGGGCGATGTCGAGGTCGATGCCATGCAGCACCTCGACCTTTTCGGGGCCGCGCTGGTAGGTCTTGGTCAGGTTGCGGAGGTGGACGAGTGCGGACATGGTGTTCCTCGCTGTGTTGCCGTTCCCTCTCCCCTTGTGGGAGCGGGCATGTTTTTCCCTCTCCCCGCATGCGGGGAGAGGGTGGCGAAGCCGGGTGAGGGGCGCTCTTTGCGCGATGTCCCTCATCCGCCCTGCGGGCACCTTCTCCCCGTGAACGGGGAGAAGGAACATCATTTCATTCGTTCGAATCGCTATCTGCATCGCTCGCCGGCGCGACCTTCACCTTCGCGCCGTCGGCGAGTTTTTCCGGCGGATCGAGCACCACCTGGTCGCCGGCGACGAGGCCGGACAACACTTCGCGGTCGTCGCCCAGCGTGCGTCCGAGCTGCAATTCGCGTTGTTGCACGCGTTCGCCATCGACCACGTACGCGACGTCGCCGCCGTCGCGCTGCACGATCGCCGCGGACGGCGCGAGCACGCCAGGTTTCTGTTGCGGCTTCTGCGGCGCGGCCTTCTCGAGGAAGCTCACGCGCACGCCCATGTCCGGCACGATGCGCGGATCGCGCGAATCCAGCGCCACGCGCACCGTCACCGTGGCCTTGCCGCGGTCGGCGGTGGGGATGATCGCGATCACCTTGCCCGGGATCTTCCAGTCCGGATACGCGTTCAACGTCGCTTCGGTCGGCATGCCCGGCTGCACGCGGCCGATGTAGGCCTCGCCGACGTCGACCTGCACTTCCAGCGATTCCATGTCGACGATGGTGCCGATGCCGGTGCGCGTGTAGGCGCCGCCGGCGGAGAACGGCGAGACGATTTCGCCCGGCTGCGCGGCTTTCGCGATCACCACGCCGGCGAACGGCGCGCGGATGATGGTGTTGTCCACGCCCTGTTCGGCGATGCGCAGCGAATCGCCGGCGGCGCGCGCGTTGTTGCGCGCGGTCGCGAGCTGCGCGCGCAGGTTGTCGCGCTGGGCGATGGCCTGGTCGCGTTGCGCTTTCGATACCAGCTGCTGCGGCGCCAGCGCCGACAGCCGCGCGGCGTTGGCTTCGGCATCGCGCAGTTGCGCCGCGGTCGCATCGACTTGGCTGCGCGCGGCCGCGGCCTGCGCGCGCGCCAGCGCGAGCTGCTGGTCGGCGTCGATGGGATCGAGCGTGGCGATGACTTCGCCCTCGGCCACGTGCTGGCCTTCCTCGATGCGGATCTCGCGCACGCGTCCGGTGATCTTGGCCGAGACGGTGGCCATGCGCCGTGCGACGACATAGCCGGTGGCGTCGAGCACCGAAGCCGCGCCGCCGTTGCCGCCGCCGATCGCCACCACCGGCGCGACCTGCACCTCAGGCGCCTTGCCGCGCGCGAACAGCAGCCAGCCGGCGACGACGAGCAGCAGCACCGCCGCGGCCACGCCCAGCCCGATCCACAGGCCCTTGCGCGAAGGCGGCGGCGGGGCGCTGCGGTCGATCTTCAGCGATTTCAGCAGATCGGCGTTGGTGTTCATCTGTCGAGGGAGTGGGGGCGTCCCGGGAGTTTGACCGGTTCCCGTCGCGGGGCCAAATCGCGCCGCCCGCACAGCCTAGTCGCGAACCTGCCCGTGATCACCTGACGCTTGTCATGCCGAATGCGTGATCGTGGCGACTGCCGTGGAAGGACGCGCATTCCTATCGTCGCCGCCATCCCGAGTGGAGGTTGCGACATGGAACATGGGGAAGGCGCATTGGCCAGCCTGCGCGATGTGCGCATGCGTTACGGCAAGGTGGTGGCGCTCGACGGCATCGGCCTGGACGTGCGTGGCGGCGAAGTGCTGGCCCTGCTCGGCCCGAACGGCGCCGGCAAGACCACCGCGATCAGCCTGCTGCTCGGCCTGGTCCGTGCCGACGAGGGCGAGGTGCGCCTGTTCGGCAGGGATCCGCAAACGATCGAAGCGCGCCGCGGCATCGGCGTGATGCTGCAGGACGCGGCGCTGCCGCCGACCCTGCGCGTGGGCGAGCTGATCCGCCTGACCGCGAGCTATTACCCGTCGCCGCGCGGCGTCGCCGAAAGCGCGGAACTCGCCGGCGTCGCCGACCTGTTGCAACGCCCCTACGGGAAACTCTCCGGTGGGCAGCAACGACGCGTGCAGTTCGCGCTCGCGCTGTGCGGGAATCCGCGCCTGCTGTTCCTCGACGAACCCACCGTCGGCATGGACATCGAGGCGCGGCAGAAGCTGTGGAATGCGATTCGTGCGCTGGTCGCGGACGGGGTATCCATCGTGCTCACCACGCATTACCTGGAGGAGGCCGAGGCGCTGGCCGATCGCGTCTGCGTGATGGCACGCGGCAGGATCGTCAGCGAAGGCAGCGTGGAATCGCTGCGCGCGCGCATCGCGCTCAAGCGCGTGTGGTGCGCGACGCACCTGCCGCTGGCCGAAGTCGCGGCGTGGCCGGAAGTCGCCGAAGCGCGCCTCGACGGCGAACGCCTGTGCCTGGCCACCGAACACGCCGAACCGCTGGTGCGCCGCCTGCTCGCGCACGATGCGCAATTGTCGGCGCTGGAAGTACGCGCCGCCGGCCTGGCCGAAGCCTTCGTCGAACTCACCCGCGACGACAGCGTCGCATCCTTGCAGGAAGCCGCCTGATGAATGCCGCCATTGCCGATGCCGTGCCCGCGATGCCACGCACCCGCGTGTTGAACGCCTATTGGCAGGAAGGGCGCAGCGAAGTCTTGCGTTACCTGCGCAACCCCGGCTTCCTGTTGCCGGTGATCCTGTTCCCGAACGTGTTCTACGCGATGTTCGGGATCGTGCTGAACCACGGCGACGGCGAGGCCGCGCGCTACATGCTCGCCAGCTACACCACGTTCGGGGTGATGGCGCCGGGCCTGTTCGGCTTCGGCGTCTCGCTGGCGCTGGAGCGCGACGGCGGCCTGCTCACGTTCAAGCGCGCGCTGCCGATGCCGCCCGGCGCCTACCTGCTGGGCAAGATGCTGATGGCGCTGTGCGTGGCCGCGGTGGTGTGCGCGTTGCTGCTCGCGCTCGCGTTCGGCATCGGGCATGTGCCGCTGGCACCGGTGCGCGCGGCGGCGTTGCTGGCCACCGGCACGTTCGGCGTGCTGCCGTTCTGCGCGCTCGGCCTGTTCGTCGGCACCCTGCTCAAGGGCCAGGGCGCGCCCGGCCTGCTGAACATGGTCTACCTGCCGATGGCGTTCCTGTCCGGGCTGTGGTTCCCGCTGCACATGATGCCGGGGTTCCTGCAACGGCTTGCGCCGGTCTGGCCGAGCACCCACCTCAATGCGTTGTCGCTGTCGGCGGTGGGTTTCGATACCGGGGCGCGCTGGCCGCACGTGGCGGCGCTGGCCGGATTCACCGCCGCGTTCCTGCTGTTGGCCGCGCGGCGCCTGCGCCGCCACGGCTGACGCTACGGCTTGCAGTAGCATCGGCGAATGGATTCCACGCAACGACTGCGTTCCTGGTTCCGGCCCGCACCCGATTCGCACCTGGCCGATGCGATGCGGCGCGGCAAATCGCCGCGATCCGAATTCATCCACCTGTTGTGGTCGGTGTGGGTGTTCATCACCCCGTCGTTCGGCATGGGCTACGACCGGCTCTGGCTGTCGCTCACCTTGCTCAGCTATCCGCTGTTCCTGTTGCTCTACGCGAAGACCTTCGTCGCACCGCGACGCCAGGCGCGCTGGTATTCGCTGGCGATGGTGGCGCTGAGCATGGCGTTGCTGCGCTGGTATCCGTCGGGGCTGAGCTACTTCGTGTTCGGTTGCGTGCTGCTCGCGCCGTCCTGCCGCGATACGCGTGGAGGGCTGGCCGGCTACCTCGCACTGGTCCTGGTCTTGGGCGCCGCGGTGGTCGCCGAGGCGCTGTGGATCGGCTATCCGTGGCAATCGGTGGTGTGGTTGCCGCCGATGACGCTGATCATCGGCCTGATCGTCGGGGTCGAGCAGCGCGATCGCGCGCACCAGGACGCGCTACAGCTTTCGCACGACGAAGTGCGCCGGCTCGCCGCCACCGCCGAACGCGAACGCATCGGCCGCGACCTGCACGACCTGCTCGGGCACACGCTGTCGCTGATCACGCTGAAGCTGGAGCTCTCGCGCAAACTCATCGACCGCGACGCCGCCGCCGCGCGCAGCGAAATCGCCGAGGCGGAAAAGGTCGCGCGCCACGCGTTGGCCGAAGTGCGTGCCGCGGTCACCGGTTTCCGCGCCGCAGACCTCGCCGCCGAACTCGCCTCGGCGCGGCTGCTGCTCGAATCCTCGCGCGTGGCGCTGGATTACGACGCGCCGCCGGAACTCTCGCCCGAGATCGAACGCCCGCTCGCATTGGTGTTGCGCGAGGCCGCGACCAACATCGCGCGCCACGCGAATGCCACGCGCGCCGAAGTGCGCTTCGTGCGCAACGACGCGCAACTGCGCATGCGCATCGCCGACGACGGTCGCGGCGCGAACGCGGGCGAAGGCAACGGCGTGGTCGGCATGCGCGAACGCGTGCGCGCGATCGGTGGCAGTTTCGAATTCGCATCGTCGAAAGCCGGGACCGCGGTCGAGGTCGCGGTGCCGTTGGCGGCGAAGGGGCAGCCGGCATGATCCGGGTGCTGCTGGCCGAGGATCAGGCGATGGTGCGCGGCGCGCTGTCGGCGCTGCTGTCGCTGGAAACCGACATCGAAGTGCTCGGTTCCGCGCCCGATGGCGAGGCCGCGTGGCGCGAACTGCAGCGGCTCAAGCCCGACATCCTCGTCACCGACATCGAAATGCCGGGCCTGACCGGGCTCGAACTCGCGCAGCGCGTGCAACGCCACGCATTGCCGGTGAAGGTGGTGATCCTGACCACCTTCGCGCGCCCGGGTTTCCTGCGCCGCGCGCTGGATGCCGGCGTGTGCGGCTACCTGCTCAAGGATTCGCCGGCCGAACAGCTCGCCGACGCGATCCGGCGCGTGCGCCACGGCGGCCGCGCGGTCGATCCGCAACTGGCGATGGATGCGTGGAGCGAAGCCGATCCGCTCAACGACCGCGAACGCCAGGTGCTGCGCCTCGCCGGCGATGGCCTGTCCGCGGGCGACATCGCCACGTTGTTGAATCTCTCCGCGGGCACGGTGCGGAATTATTTGTCGGAAGCGATCGGCAAACTCGGCGCGGCGAACCGCATCGAAGCGAGCCGCTTGGCGCGGCAGAAGGGGTGGCTCTGATGTTCCCTCTCCCCTTTGTGGGAGAGGGTGGCGCGTAGCGCCGGGAGAGGGGATGCGCAATCAAATCCCGTAGCCCGGGTAAGGCCAACGGCCGCACCCGGGATTGTTTGACATAGATGAAGTCCCGGGTGCGCTGCGCTTACCCGGGCTACTTGCTAGTCGCACAACCCATAGTCTTTTGCGACGACGCGGCCATTCCCCAGCAAGACTTGAAATATTGGATAGGGCCAAGTCTCGAACGACCCTTTAAGAATCGGGCAGCTCGATGTCTTGTATAGATCGTCCGACTCAAGCGGCGTGATGCCCATATCAAACTTGAGCGTCTCATCGAATGGATTGGTCGTCGTGAGCATCATGCCGCGATCTTCGGTCTGTTCCAGTTTGACGATGATCGTCTTTTCCGGATGGACCACTGAATCGACGGCCTGGAGGTTCACCAGCTTGCCGTCGGAGGTATCGGCCTCGACAAATACGGTTTGTCCGGCAACGACGAGAATTCCGACTGGTTGCACGACTGCCGGAAACGTCGGGAAAGTGTGTTCGTAAGTGGAACCGTCCTTTTGGACCAATGTGACATGGAGATTTCTCTGGCACTTTGTTTGCGCGCACATCATTTCCGATATCTGCGCTTGCGTCAGGTCGGGCTCGGAAGGTCGCGTCTCGCAAAGCGAAGTTCCGAAAGAAAAGGTCAAGGTTAAGGCTAGGGCGAACTTGGTGACTCCGAGTCTCATGGTTTGCTCCTGATAATCATCGTGCTAGGCGTTGGCATCAGGAGCCGCGCCAAACCGTTCCTTCAACATCCCCCACGCCGCACGCAAACCCTGCGCCTCGCCACCAGCAGGACGACCCGGCCGGTCGGCGTCGTTCCACGCATACACGTCCAGGTGCGCCCACGGCATCGTCGCCGGGACGAAGCGTTCGAGGTAGAGCGCGGCGCTGATGCTGCCCGCCATCTTCGACGGCCCGGCGTTGGCGATGTCGGCGACGTTGCTGGTGAGGTAGCGCAGGTACGGCCGCCACAGCGGCATGCGCCACAACGGATCGCGCGTGCGCGCCGCCGCGGACAGCCAATCCGCCGCGACGGATTCGTCGTTCGAATACATCGCCGGCAGTTCCGGGCCGAGCGCCACGCGCGCGGCGCCGGTCAGGGTCGCGAAATCCATGATCAGTGCCGGTGAATCTTCCGCCGCGCAGGTGAGCGCATCGCACAGCACCAGCCGGCCCTCGGCATCGGTGTTGTCGATTTCCACGCTCACGCCCTTGCGCGTCGCGATCACGTCGCCCGGGCGCAACGCCATCGGGCCGATCGCATTCTCCACCGCGGGCACCAATAGCGTCAGCCGCACCGGCAGCTTGCGCGCCATGATCAGTTCGGCCAGCGCGATTGCGTGCGCCGCGCCGCCCATGTCCTTCTTCATGTTGCGCATGCCGTCGGCGGTCTTGAGATCGAGGCCGCCGGTGTCGAAGCACACGCCCTTGCCGACCAGAGCCAGGCGCGGATGCGAGGCGTCGCCCCAGTCCAGGCGCAGCAGGCGCGGTGCGCGATGCGAGCCGCGGCCGACCGCGTGGATCGCGGGCAGGTTCCGCGCCAGCAATTCGTCGCCGATGATGCTCATGCACTCGGCGCCATGCCGCGATCCGATGGCGCGCAGCGCGTCTTCCAGTTGCTGCGGGCCGAGGTCGTCGGCCGGCGTGTTGACGAGGTCGCGCACGCGCAGGCAGGCGGCGAGCACGTCGGCGGTTTCCGCGTCGGGATCCGCGAGGCGCAGGCGCGCAGGCGGGCGCGGCAGCGTGCGGTAGCGATCGAATCGATACGCACCCAGGCCCCAGCCGAGTTGCAACGCACGGCGCGCATCGTCGTCGAGTTCGCCACGCACTTCCCAGTCGCCGGGCGGCAGCGCGAACGGCGCGTGCGCGTAGGCGAGGGGATCGTGCGGATCGCCGATGCCGAGCACCGCGCCGTCGACCGTGCCGTCGCCGGCCGGCAGCACCAGTGCCGCGCCGGGCGAGGCGTCGAAACCGTGTGCGATCAGCCATTGCGCGGTCGCAGCGGGCTGGCGCGCGTGCCATTCCTCGTGGCCTTCGCGGCGGACCAGGTGCAGGGCGCGGAACACGGTGGCGTCGGCGGGGGAATAGGCGGTCATGCGGCGCTCCGTGCGTCGGTGTCGGCCTCTTGCGCGCGCAGCCATGCGACGAGCGCGGCGAGATCGGGGAATTCGAGGTCGGGTGTCGCGTCGGCGAACGGCCAGGTTTCGCCGTCGCGGTTGATCCACGCGCAGCGCAGGCCCGCGCGTTGCGCGCCGAGCGCGTCCTGTTCCGGATGGTCGCCGACGTGCAGCACGCGCGCGGGTTCGGCGCCGAGGCGTTCGCAGGCGGCGAGGAAGATCGCGGCGTCGGGTTTCGCGCTGCCGAATTCCTTCGCCCCGAGGCGGAAGCGGAACAGGTGGCCGATGCCGATGCGCTCGAGGTCGGCGTTGCCGTTGCTCAATGCGGCAAGTGGACGCAGCGCGGCGAGTTCGCGCAAGGCATCCGGAACCTCGGGATGGAAATCGACGCGGTTGCGTTCGTCCAGGAACAGCGCGTGCGCTTCCGCCGCCAGCGCCGGATCGCCGCCGCTTTCGGACAATGCGCGCTCGATGGTCAGCCGCCGCAGCAGGCCGAGGTCGTGCGCGTGCTGCGGATGTTCGGCGTGGATGCGTTCGCGCAGTTCGCGCATGGCTTCGATCGGGAATCGCCGCGCGGTGCCCGGGCTGTGCGCGAGGAACCAGTCGTGCAGGGTGTTTTCGATGCGCGCGCCGATCGGCGCGAACGGCCACAGCGTATCGTCGAGGTCGAGGGTGATGGCGTCGACGCGGAAGTCCACGCCGGGATTGTAGCCGCGGTGGGCCGCGGTCATTCCAGCAGCCGGGCCCAGCCGTCCATGCCCTCGATCCGGGACAGGACGATCTTCACGCACACCAGCAGCGGCACCGCCAGCAGCAGGCCGAGGATGCCCCACATCCAGCCGAACACCATCAGCGCCAGGATCAATAGCAGCGGCGACAGCGCCATGCGCCTGCCGAGCACGATCGGCGTGACCAGCTGGCCTTCCAGCGTGTGCAGGCCGAGGTAGATCGCGGCCGGCAGCAACGAGGTCCAGGTGCTGTCGAAGACGAGGAATCCCATCGCCAGCATCACCACCATGCCAATCAGCGGGCCGACGTAGGGCGCGAAGTTGAGCAGCGCCGCCATCGTGCCCCACAGCAGCGCTTCGTCCAGCGGCACCGCGAGGAAGAAATGCAGGCAGGCGGCGTAGGCCAGGCCCAGCAGCAGGTTGATCACGCTGATGGTGAGCACGTAGCGCGACATCTCGACTTCGATCGCGTGCAGGATCTCCACCGTCACCCGCTTTTGTTGCCGGTCCGGGAGCAACGCGATCGCATGCCGCTGCAGGGATTCGCCATAGACCATGAAGAAGAACGTCAGCAGCACCACCGCCAGCACCGAGGCGGCCATGCGCGGGGTCGCGGTCAGCGCCTTGTACGGATCGTTGACCTCGGTCTTCACCACCTGCACCGGCTTGGCCGTGCTCTCGCCGCCGGCGGCGCGGGCGATGTTCTCCGCGGCCTTGTTCGCGTCCTGCACCGGCTTGACGAGGCTGCGCAACTTCGGCGCGAGCTGGCTGAATTCGCGCGGGACCTCGCGGATCCATTCGCCGGCCGGCTGCGCCAGTTGCCGCGCGAGCAGCACGGTCCCGGCGATGCCGAGCACCAGCACCAGCAATGCGCCGATGAAGCGCGGCAGGTACAGGCGTTGCAGCAGGCGGATGATGGGATTGCCGACCAGCGCCAGGAACATCGACAGCAGCACCGGCAGCACCAGGTCCTGCGCCGCCCACAGGGTGAACGCGACCGCGAGCACCGCGAGCACCACCAATGCCGCCGGCGAACGCGGCCTGGGCGGGCGTTCCGCGGAGGGAATCTCCGGTGCGGTTGCGCTCATGCGGCCTGTTCCGCGTCGACGGATTGCGCGTCCGCGCCGTTGCCTTCCGCGCGTTCGGCGGCCTGCGTCGCTTCGTCGAACGCGGCCTGCACCTGGCCGCCGGCGAACAGTCCGGCGAGCGCGCTCACCATCTGCAGCACGTTGCCGCCATCGGCGATGCGCAAGGGCCGCGCGCGACCGACGAGGAAACCGGCGACCGCGCCGGCGACGACGATGCGCCCGGGCGTCCACGCCTCGCGCCAGCTCGACTTCAGCTGGCGGACGTCGGCGGCGACGCGGCGTTCCTGCGCTTCCAGGGCGCGTTCGGCCTGCTCCACCTTGGCGATGAGCGCGTCGAAACTCATGGCGGGGTCACGTCCACGCCAAGGCCTTTCTTGATCGGCGCGTCGGCGGTCGCCGCGGCCACGCGTTCGGCGGCTTGCGCGGTCGAATCGGGGGAATCGGCATCGGGCATGAGGTCGGCGAGTTCGCCCAGGCCCAGCCGCGCGAACTGCCGGCGCGTGGCCTTGAGCCGGGTGTGTTCGAAGTAGCGCATCGCGCGCCAGCCGGCGTAGAGCGTGATCGCCACGCTCAGCACCGCGGTCAGCAGCAGCGACAGGGGCCACGGCCAGCCGAGGCCGCGGCTCAACGCGACGATCAGCGTCGCCATCAGCAGCAACCACGCCGAGGCGCCGAACGCGATCGCCACGCCGGTCAACGCCAGCGTCCGCCCGAGCGCGCTGCGCGCCAGCGAGATATCGGCGGCGATGAGGATGCGCAGCGCCTTGGCCGCGTCGCCGGCCGCGGACAGGCCGGCGCGACCGCTCGCGCCGAGGTCCTTCAGCGCCTCGGCGAGGTCGGGCGCGGGTCGTTCTTCGCCGGACGAATCGCTCACGACGTGGCGGTTACTTGTCGCCGCCGCGCGCGAGCTTGGCGATGATCCAGCCGGCGGCGAACGCGACGCCGAACGAGGCCAGAGGGCGTTCGCGGATCAAATCCGCGGCGCTTTCGACCAGGTCGCGGCCCTTGTCGACCAGCGCGTCGACCTGTTCCTTCGACGCGGCGCCGGCATGGCCGGCGGCGTCCAGCCCGGCCAGCGCGCCGTCGGCGAGTTCGGCCTTCATTTGCGCCTTGCCCAGCTTGGCTTCGTCGCCGGCCGCCGCGGCGATGTTCTTGATCGCGTCGCCGGCCGCGGACGCAGCCTGCTTGAGGTGGCCGCCGGCTTCGCCGAGGCTGGCCTTCATCGCATCGGTGGACGTGGGGTTCATCGCGTGGTCCTCGTGGCGTGGGTTCGGGTCGTCATTGCATCAGCAACTGGCCGCGCTGGCCGCTGCGCCAGACAGTCAACACCAGTTGGCGTGGCGAGCGCGCGAAACTGGCGCGGAAGCTGTCGAGGTCGTCGAAGCCGCCGCTGCTCGCCGAGAGGATCACGTCGCCGCTGCGCAGGCCGCTGCGCGCGGCGCGGCTGCCGGCCGCGACCGAGGTCACCAGCACGCCGGAAGCGCCCTGGCGGCGCAGGGTTTCGGGCAGTTCGCCGAAGCTGGCTCCGGCCAGGCGCGCATCCAGGCTGCCACCGTCGCGCGCGGATTCGCGCAGTCCGGTGGTCACCTGCAACGGCTTGCCGTCGCGGACCACGTCCAGGGTCACCTTCGCGTCCGGCGACTGCAGGCCCTGGAAGTTGCGCAACGCCTCGCCGTCGTCGATGCGCTGGCCGTTCGCGCCCACGATCACGTCGCCCGCGCGCAGCCCCGCCGCCGCCGCGGCCGATTCCGGGAACACCCGCGTCACCGCCGCGCCGCGCGCGTCGGCCAGGCCCAGCGCCTTGGCGATGCGCGCATCCACGTCCTGGGTTTCCACCCCCAGGGTGCCGCGCCGGACCACGCCCTTGTTCGCGATCAGCTGGCCCATGATGTTGCGCGCGATGTCGGCGGGAATCGCGAAGCCCAGGCCGATGTTGCCGGCCATCGAACCGCGCGGGTTGAAGCTGGCGGTGTTGATGCCGACCAGTTCGCCGTTGAGGTTGACCAGCGCGCCGCCGGAATTGCCGGGATTGATCGAGGCGTCGGTCTGGATGAAGTTCTGGTAGCCGGCGCCGGGCAGGTTGCTGCGCCCGACCGCGGACACGATGCCGCTGGTCACGGTTTGCCCGAGCCCGAACGGATTGCCGACCGCGACCACGAAATCGCCCACGCGCAGCGCGCCGCTGTTGCCGAGCGGGATCGCGGTCAGGTTCTGCGCGGGGATGCGCATCAGCGCGACGTCGGTGTCCGGATCCGAGCCGAGGAATTCCGCCTTGAGCGTGCGCCCGTCGGACAGCGTCACCGACACCGCGTCGGCGCCCTCGATCACGTGGTGGTTGGTCAGCACGTAGCCCTTGGCCGCGTCCACGATCACGCCCGAGCCCAGCGACTGGTTGATCCGGTCCTGGGTCAGTTCCGGGAACATCCGGCTGAAGATCGGATCGTTGCCGAACGGGCTGACCTGCACGTGCTGTTCGCTGTGCACGCTCACCACCGCCGGCAGCACCTTCTGCAGCATCGGCGCCAGCGAAGGCATCGGCGCGCCGTTCGCCGACGCGGGCAGGGCCGCGGCGGCCGGCAGCAGTGCCGGGGTCGCGGCCTCGGCCGGGCTGCGCAGGCCGTCGCGCAGCGCGGTTGCGGCGAAGCCGCCGAAAGCGGCGGCGAGGGTCAGGGCGAGGAGGGTGGGCAGGGGACGCATCGGGGTTCCGGGCATGGTTCGAACGGGAGCAAGGGCGGGGACGGAAACGCCCATGTTGGCGCGCGGAGCGGGCCACCGCCAGCGGGCCGTTCCAGTCTGTCCCGCCGCCGCTGAAACCGGTCTGAAAGACCTGAATGGGCCTCGCCGCCCGGGCGCGTCCCTGACGCTTCGCGGCAGTTGACTCGCCCGCCGGGCGGCGGTAGCGTTCAATCCCGTCGCCGCCACTACATCTTGGGGTCGGCGAACGGGTGAAGGCCCATTTATGGGGGTGGCTTCCAGCCGACGGGAGGCGGTCGGAAGCCCTGGAAAGGCACCAGAATTGCAGGTTTCGGCGCCTGCGGCGGGCGATTTCGCTGCGGCCGCGGCACCGGGATCCCATCACCAAAACACGGGCGCGGCGACACCGCGACGGAGGAAGGAATCAGCATGAGCAGCGTTCGCCTGGAAGCGGTGAAATCGATGGGAACCACGACGGAAGCGGAAATCCCGATGCAGCCGGCATCGGTCGACATCTGGGACAAGAAGTACCGGTTGAAGACCAAGCAGGGCGAGGCCATCGATGCCGACATCGACGGCACCTACCAGCGCGTCGCCCGCGCCCTCGCCGATGCCGAGCCCGACGACGACAAGCGCGCCTACTGGTACGAGCGCTTCGTGTGGGCGCTGCGCCGCGGCGCGATCCCCGCCGGCCGCATCACTTCCAATGCCGGCGCGCTCGAGCACAAGCCCGCCACCAGCACCATCAATTGCACCGTGTCCGGGACCATCACCGACTCGATGGACGGCATCCTCGACAAGGTCCACGAGGCCGGGCTCACGCTGAAAGCCGGCTGCGGCATCGGCTACGAATTCTCGACGCTGCGCCCGCGCGGCGCCTTCGTCGCCGGCGCCGGCGCCTACACCTCCGGCCCGATGTCGTTCATGGATATCTACGACAAGATGTGCTTCACCGTGTCTTCCGCGGGCGGCCGCCGCGGCGCGCAGATGGGCACGTTCGACGTCTCGCACCCGGACGTGAAGGACTTCATCCGCGCCAAGCGCGAGGACGGGCGCCTGCGCCAGTTCAACCTCTCGCTGCTGATCACCGACGGCTTCATGGACGCGGTCAACGGCGACAAGGACTGGCCGCTGGTGTTCCCGGTCAGCGACAAGGAAGCCGGCGACCTCGACCTGTCGAACGCGGAGGAAGTGGTCTGGCGCGAATGGCCGACCGCGAAGGGTTACGTCAGCCGCGACGACGGCTTGGTCGCGTGCAAGGTGTACGGGCACATCCGCGCGCGACACCTGTGGGACATGATCATGGTCTCGACGTACGACTACGCCGAGCCGGGCTTCATCCTCATCGACCGCGTCAACGAGATGAACAACAACTGGTGGTGCGAGAACATCCGCGCGACCAATCCCTGCGGCGAACAGCCGCTGCCGCCCTACGGCGCCTGCCTGCTGGGTTCGGTCAACCTGACCAAGTTCGTGCGGAAACCCTTTACCGACGAGGCCTCGTTCGACTGGGACGAGTACAAGGAAGTGGTGCGCGTGTTCACCCGCATGCTCGACAACGTGGTCGAGGTGAACGGGCTTCCCCTGCAGCAGCAGCGCGACGAGATCCTGCGCAAGCGCCGCCACGGCATGGGCTTCCTTGGCCTGGGCAGCACCGTGACCATGCTGCGGATGAAGTACGGTTCGAAGGAATCCTGCGAATTCACCGAACGCATCGCCCGCGACATGGCCGTCGCCGGCTGGGAAGTCGCGCTGTCGCTGGCCGAGGAAAAAGGCCCGGCGCCGATCATGGAGGAACGCTTCACCATCACCGCCGGCATGCTGCGCCAGCGCCCGGAAATGGCGAAGGACGGCTGGAAGCTCGGCCAGGAAATCCCCGGCAAGGTGCTGCACGCCAGGTACTCGCGCTACATGCAGCGCGTGGCCGAGGTCGCGCCGGAACTGGTCGAGCAGCTCGCCGACACCGGCGCGCGCTTCACCCACCACAGCTCGATCGCGCCGACCGGCACGATTTCCCTGTCGCTGGCCAACAACGCCTCCAACGGCATCGAGCCTTCGTTCGCGCACCACTACAGCCGCAACGTGATCCGCGAGGGCAAGAAGACCAAGGAGAAGGTGGACGTCTATTCCTTCGAACTGCTGGCCTACCGCGAACTGGTGAACCCCAGGGCCATGCCCTTCGCCGAGGACGAAGCCTCGCGCCTGCCCGAGTACTTCATCTCCGCCGACGACATCACGCCCAGGGAACACGTGGATGTGCAGGCCGCGGCGCAGAAGTGGGTGGATTCCTCCATCTCCAAGACCGCGAACGTCCCCACGGACTATCCGTACGAGGACTTCAAGGACATCTACCGCTACGCCCACCAGCAGGGCCTGAAGGGCTGCACCACCTTCCGCTTCAACCCGGCCGCCTTCCAGGGCGTGCTGGTCAAGGAAGCCGACCTGGAGAACACCACCTACCGCTTCGAACTGGAGGACGGTTCGGTGCTCGAGGTGAAGGGCAACGAGCAGATCGAATACGACGGCGAGCTGCACACCGCCGCCAACCTGTTCGACGCGCTCAAGGAAGGCTACTACGGCAAGTTCTGATCCGTCGGTGGAACGGCGGCGACCCGGTGTTTTCGCCCGCGCAAGGGGTTAGCATCGCGTCGTCACACCCGTGACCGGGAAATTCGCCTCGAAAGGCATGTCCCGACCACCCACCGTTCCGACCGATGCAAGGCGCCCACGAGGAGGGCACATGGCCAGGAAGAAAAGCAGCAAGAGCAACGGCGTGACCGCGACGCTGTCCAGCGCCGCAGACAGCGTGAAGGACAAGGCCGCGGAAATCGGCGGCGCCGTCGCCGACAAGGCCGGCAAGGCCGTTGCCACGGTGAAGAAGGCCGCGGCCAAGGCGAAGAAGACCGCCGGCGCCGACATCGCGAAGGCGAAGAAGGCCGTCGGCAAGCGCGTCGCCAAGGCGAAGAAGTCGCTCGCCTCCGCCAGCGCCGCGGCCAAGAAGGAAGTCGCCGCGCTCAAGCGCAAGGGCGCCGGCAAGAAGGCCGCCGCGAAGAAGGCGGTGAAGAAGGTCGCGAAGAAGGCCGGCGCGAAGAAGGCGGCGGCGAAGAAGGCGGTGCGCAAGGTCGCCAAGAAGAAGGCCGCTCCGCGCAAGTCGGCTCCGCGCAAGGCCGCCAAGAAAACCGCCCGCAAGGCGGCCAAGAAGAAGTAAGACCGCTACAAGCCCCTCTCCCACCGGGAGAGGGGTTGGGGTGAGGGGAATCCTTCGCCCGCTGTCCACACCCACAACAACAAGACAACACCGGAATCGAAATGGCCGTCAGGATCGACAAGAAAATCAAGGGCTACGCCGTCGTCAGCGCCGAGGACAAGGCGAAGGAACTCGCCAAGGGCGATTCCATCAGCCGCGCCCAGGCCGAGGCGGACCTGCCGTCGGCCGACGTCATCCAGATGCACGAGCGCATCGAGCGCCCGGAAGTGCTGATCGGTTCCACCTACAAGATCAAGTCGCCGCTGGTGGAACACGCCATGTACGTGACCATCAACGACATCGTGCTCAACGCCGGCACCGAGCACGAGCTGCGCCGCCCGTTCGAGGTGTTCATCAACTCCAAGTCGATGGAGCACTTCCAGTGGATCGTGGCGCTGACCCGCATCATGAGCGCCGTGTTCCGCAAGGGCGGCGACGTGACCTTCCTGGTCGAGGAAATGAAGGCGGTGTTCGACCCGAAGGGCGGCTATTTCAAGGCCGGTGGCGTGTACATGCCCTCGCTGGTGGCCGAGCTCGGCATGATCATCGAGGACCACCTGAAGTCGATCGGGATGATGCACGACCCGGAGATGAGCGAGGCCCAGCGCGCGCTGATCGCGGAGAAGCGCCGCGCCTACGAGCAGCGCTCAAAAAAAAACTCTGAAGTAGCCACCGCCGGCGAGATGGGCGGTGCGATGGTCGATGTCGTTGGCGACAACGGCGCCGACGAACGCAGCGAGGAAGTGATCGAGGTCACCGGCGACGGCGCGAGTTTCCCGCCGTCCGCGAGCATGTGCCACAAGTGCAGCACCAAGGCGCTGGTCCTGATGGACGGCTGCGCGACGTGTTTGAACTGCGGTTATTCGAAGTGCGGGTGAGGTTATTTCGGTCAATTGGCTTTGAGTTTACAGAACTGCATTCAAGATATCTAAGGCTTGAGCCATGACGGTGACAGACGAACAATTTATTGATGCGATAGATAAAGCGCATGTGTTTTATGCAGAGGCTTTTTCAAATTTGCTTCTAATTACCTTCGGAATCGTAGCCTTTGTTGGGGTCATACTGCCGATAGTGATTTCTATAATTCAGAGCAAGCAATTAAAAAGTGAAAATAAGACTCTTCGGCAAGAGCTTGAAGAGCATGCGTCTCAATTAACAGCGGCGAAGTTTAAAGAGATCCAAAAAGAGCTTGAAGAAAAAGAAAGGAAATTCGAATCCCACCTAGATGCGAAACTTGGCGAATTGAAGGCCAGAATCGGTCGGCTCACAGATGAGTCAACGGGGTCAGTTTTTCATTTGCAAGGCAATTCAAGTCTGAAGGAGCGGCAATATGAATCTGCTACA
Organism: Lysobacter lycopersici; assembly: GCF_007556775.1. GTDB lineage: Bacteria > Pseudomonadota > Gammaproteobacteria > Xanthomonadales > Xanthomonadaceae > Pseudoluteimonas > Pseudoluteimonas lycopersici. The sequence continues at coordinate 2,189,437 of NZ_CP041742.1, forward strand.
GGCAGCTATTGCATCGCAATTCGACGATATCTAAGCGCGGAAAATTTTGCAGATATGAGAATTGTTTGCCGTATTCTATGCGAGAAATGTTTGCCGAATTTAGATAAAGATAAACTGAAGGATGAGACAAAGATTCTGGATGGTATAGACAAAGCATATAAGTTAATTCGAGATAAAAATAAAAATGGAACCTTCAGCGATTTGATAAGTAGTATTGAGGAACAGCTTTCTCTTTATAGAAAAAAAGATCAGGCGAAGCCAAAGATCGATTCTGATTCCGCCTCTGGGTCTGCCGAACACGCGTAAGGCGCGTTAAAACCCGCCCTACGGATTGCAGTTTTTGTAGGGCTGGTCTCGACCCGCAAACTGCGAACAACGCAATCGCGCGCATTCCGCACGAACTCCCGCCAAACAAAAAACCCCGCACGTTTCCATGCGGGGTTTGCTTTGCCGCGGATGCAGCAAGGGTCGCTCAGCCAGCGTAGCCCGGGTAAGCGAAGCGCACCCGGGGCTCTTCTCCACGATTGACGCATTCCCGGGTGCGGCCTGCGGCCTTACCCGGGCTACGGGTTTGGCCGAGGCCTGGTTCGGACAATGCCGATGGGCGTCGGGCGATGCGTCCGCGATCTTCGGCACATGGTCAATTACCGGCGTGCCCACGCAGATGGCGGCACCTATTTCCTGATCCTGACCTTGCGCGACCGGCGGAGCGACGTACTGGTGCGCGACATCGATTCCTTGCGCGAGGCATGGCTTGCTGCAAAACGTCGCGTGCCGCACGACGTGATTGCGGTCGTCGTGTTGCCCGATCACCTGCATGCCCTGGTACGGATGCGAGACGCACGGGACGATTATTCCCGGCTTGTCCAGGACGTGAAGAAAGGGTTCACCCGCCGGATCGGCATGCGCGGTCGTGGTCCATGGCAATCGCGATTCTGTGAACACCTCATCCGCAACGATGCGGACCTGCGCGCGCACATCGATTACATCCACTTCAACCCGGTGAAACACGGACATGCGGAGCGCGTGGCCGACTGGCCACATTCTTCGTTCCACGGTTACGTGCGTGCGGGCATCCTGCCGCGCGATTGGGCTTCCTGATTCCACAAACAAAAAACCCCGCACGTTTCCGTGCGGGGTTTTCGCTGCCGCGAATGTGGCAAGCCGGTTACTCGGCCTGGACTTCTTCGGCCTGCAGGCCCTTCTGGCCCTGCGCGACCTTGAACGACACCTTCTGGCCTTCCTGCAGCGACTTGAAGCCGCTGCCCTGGATCGAACGGAAGTGCACGAACAGATCGGCGCCGCCGTTATCCGGGGTGATGAAGCCGAAACCCTTGGCGTCGTTGAACCACTTGACGGAACCGGTTTGACGATCGGACATGGTGTTACTCCTTGGATCAGTTGGGGAAACGCGGCGCGCATGGAGCGACACCGGACTGTATCGAGCAAGGGGTAACGCGAAGCGATGGAGCGGATCGCCTGGAGCTGGCCGGGGGGCCATGGAACCGGTTGATCTACCGCATCGGGCCACGATGTACCGTGATCCCGCCTTGAACAGTGGGCGCACTGTACCGCATTCCGGGTGAAAGGCCGGGAAACCGGTCCATGCACGAAACAAAAGGCGCGCATTGCGCGCCTTTTGTACCCGTTACTGGCGAACGCTTAGTGGTTCTGGCCCGGCTTCGGGGCGTCCTTGCGCTGCTGCACGTCGCGATCCGCGTCCTTGCCGGCGGTCGCGGACGGTTGCTTGTTCTGTGCCTGCGCGCCGGTGTTGTGCATGTCGTCCTTGCGGCCTTGCGCCTGCTGCTGCTTGTCCTGCGGATTCTGGTTCTGCTTCTGGTTCTGGGTGGGGGTGGTCATGTTCGAACATCCTTCTCGGTGAATGGAATGCGGGTCTCCAACCGCACGCGAAGGATGCGCCTTGTGATGTTCGGGCAAGGCGAACGCAGCATGTTGTTTTGGTGAATCTCGCCGCGTTCATCGTGAAGGTGGCGCCTAGCGCGTTTGCGGCGCGCATGGGTTAAGGCAGTGTCGATGCGACGATCGGCGCGCGGTTGCGGTTCATCGGCGGGGTTGCAGGCTAGCGCCGCGGAACAGGGCCGACCCAATCCAAGAGAGGACACAGCTCCATGAACAACAAGATCCGCCTCGGCCTGTTCGCGGCTTCCGCCATCGCCGTGCTGTCGCTGTCGGCCTGCAAGACCACTGACGACATGTCGCAGGACAGCGCCCCGGCCCCGGCCCCGGCCGCGGAACCCGCCGCGCCCGCTCCGGAACCGGCGCCGACCGACACCAGCACGATGCCGACAACGCCGCCGGCCGACACCAGCACCACGCCGCAGACGACGCCCTGAAGGACACGCAACGCGGACGGCCGAGGCCGTCCGCGTGATCAGTCGGCGGCTTCCGCCTCGCGGTGCACCTGGCCGCTTTGCGACGGATAGATCACGTCGCCGAGGTCGTAACCGCGCATCCGTGCGAATTCCAGCCATTCGTGCTTGGCCGCGAAATCCATCCGCGGCGTGCGATGCAACAACCACAGGTATTTGCGGCCGGGTTCGCCGACCAGCGCGGTGCGGTACTCGTCGTCCACGCGCAGGATCCAGTAATCGCCCTTCGCGAACGGAATCCAGCGCAGGCCTTGCGGCAGGAAGGTCACTTCCAGTTTCGCGTTGCTCGCATCGACCGGCCGGGCCTGGCCCACGGCCACGTCCACCTTGCCGTCCGCGTCGATGCAGCTGTTGACCACGCGCACCGCGTCGCCGTCGCGTTCATAGGTGGCGGTGATGTCGCGCGCGGTCGCATCCTCGAAGCGCATCGGCTTGCGCGCGATCTCGAACCAGGTGCCGAGGTAGCGCTGCAGGTCCACGTGCGCGACGGTCTTCAGGTCTTCATTCATCTTCAATGCTCGTGCCGGCCCGCTTCCATTGCCTGTTCGCGCAGGCGCAGCAGGTTGCGCACGCGCGCCAGCAGTTCCACCGGGTCGAACGGCTTGGCGAGGTATTCCTCCGCGCCGCTTTCCAGCCCGATCACGCGCGCGCCGCGGCCTTCCATCGCCGACAGCATGATGATCGGGATCGAGGCGGTGGCCGGATCGGCCTTCAGCCGCGCGGCGACCTCGAAGCCGTCGAGGCCGGGCATCTGCACGTCGAGCAGCATCAGGTCCGGCGGATCGCGGTGCACGGTCTCCAGCGCATCGTGGCCGTTGTCGATGGTGCGCGCGTCGTAGCCGGCCTCGACCAGCACGTCCGCGAGCATGAACGCGAGGTGCGGTTCGTCGTCGACGATCAGGATGTTTTCGTGCATGGCCATGCACCGGTTGCGGTCGATGCCGGCATGCTTGCGAACCCCGGGCGATGCGCGCGTGAATCCCGCGCCGCCCCGCGGCCTTCGTTCATGCGCGATTCGGCCGCGGGCGCGCCTTCACTTCCCCGCCACCGCCGCCTCGATCGCGGCGACGTCGATCTTCTTCATCGTCATCATCGCGTCGAACGCGCGCTTCGCCACCGCCTTGTCCGCATTGGTGAACGCCTCGGTCAGGACGCGCGGCGTGATCTGCCACGACAGCCCCCACTTGTCCTTGCACCAGCCGCAATCGCTCTCCCGGCCGCCGTTGCCGACGATCGCGTTCCAGTAGCGGTCGGTTTCGGCCTGGTCGTCGGTCGCGACCTGGAACGAGAACGCCTCGTCCGGCTTGAAGTGCGGGCCGCCGTTGAGGCCGATGCAGGGGATGCCCATCACCGTGAATTCGACCGTCAGCACGTCGCCCTGCTTGCCGTCGGGATAATCGCCGGGCGCGCGGTGCACGGCGTCCACCGTGGTGTCGGGGAAGGTCTTCGCGTAGAAATTCGCGGCGTCCTCCGCGGTTCCGTCGTACCACAGGCAGACCGTGTTCTTGGCGATCATGGGCGTGTTCCTCGTCGTTCGCGGGGGGATAGCAGGCCGCAGGGCGGGTTTCGCGAGCGTGAAAGGCGCATTGCCCATGTCGCCGCGATGGGTGCAATGACTTCCGGCAGGCGTTGGCGCCAACGCGGTCGCCCACGATGCGAGCATCGATGGAGGCGGGGCGATGAAGCATTGGCGTTCGCTGGCGTTGTTGTTGTGCGTGGCCGGAACGGCCTGCGCATCGGATGCGCACCGGGTCGAATCGCCGTCGGAACCGACGGTCACGTTCCGCGTGGATCCGGCGCTGGCGGCGTTGCCGCCAATGGAATTCCCGATCGAAGGCAAGACCGACGCCGAGCGCCGGCTGTTCGTCGATGTGCGCGACGGCGTGGTGCGACGCATGCTGGTGTTGCAGTTCGAAACGGTGCGGCCGGGTTCGGATTTCCGCTTCGTGTTCCCGCCGAAACCGCCGCGCACGTTCGGTCCAAACGTCTACCGTTCCGGCGCCTATGCCTACGACGACATGCTCGCGGCCGAACGCGCGCCGGGGCTGGAAGCCGCGCGCACCCGCGCACTGCTGCAGCAGCGGGGGTTGCGACCGCCGCGTTACTGGCACGTGGCGCGGCTGGCGCGCGTCGCCGATCCGGATGGAATGCATGAAGCCATCGTGTTCTACATGGAGAACGCCGACGCGCGTTATCCCGATGGACTGGTGGATGTCGACGAGGACGGCGACGGCCTGCTCGATGCCGCGGAAACCGCGCGCCTGTGGCTGGCGCTGGAACACGCGGTCCAGGTGCAGCCGCGCGCCGGGCGCTGAGTTGCCGCGACCCGGCATCGGGCGCAGGATGGCGCGCGGGAGGACATTCCCGCGATGCCGAAACCGAAGATCCCGCCCGCGCATGTGGGCTTGAAGCGTGCCTACGAAGCGGCCGACACAGCGGACGGCACGCGCATCCTCGTCGACCGGCTGTGGCCGCGCGGCGTCAGCAAGCAACGGGCCGCGCTCGACGACTGGATGAAGGACATCGCGCCGAGCGCGGGACTGCGGCAGTGGTTCGGGCACGAGCCTTCGCGCTGGGCGGAGTTCCAGCGCCGCTACAAGGCCGAATTGCGCGCGCATGCCGCGGAGCTGGAACGCCTGCGCGACATCGCGGCGAAGGGCGCGCTGACCCTGGTGTACGCCGCGCGCGACGAGGAACGCAACGACGCGGTGGTGCTGCGGGACGTACTGCTGCACGGGGATTGAGCGCGCGGCTTCGCGTGCCCGCGTTCATCGCGCTGAACGTCGAGTGTTCCCCTTTGCGAAATCCTTGCAGATCCTTAACCGCGCCGCGCTTATCCCGTTCCCACACACGATGGCAGGGAGAACGGCATGCGCAAGCAGATCCTCGGACTGTGCCTGGGACTGGCGGCGTTCGCCGCCGCCGCCGCGGGCGTGGAGAACAAGTGGCGGCTGCAGTTCAGCGGCAATGCCGAATCCGCGGGCCGGATCGTGCTGGAACTCTCGCCCTCGGTCGGCGATCCGATCCGCGCCAGCGCGGACATTCCGCAAGGGCTGGGCGAGAACGACGTGGCGAAATCGGTGCGCGGCGCGTTGCAGGCGCAGGCCGGCAAGCGCTACAGCGTCGAAACCGACGACGGCGAGGACGTACTGGTGAAGAAGCACCAGGGCGAGCGCGACTTCATCGTCACCGTGGTCGAGAACAGCGTGCGCGGCGTGCGGATCGGCGTCGGCGCCGAGTAGGCGCGCGCCGTCGTCGCGTCGGCGATCGCGATGTCGCGCAGGTCGTCGGAGCGGCGTTCATGGCGTCGCTTCCGGATCGCTTTCGTGGCCGATGCCGACCAGCACCGCGAGCAGCTTGCGCAGGCTGCCGGGACCGCTGGCGCTGGTGCGTTCGGCGAGTTGCGCATCGATGCGCTTCGCCGCCGCGGACTGCGCTTCGGCGGCGGCATGGCCGCGTGGCGTGAGTATCACGATCTGGCGACGGCGGTCCTGCGGATCCTCGGCGCGTTCGAGGTAGCCGCCCGCGACCAGCGCATCGACCAGTTGCCCGGCCGCCTGCTTGGAAATGCGCAGGTCGCGGATCAGCACCGACAGCGGCGCGTCGCCGGCGCCCAGCGCCAGCCCGCCGATCACGTACAGGCCGTTCTTGGGGATGTCGCCGTGGCCCGCGGCTTCCAACGCCTCGCGCATCGCGGTGGCATAGGTGTAGCGCGCATGCCGCAGCAGGGCGGGGATGGAAACGACTTCGTACCAGGGCGCTTCGTCGGGCATGGCGATTTCCGGCAATGAGCTTGATAGTCAAGTTAATTGACTAATTCGCGAGAGTCAAGCGACTTCTCCCCGGCTTCACCCAGGCTCCCCACGCTGTTCATCCGGGGGGCGCAGGCTGGCACCACTGTGGACGGAACGAGGAGCGGAACATGGCGGAACGATCGATCGAAGCGCGCGGCAACCGGTTGCGGCCGCTGGTCTGGGGCGGGGCGGCCGCGTTGCTGCTGCTGCCGGCGTTGGCGATCCGCCTGCACGTCGAAGGCGTCGACTGGAACGCGACGGACTTCCTCGTCTTCGGCGCGATGCTGGCCATCGCCTGCGGCTTGTACGAACTGGCGACGCGGATGAGCGGCGACATCCGTTACCGCGCGGCGGCGGGCATTGCGGTCGCGACCGGCTTCCTCACCGTGTGGGCGAACCTCGCGGTGGGCATGATCGGCAGCGAGGGCAATCCGTTCAACCTGCTGTTCGCCGGCGTGCTGGGCGTCGCCATCGTCGGCGCGCTGCTGGCGAAGCTGCGCGCGGCCGGCATGGCGCGGGCGATGTTCGCGGCTGCGGTCGCGCAGGCGTTGGTGGTGGTGGTGGCATTCGCCGTCGGCGCGGATCCCCGTGGCGCGGTGTGCAGCGGCCTGTTCGTCGCGCCCTGGCTGCTTTCGTCGGCGCTGTTCCGGCGTGCGTCGCAATAAGCGGGCGTACGCGCGGCGGTGGGACTACGGTGCGGTCCTGCCCATCCGGAGAATCGCCATGCACCGCATCGTCCTGCTCGTCGCACTGTCCTGGATCGGGATGGCCTTCGCTGCCGAACCGGTTCCCGAGGCACCGATCCACCTGACCCCGGGCGCAGTCACCACGCCGGAACTGGTCGCCACGCTGGCCGAGCGCGACCAGGCCTTGTTCGCCGTGGTGTTCGGCTGCGACATCGACGCGCTGCGACCGATGATCGCCGACGATTTCGAGTTCCTGCACGACAAGCACGGCAAGATCGCGGACTCGGGAGCGAAGTTCGTCGGCAACGTCGCCGACGGTTGCGAACGGCAGAAGGCCGGCATCGATTTCCATTCGCGCCGCGAGCTGGTGCCCGGCACGCTCCAGACCTACGCGCTGGACCATTACGGCGCGGTGCAGTTGGGCACGCACCGCTTCTATGCCCTGCGCCAAGGCAAGCCCGACCTGCTCACCGAAACCAGCCGCTTCGTCGATGTGTGGAAGCTGGATGGCGGCGCGTGGAAGCTGTCGCGCGTGATCAGTTACGGCCACGAGCTCGATCCGGCGGCCGCGGCCCCGCACTGAGTCGCGAGGCGGTTAACATTCCCCCATCGGCGCGTTCGCGCGGGGGAGAATCGCGATGTCGGGGAATGCGGGAAGGAATGCGCGCGCGCTGGCGTTCGCGCTGGTCGTGTTGTTCGCCAGTCCGGTCGCCTGGGCGCAGCAGGTCGTGTCGCTGCAGGTCGGCGGCAAGGACCTGCGCGTCGAGGTTCCCGACGGCTACCTGCGCATGAGCGTCGACCAGCCGACCCTGTTCGACATCGCCAAGGCCGCCGCGCCGCCGACCAACCGCGTGGTGGAGGGTTTCGTCTCCACGGCCGATGCCAAGCGCATGCTCATGGGCGCGCCTGCGGAACAGCCTTCCTACCAGGTGCAGGTGTTGCACAATGCGGAGGCACTGGATTTCAGTGCAGCCGACTGGGAGGAATTGCGCCCGATGCTCGCGAAGACCCTGGGCGAGATCGACATGGGAACGATGACCGATGCGCAATCGGACGCGGGCGCCAAGCGCCTCGGCGACGTACTCGGCACCAAGGTCACGATGAACTTCGGCGATATCGGCAAGCCGGTGGTGTACCAGGCCACGGGCGATTCGGTGCGCTTCGTCATGCTGGTACCGGTCGCGGTCTCGTCTGCCGGTATCCAGCGCCAGCTGGTGGTCGAATGCGCTGGCGCCGCGCTGCCGCTGGCGGGCAAGGTGGTGTTCCTGTACGTCTACCGCCAACACGCGGACGGCGAGGATTCCAGTATTTCCCGTACCGCGCTGGACCATTTCGCGGAACGCGCGATCGCGCTCAACCAGGCCGGCGCGGCAGCACCCGCGACAGCGCCGGCAACGTCGCCCTGAAGGCACGCGAGGCGCGCATAATCGCGCCTCCCCACACCCCGGAGTTCGACCATGTCGCTGTCCATGTACCAGGCCTCGGTGCCGGTGTTCCTGCGCGCGCTGACCAACTTGCGCGCGGTATTGCAGAAAGGCGAGGCCTTCGCCGTGGAAAAAGGTTTCGAACCTTCGGTGCTGGTCAACTCGCGCCTGATCGCGGACATGTTCCCGCTGAGCAAGCAGGTGCAGATCGCCACCGACATGGCGGTACGCGGCAGCTCGCGCCTCGCCGGTACGGAACCGCCGTCGTTCCCCGACACCGAAACCGATTTCGCCGGCCTGTACGCGCGCATCGATCGCGCGATCGAGGTCGTGCGCGGTTTCGATGCGGCGCAGCTCGACGGCAGCGAGTCCCGCACGATCGACGTGCCGCGGCGCGGCCGCGATCCGTTGCGCCTCGACGGACAGTCCTACCTGCTGGGCTTCATCCTGCCCAACCTGTTCTTCCACAGCACCACTGCCTACGCGATCCTGCGCGAGGCCGGCGTGGCGCTGGGCAAGGACGATTTCATCGGCGCGAGCTGAGCCGGAAGTTGGCCGACTCCAAGCTGGTCAACGTCCGCACGGTCGGCGGTTCAGCTTCGACCCCTAGAATGCGCGCCATGCATTCGACCCGCGCCCTCGTCCTGCTGTTGCTGTGTGCGCTCGCCGTGCCCGCGGCGCAGGCGCGCACGGTGTATCGCTGCGTGCGCGACGGCACGGTCAGCCTGTCCACCGCGCCGGAACCCGGTTCGAAGTGCGTCGCGAAACACATCGACGACGATGCCGCGAAGGTGCCGAACCTCTGGGGCGAACTCGGCGTGATCCACGGCACGTTGTACGAACGCCAGCAGGACGGCAAGACCGTCTACGGCACGCGCAAGCTGCCGGGCTCGGTGGTGGTGACGCGCTTCACCGTCGCCACGCCGCCGGGTTCGACCGCGCACGCGGGGCTCGGCCAGGTCGGAAAGCCGCGCATGGACCTGTACCCGAAGGAATTCCGCGCCGCTGCGAAGGCGAACAAGGTCGATGAAGCCTTCGTCCGCGCAATCGCGCATGCCGAAAGCGGCTACGACCCGAAAGCAACTTCGCCCAAGGGCGCGCAGGGCGTGATGCAGCTGATGCCGGAAGTCGCGCGCGAGAACGGCGTCAGCGATCCCTACGCGTACGAGCAGTCGATCCGCGCCGGCGCGAAGCTGCTCGCGCGCCTGGTCGCGCGCTACCACGGCGATTACGCGCGCGCGGCGGCGGCCTACAACGCCGGCATCGGCGCGGTGGCGAAGTACGGCGGGGTACCGCCCTACCGCGAAACGCTGGAATACGTGGACAAGGTGACCGCGCTGCACGCGCGTTATCGCGCGGCGATGGGATTGAAGCCGTTGCAGGTCGGCTTGCGGGCGGCGGAGTGAACGCGGATTCCACCGTGCGCGTCGCCTGCCCGTATTGCGGCGAACGCATTTCGATAGCGATAGACGCCGGCGCTGACGCGCAGCGTTACATCGAGGATTGCGAAGTCTGCTGCCGGCCGATCGTGTTCGAGGTCTGGCGCGATGCCGCTGGCGATTGGGGCGTGGCCGCCTCGCGCGAGGACGACGCCTGATCGGCCATGGATGCGACCGTAGGGCGGAACCCGCGTAGCGGTTTCCGCCATCGGCATCGGCGGGTTTGCATGCGATCGGCGGAATCTCCTGCGGAGGTTCCGCCCTACGAGTTCTGATTCAGCCGGCAATCGTCCACGCCGCATGCAGCGGCGCGGTTCCGTTCCAGCGCGAGCGACCGCCGAGGAAAGCGAGTTCCATCAGCACCGACGCGCCGACGATCTCCGCGCCGAGCCCGTCCGCGAGCGCACGCGCCGCCGCCAGCGTCCCGCCAGTGGCGAGCACGTCATCGACCAGCAGCACGCGTGCGCCGGGCGCGACCGCATCGGCCTGCACCTGCAGCGCGTCCTCGCCGTATTCCAGCGCATAGCGCGCTTCCAGCACCGGGCCGGGGAGTTTTCCGGGCTTGCGCACCGGCACCACGCCGCAACCGAACGTACGTGCCAGCGGCGCGCCGAGCAGGAAGCCGCGCGCCTCGATCGCCATCACCGCGTCGATACGTGCGTCGCGCCATGGCGCGGCCAACGCGTCGATGGCATCCGCGAACGCGTCGGCATCCGCCAGCACCGGCATGATGTCCTTGAACCCGACGCCGGTCTTGGGGAAGTCCGGGACATCGCGAACGAGGTTCTTCCAGTCGCTCATGCGTCGGTCGCCGACGTGCGCTTGTCCACCACCGCGGTCGCGCCGAGGTCGGCAGTCACGTTCCCGATCGTCGAGAACACGTCGGGAATCGTGTCGACCGCGAGCAGCAGGCCGAGTGGTTCCACCGGCAAACCGAGCGCCTGCGCGACCGGCATGTTGGTCGCCATGAAGCTGACCTGTCCGGGCAATCCCACCGAGCCCATGCTCACCACCACGGTGAGCGGCACCACCGCGAACATGTGCCACATCGAGATCTCGATGCCCGAGGCCCAGGCGATGAAGGAACAGGCGACGACGTACTGCACCGGGCTGGTGATGCGGAACAGCGAGGCCGCCATCGGCAGCACCAGCGAACTGGTTTCGTCGCGGTAGCCGAGCCGCGTGCGTGCGCATTCCAGCATCACCGGCAGCGAGGCCAGCGAAGATTGCGTGCTCGCGGCGATGCCCTGCGCGGGCGCGATGCCGCTGGCGAAATGGCGCAGCTTCTCGCCGCCGAACGCGATGGCGACGACATACATCAGCAGCGTCATCAGCAGGTAGATGCCGCTCTGCAACGCGATGTAGGCGCCGAGCGCGCCGATCAGGTCGAAGCCGACCTTCGCCGTGACCGCCAGCACCAGCGCGAACACGCCGATCGGCGCCGCCCACAGCACCCAGCGCACGACCACGATCATCGCCTCGCTGATGCCCTGCAGCAGGCCGAGGATCTGCGCGCGGCGTTCGCCATCGATCTTCGGCAGGGCGAAGCCGAGGAACAGCGCGAACACCACCAGCGGCAGCATCGCGCCATTCGCGGCGGCGGCGATCGCGTTCGTCGGCACGATGTTCGCGAGCCAGTCGGCGGGGCCGGGCGGCGCGGTCGCGGCAGCGGTCGAGGACGTCAGCGCGCTGCGCATCGCCTCCGCGGTCGCGGCATCTCGCGGCAGCAGCGAGAGCAGGAACGGCGCGAGCAACGCGGCAATGGTCGCGGCCAGCGCGAGCAGGATCAGGAAGGTCACGATCGCGACGCGTGCGGTGCGTCCCGACGCGGCGGCGTCGCGCGCGCTGTTCACGCCCAGCACCACCAGCGCAAAGACCAATGGCACCACGGTCATCTGCAACGCCGACAACCACAGCTTGCCGATGGGTTGGGCGATGGCAGCCGCGGTCGCGGCCGCATTCGGTTCCCACCACGCCAATGCGAGGCCGAGGATCGCGCCCGCGGCCAGTCCCGCCAGAACCCGTTGCGTGGTGGTCATGCGCGGCTCCGGCCGGTCAAAGGATTGTCGAACTGTCGAACGTGGGCAAATGCCACGCCGCTTGCAGTCGCGAGTATTCGTTTTCGGGCAGCAACACGAACGCGGGATGCGCGTCGTCGCGCAACCACGCGAGCAGGCTGCGCAACGCATCTTCCGGCATCGAGGTGCAACCGGCGGTCGGTGCGCCCGGCGCGCGCTGCACATGGGCGAAGATGCAGCTGCCACCCTGCGGTGTCGCCTGTGCGTTGTGTTCGATCACGAAACCAACCTTGTACAGGTCGTCGGGCTTGGCTTGCAGATCGCGGCGCATCGGTTCGCTGGCCTGGTCGAGGCCCGGCGCCTTCGCCAGGCTGCGGTCGACGATGCGGTTGTACAGCGGCGAATCCGGCACGTCGATGCACCAGTCGTTGGCCTGCATGGCCTTGTAGGCGAGGCCGGTCGAAAGTTGCGGTGCATAACCGAACGCGGTGCCGATGGCGAACACGCCGGCCGGTGCGCGGCCGTCGCCCTCGCGTTTCACCGGGCCGGCGTCCTGGTCGCGCGCGTCGTGCAGGCCCAGGCCCCAGCCGGCGCCGCTGCGACCGACGTTCACCGTGAGCGGCTGCGTGGTTTCGCGCCAGCCCTCGCCCTCGCGTTCGAACGCGCGCAGCGTGCCGGTGGGCGAATCCCAATCCGCGGTCGTGACCACGATCATTTGCCGGGCGTTGTCCCAGGGATTCGCCTGCGGCGCCGCGGTCGAGGCGCAGGCGGCGAGCGGCAGGAGCAGGGCGGCGAGGGCGAAGCGGAATCGGCTCATGTGCCGATGGTAGCCGAGCCCGCGCTCAATGCGCGCCGGTCGGCAGCGGGGCGAGCGGGTGCACGATCGAAGTCATGCGGGCTAAGTAGTCGTGGCCGGCATCGAACTGCAGCGGCAGCAGCGGCGTCACCGACACGCCGTTGAGCGGGATCCGCCGCAGCGTGCCGCCTTCGCGCACCGAAACGCCCTGCACGTCGTGGATCACCCACGGTTCGCCGTGTTCGAAACCGACCACCATCAACACATGGCCGGGGATGTAGACGAGGTCGCCGACCTGCAGCGCCGCCACCGCGCGCATGCGATCCGCGCGAGATGCCGTGTCGTCGAACGATTGATGCGCAAACACCGAGCTCCTGGCCTGGTCGCCGGTGTTGCGCGGCATGCGCACGCCGAAGGTGGCGAACACGTCGGAGAGGAAACCGCTGCAATCGCGGCCGTCGTAATCGTGGCCCCAGCCGTAGCGTTCGCCCAGCAGCTTGAACGCCTGCCGCAACAGGTTGGCACGGCTCAGGGCGAGATCGCCAACGCGCACGTCGCTGCCGCGCGGGATCAGTGCGGGAACGAGTTGCAGTCGGCCGTTCGCATCGCGTTTCGGCAACTGCACGACCCACGCCGCGTAGGCCGCCTGTCCCGAGACCGCTTCATCGCGCGGCCAGTCGGCGAGCAGCGGCAGGTGCACGCCCATGTCCAGCGGCAGTTGCGACAGCGCGGGGCGCGACGGATCGAATGCGGTGCGCACATCGTCGCCGGTGATCACCAGTTGTGGTTGTCGCGTGGCGTATCCGAGGACTTGATCGCGCGTACCTTCCGCCAGCGCGTCGGCGGCGATCCACGCCGCGTAGTTCGGCGCGACCACGAAGCGCCAGCGGCCGTCGCGGCCGGCATGCAGCACCGCCACCGGCGTGCCGGGGAACAGCGCGCTTTCCTGGAAGCGGTCGATGTCGACGTCGCCGGGTTTCGAGAACACGTGCTGCATCGTCGGGAAGGTGCGCAGCGATGCGCGATGCACGACCAGCGCGAAGTTCACGCCCGTGCGATCCGGAATCGCATCCAGCGCGAGCGCGTCCCGCAATGCCGCGATTTCGTCCGGGGTCAACGCATGGCCGTCTTCGGCATAGAGCGTTCGCGTCGGCGGCGCGGACCGTTGTTCGATCATCGCGCGCAGCTCGTCGCGATCCAGCGAAGCGGGCAGGGCGGCGAGGTCGTGCCAGCTTGGTTCCAACTTCGGCAAGGCGGCGTTGCGCGCGGCGATGGCGCCGGCGTCGAGGATCACGCGTTCGGCATCGGGCAACTTCGCGATCCAGTAGGCCGCATCGAGCTGCGCGGGCGCGACCGGCAGCGCATCGCCCGCGAACGCCGATCCCGTCGCCAGCGACAAGGTGAGCAGCAAAGTCGCGAAGGTCGCTCGCAAAACCGGCATGGCTGCATTCCGGTGGAAAGCCGCAGCATACTATCCGTGTTCCGACGTCCGGGAATCCGCATGCGCCTCTTCCTGCTTCCGCTGCTCGCATTCGCCGCGACCGCTTGCGCGGCCACCCCGGTGGACGTCGCGACTCCCGCGCCCGCGAGGCCGACGGTGCAGGTCTCGCCGGCGACCACGGCGGAGCAGGCCGGCCTCGTCGATGTCGCCACGCTCGCGCCCGACATCCGCGTGGAAATGCGCTACGCCGGCAGCGACAACTTCACCGGCGCGGTCGTGCCCGGTTACGAAGCCAGGAAATGCCTGCTGCTGGAGCCGGCGGCCGAGGCGCTCGCGAAAGTGCAGGCCGACCTACGTTCGCAAGATCTCTCGCTCACGATTTTCGACTGCTACCGGCCGGTGCGCGCGGTGCATGCCTTCGTCGACTGGGCGCACCACCTGTCCGACCAGCGCACCAAGGCCGAACACTATCCGAACGTCGACAAGTCCACCTTGCTCGGACCCTACATCGCCGAAACCTCGGGCCACAGCCGCGGCGCGACCGTCGATCTCGGCATCATTCGCTGCAAGCAACGTTACGATGAAGCTCTCTGCGATCCCTTGGATATGGGCGCGGATTTCGACCTCTTCGATCCTCGTGCCAACACGGATTCGCCCGCGATCACCGAAGCGCAGCGCGCGAATCGCCAGCTGCTGCTCGATGCGATGAAACAACGCGGCTTCGTGAACTATCCGATGGAATGGTGGCACTTCACCTTCAAGCCGGAGCCGACCCCGACCACCGCCTACGACGTGCCGGTGAAATGAGCATCAAGCTGGTCGGATTCGACGCCGACGACACCCTGTGGAAAAGCGAGGACTACTACCGCGACGCGCAGGCGCGGTTCGAACACATCGTCGCCAGCTACGTGGACCTGGACGATGTCGGCGAGCGCATGTTCGCGATCGAAAAGCGCAACCTGGCGCTGTTCGGCTATGGCGCCAAGGGCATGACCCTGTCGATGCTGGAAGCGGCGGTGGCGATCACCGAGGCGCGCATCAGCGCCGCCGACCTGCACCGCATCATCGAACTCGGCAAGGGGATCCTGCGGCATCCTGTGGCGCTGATTCCCGGCATCCGCGAAGCCGTCGCCGACATCGCCGCCGATTTCCCGGTCGTGCTCGTCACCAAGGGCGATCTGTTCCACCAGGAAGCGAAGGTGCGCGAATCCGGCCTCGCCGATGCGTTCGGCCGCATCGAGATCGTGAGCGAGAAGGACGCGAAGACCTACGCGCGCCTGTTCCGCGAATTCGAAGTCGAGCCGCGCGAATTCCTGATGGTCGGCAATTCGCTGCGTTCGGACATCGTGCCGGTGCTCGCGCTCGGCGGCTGGGGCGTGCACATGCCCTACCACGTGACCTGGGCGCACGAGCAGGACGCCGGTGGCGTGCCGGATCCGGCGCGCTTCCGCGAAGTCGCGAATGCATCGGAATTGCCCGCCGCGGTGCGTGAACTCGCCGGCGCGGCTCAGTCCGCGTTCACCTCGCCGAACGCGCGCTGATCGCACGCCGCCAGCGGCCCGGAAAATTCCCCGCCGGTTCATCGCCGCGCCGCGAAGCTGCGCCTGTCCCGCGTGGGACATCCGACCAAGGACGAGGTGCGCCATGAAGGCACTGAACAAGATTTCCCGATTCCTCGCACCATCCGCGCTCGCCATCGCGCTGGGCGTGGGTTTCTCCGTGCCGGCCGCGCCGGTCCATGCCCAGGACGATCTGACGCGCGCGATCGTGGATATCGCCGACGTGGTGTTCCGCGCCGGCGTGCCGTACTACCGCTACGGCGACTACGGTCGCTACGATCGACTCGTGGTGCAAAGCGATCGCTACGGTCGCCCGGTGTATTACCGCTACGTGCCGGTCCGTGTTTCCGCTTACCCGGGCGCGCCGCACGGCAACGCCTACGGTTACCGCGGCAGGGACGACGACCGTTATTACCGCGACGTCGACTGCAACAAGCACGGCAAATGCAAGGTCACTTATTACGACGGCCGCCACGACCGGCGCCATGACGGCCGCTGGTGGGATGGCCATCGCTGGCACGACGACGACTGATCGCCGGTCGACCCATTGAAGCGACAACGTGAACGGCGCCTGTGGGTGCCGTTCGCTTTCATGCGAATCACGCTCGCGAAACGGGCTTGCGCGGTAAGCTCGGGGCAATATCCATGGAGCCAACCGCCATGCGCCTGCCTGCTTCCCGACAGTTTGTTTCCTGCCTGCTTGCCGCCATGCTCGTCGCGGCCGTGCCCAACGCGCGCGCCGCCGGTCCGGTCGACTGCAAATTGCACTTCAACATGTCGGGCTGGTCCGCGTTCTACAAGACGCTGTCCGGCTCGGGCACGGTCAGTTGCGACAACGGCCAGCGCATGTCCGTGTCCATCCGCAGCAAGGGTGGCGGCCTGACCTTCGGCAAGAGCCGGATCGAGAACGGCGTCGGCGAATTCTCAGGCGTGCACGACATCCACGACCTGCTCGGCACCTATGCTTCGGCCGAAGCCCACGCCGGCGCGGTCAAGTCCGCATCCGCACAGGTGGTGACCAAGGGCGACATCTCGCTGGCGCTGTCGGGCAAGGGCGAAGGCTGGGATCTCGGCGTCGCCTTCGGCAACTTCATCATCAGCGCGCGCTGACATCGCGCGCCGCGGGGCAGGTCAGCCTGCGGCGACCTGCTCGCGCGGCACACGCACCACGCCTTCCATCAATACGCGCGCCGAACGCGACATCACCGCCTTGGTCGCGAGCCACTGGCCGTCGACCTGCTTCACCTCGGCGCCGACGCGCAAAGTGCCGGAGGGGTGGCCGAAGCGCACGACGTCGCGGGTGCCGCCACCGGCCGCGGCGTTGACGATCGTGCCCGGCACCGCCGCCGCCGTCGCGATCGCGACCGACGCGGTACCCATCATCGCGTGGTGCAGCTTGCCCATCGAGATCGCGCGCGCGAGCAGGTCGATGTCGGTCGCGCCCACCGGCTTGCCGCTCGACGAAACGTAATCCTTCGGCGGTGCGACGAAGGCGACCTTGGGTGTCAACGGCCGCTTCGCGGCTTCGGCGACGTCGCCAATCAGGCCCATGCGCACCGCGCCGGCGGCGCGGATCGCTTCCAGCTTCGCCAGCAGCGCCGCGTCGTCGTTGATCGCCGGCTGCAGTTCGCTGCCATCGAGGCCGAGCGCCGCGGCATCGAGGAACACCACCGGCACGCCGGAATTGATCAGCGTGGCGCGCACCGTGCCGACGCCGGCGACCTCGAACTCGTCCACGACATTCCCGGTCGGGAACATCGCGCTGCCGTCCTCGCCCTCGTCGGCGGGATCGAGGAATTCCAGCGCGATTTCGGCGGCGGGGAAGGTCACGCCATCGAGTTCGAAATCGCCGGTTTCCTGCACCTCGCCGTTCGCCATCGGCACGTGCGCAACGATCGTCTTGCCGATGTTCGCCTGCCAGATGCGCACCGTCGCGATGCCGTCGCGCGGCAGGCGCGCGGGATCGATGAAGCCGTTCGCGATCGCGAACGGCCCGACCGCCGACGACAGGTTGCCGCAGTTGCCGCTCCAGTCGATGAAGTCGCCGTCGATCGGCACCTGGCCGTAGAGGTAATCGACATCGTGATCCGCCACCGACGGCGGCGAAATGATCACCACCTTGCTGGTGCTCGAGGTCGCGCCGCCCATGCCGTCGGTGTGCTTGCCGTAGGGATCGGGCGAACCGATCACGCGCACCAGCAGCGCGTCGCGCGCCTTGCCGGGTTGTTGCGCGAAATCCGGCAGGTCCTGCAGGCGGAAGAACACGCCCTTGGACGTGCCACCGCGCATGTAGGTGCCGGGGATCTTCAGTTGCGGTTTGAAATCCATGTCACGCCGCCTTGTTCGCCGCGAGGAAATCCTGGGCGAAGCGCTGCAGCACGCCGCCTGCTTCGTAGATCGAGACTTCCTCGTCCGAATCCAGCCGGCACAGCACCGGCACCTCGACGATGCCGCCGTCGCGGCGATGGATCACCAGCGTCAGCATCGCGCCGGGGGCGGGCGTGCCGGCGACATCGAAAGTCTCCGTGCCGTCGATCCCGAGCGTGTTGCGGTTCACGCCCATCTGGAACTGCAGCGGCAGCACGCCCATGCCGATCAGGTTGGTGCGGTGGATGCGTTCGAAGCCCTCGGCCGCGATCGCTTCCACCCCGGCGAGGCGCACGCCCTTCGCCGCCCAGTCGCGCGACGAGCCTTGCCCGTAATCCGCGCCGGCGATGATGATCAGCGGCTGCTTGCGCTGCATGTAGGTTTCGATCGCTTCCCACATGCGCATGGTCTTGCCTTCCGGTTCGACCCGCGCCAGCGAACCCTGCTTCACGCTGCCGTCCTCGTTGCGCACCATTTCGTTGAGCAGTTTCGGATTCGCGAACGTCGCGCGCTGCGCAGTCAGATGGTCGCCGCGATGCGTCGCGTAGGAATTGAAGTCCTCTTCCGGCAGGCCCATCTTCGCCAGGTATTCGCCGGCGGCGCTGCTGGCGAGAATCGCGTTCGACGGCGACAGGTGATCGGTGGTGATGTTGTCGCCGAGCACCGCTAGCGGGCGCATGCCGCTCAGCGTGCGTTCGCCGGCCAGCGCGCCTTCCCAGTACGGCGGGCGGCGGATGTAGGTGCTCATCGCGCGCCAGTCGTACAGCGGATTGGCGTTGCCGCCGTGCTCGACGCGCACGTTGAACATCGGGCCGTAGACCTTGCGGAACTGTTCGGGTTTCACGTTCGCGCGCACCACCGCGTCGATTTCCTCGTCGCTCGGCCAGAGGTCCTTAAGTCGAATCTCGTTGCCCTGCGCGTCGCGGCCGAGCACGTCCTTCTCGATGTCGAAACGCACGGTGCCGGCGATGGCGTAGGCGATCACCAGCGGCGGCGAGGCGAGGAAGGCCTGCTTCGCATACGGATGGATGCGGCCGTCGAAGTTGCGGTTGCCGCTGAGCACCGCGGTTGCGTACAGGTCGCGATCGATGATTTCCCGCTGGATGTCGGGATCCAGCGCGCCGCTCATGCCGTTGCAGGTGGTGCAGGCGAAACCGACGATGCCGAAGCCGAGTTTTTCCAGCTCGGGAAGAAGCTTCGCTTCCTCGAGGTAGGATTGAACGACCTTCGATCCCGGCGCCAGCGAAGTCTTGACCCACGGTTTGCGGGTCAGGCCCTTCGCGTTCGCGTTGCGCGCCAGCAGGCCGGCGGCGATCACGTTGCGCGGGTTCGAGGTATTCGTGCAGCTGGTGATCGCGGCGATGATCACCGCACCGTCGGGCATCAGGCCGGCCATTTCCTCGGCCTTGCCGTGTTCGAGCTTGGCTTCGTCGGCGATGCCACGTTCCTGCAGATCGCTGACCGGCAAGCGGCGATGCGGATTCGATGGCCCGGCCATGTTGCGCACGACGCTCGACAGGTCGAAATGCAGCGTGCGTTCGTACTGCGCGTCGGCGAGGTCGCCAGCCCACAGGCCGGCGGCCTTGGCGTAGGTTTCGACCAATGCGATTTGCGCGTCTTCGCGGCCCGTCAATCTCAGGTAATCGAGCGTGTTGTCGTCGATGAAGAACATCGCCGCGGTCGCGCCGTATTCGGGCGCCATGTTGCTGATCGTCGCGCGGTCGCCGATGGTCAGCGCGGAAGCGCCTTCGCCGCGGAATTCGAGGTAGGCGCCGACGACTTTTTCCTTGCGCAGGAATTCGGTCAGCGCCAGCACGATGTCGGTGGCGGTGATGCCCGGCTGCGGCTTGCCGGAAAGTTCCACCGCGACCATGTCCGGCGTGCGCATCCACGAAGCGCGGCCGAGCATCACGTTCTCCGCTTCCAGCCCGCCGACGCCGACCGCGATCACGCCCAGCGCATCGACGTGGGGCGTGTGCGAATCGGTACCGACGCAGGTATCGGGGAAGGCGACGCCGTCGTCCACGTAGATCACCGGCGACATCTTCTCCAGGTTGATCTGGTGCATGATCCCGTTGCCGGGCGGGATCACGTCGACGTTGCGGAACGCCTGTTTCGTCCAGTCGATGAAGTGGAAGCGATCGGCGTTGCGCCGGTCCTCGATCGCGCGGTTCTCCGCGAACGCATCCGGATCGAAACCGCCGCATTCCACCGCCAGCGAGTGGTCGACGATCAGCTGCACCGGCACGACCGGATTCACCGCCGCCGGATCGCCGCCCTGGTCCGCGATCGCATCGCGCAAGCCGGCGAGGTCGACCAATGCGGTCTGGCCGAGGATGTCGTGGCAGACCACGCGCGCCGGGAACCACGGGAAGTCGAGGTCGCGGCGGCGTTCGATCAATTGCGCGAGGTAGGCATCGCGCATCGCTGGATCGGCGCGGCGCACGATGTTCTCGGCATGCACGCGCGCGACGTAGGGCAGGCCGGCCCAGGCGCCGGGCCGGATCGCCTCGACCGCGGCGCGGGCGTCGATCCAGTCGAGCTTGGTGCTGGGGAGCGGTTTGCGGAATTCATTGTTCATCCGCCGATTTTACGCCTTTGCAGGCCGCTAAAATGGCGACATGCCTTCCGTTTCGCCCGCCATCGCCGCCGATGCGTTGCGCCTCTCCGTCGCGCCGATGATGGACTGGACCGATTCCCATTGCCGCGCGTTCCACCGTGTGCTGGCGCCGCATGCGCGGCTGTACACGGAAATGGTGCATGCGAACGCGGTGATCCATGGCGACCGTGCGCGATTGCTGGCGATGGATCCGTCCGAACATCCGGTGGCGCTGCAACTCGGCGGCAGCGAGCCCGGGCTGCTGGCGCAAGCCGCGCGGATCGGCGCCGATGCCGGCTTCGACGAGATCAACCTCAATTGCGGCTGCCCGTCCGATCGGGTGCAGGCCGGACGCTTTGGCGCCTGCCTGATGCGCGAACCGCAACTGGTTGCCGAATCGGTCGCGGCGATGATCGAAGCCTGCAATGTCCCGGTCACGGTGAAATGCCGGCTCGGCGTCGACGACGACCACGAATGGAACCGTTTCCTCGCCTTCATCGACGCGATCGCCGATGCCGGTTGCCGCATGTTCGTGGTGCATGCGCGGAATGCGTGGTTGCAGGGCCTGTCGCCGAAGGAGAACCGCGAGGTGCCGCCGCTGCGCTACGACTGGGCTTATCGCCTGAAAGCCGAACGCCCAGAGTTGCAGGTCGTGGTCAACGGCGGGATCGCCGATGCGGTCGAAGCGCGCGCGCATCTGGACCGCGTCGATGGCGCCATGCTCGGTCGCGCGGCCTACCACACGCCGTATCTGCTGCACGAACTCGACGTCGCGTGGTTCGGTGGCGAGTTGCAATCTCGCGGAGGCCTTCTTCGTGCGTACCGGCCTTATATCGAAGCGCAACTCGAACGCGGCGTGCAGCTCAAGCACATCGTGCGCCACGTGCTCGGCCTGTTTTCCGGCCAGCCGGGCGGACGCGGGTTCCGGCAGGTGCTGAGCGAAGGCGCGCACAAGCCCGGCGCAGGCTGGTCGCTGGTGGAGCGCGCGCTGGCGTTGACCGAACGTGAGCGGGAAGCGGCGTGATCACGCGCGATATCGACGCTTTCTTCGCCTTCGCGCGCGATGTCGCGCCGGATTTCGGCCCGGCCACGGCGCGCGCCGCGTTCCTGGTCGCGCCGGACGGATTCCGCCTCGCCGAACAGTCGGCGCGGGACAATGTCTATATGGCCGGGGAAAGCGCATTCGATGCGCAACGTGCTTCGATGCAGCATCGCGAATTGCAGCGCGCGATTTCGTCCGTCATTCCGACGGTCTGTTTCGCCGGCGACCCGGATACGCCCGACGCGGTGTTCCCCAACAACGTATTCGGCACCGCAGCCGGTCGCACCATCATCGGCCGAATGCGTCACGAAGTCCGCCAGCGTGAAGCCGCTCGCAAGGACATCCGCGGCTTCTTCGGCGGCGTGCTCGACTACGCCGAGATCGACCTGTCGCAACAGCCGCACGCCTGCGAGCTCACCGGCGCATTGGTCGTCGATCGCGCGCGCGGACTCGGTTATTGCGGCCTGTCCGAGCGTTGCGACGAAGTCGGCGCGCGGCTGATGCACGAGGCCTTCGGCCTGCGCGCGAGCCTGCTGTTCGACCTCGCGCCGGGCGAGTACCACACCAACGTGGTGCTGGCGGTGCTGGCCGGGCGCGCCGCGGTGGTGTGTCCGCGCGGTTTCGCCGATCCGGAAATCGCCGCGTCCATCGCGGCGTTCCATGCGCCGCACGCCGTGGTTTGCGACGAAGCCGAGCATGCGGCCTTCGTCGGCAACTGCATCGCGCTGTCCGGCGATACGGCCTGGATGAGCGCGAAGGCTGACGCGGCGCTGTCGCCGGCGCATCGCGCACGGCTGGCGGCGGCGGGTTTCCGGGTCGAATCGGTGGCGCTGGACGCGATCGAAGCCGGCGGCGGTTCGCTGCGTTGCTGTATCGGCGAGGTGTATTGACCGCGGTTTCCGGCCGAATTAAGGACGGATTCACCGCCTCGTTCCGAGAATGCGCGCCACACCCGTCATTTGCCGGCATCCGCCGTTTGCGTACCCTTTGCCCATGACCTGCAAGTCCGTCGCCGTCGCGTTCGTCCTGCCGCTGGCCCTCGGCCTGGCGGCGAACGCGTGGGCGGGCCCGCGCGGCGGCCAGGGCGGCAATGGCCACCGTCCGGCGCCGCAGCAGCAGGCGACGCCCTTCGTCGGGCCCGAGCGCGGCAAGGGTCGCGACGAACTGTCCGACAGCGTGCGCCGGGTCGAACGCGATACCCGCGGCCGCGTGCTCAGCGCCGAGCGGGTGCCGTACGATGGCCGCGACGTCAACCGCATCAAGGTAGTGGACCAGTCCGGCCGCGTGCGCGTGATCATGGACGATCCGGACAAGCAGCCGTCCCCGCCGCCTGCACGCGACGACGACAACTGACGCATCATCCTGATGTTGCCGGCCGCGCTGCGGCCATCCTGCCCCGGAGCCCTGCATGCGAATCCTGCTCGTCGAAGACGAAGCCCCGCTGCGCGAAACCCTGGCCGCGCGCCTGAAGCGCGAAGGCTATGCGGTGGATGCCGCGCAGGACGGCGAGGAAGGCCTGTACATGGGCCGCGAAGTGCCGTTCGACGTCGGCATCATCGACCTCGGCCTGCCGAAGATGTCGGGCATGGACCTGATCAAGGCGCTGCGCGACGAAGGCAGGAAGTTCCCGGTGCTGATCCTCACCGCGCGTTCGAGCTGGCAGGACAAGGTCGACGGCCTCAAGCAAGGCGCCGACGATTACCTGGTGAAGCCCTTCCACGTCGAGGAACTGCTGGCACGCATCCACGCGCTAGTGCGCCGCGCCGCGGGCTGGAGCAAGCCGACGCTCGAATGCGGGCCGGTGATGCTCGACCTCGCGGCGCAGACGGTGAGCGTCAACGGCAGCAACGTCGACCTGACCAGCTACGAGTACAAGGTGCTCGAGTACCTGATGATGCACGCCGGCGAACTGGTGTCGAAGGCCGACCTGACCGAGCACATCTACCAGCAGGACTTCGACCGCGATTCGAACGTGCTCGAGGTCTTCATCGGCCGCCTGCGCAAGAAGCTCGATCCCGACGGCGCGTTGAAGCCGATCGAGACCGTGCGCGGCCGCGGCTACCGCTTCGCGATTCCGCGCACGGGCGAGGGCTGACCGGCCGCACGCGCGGACCGGGGAAGCGATGGCGGCGCGCGAGCCCTTCCTCGGCTGGCGGCCGCGTTCCCTGCAGAGCCGGCAGTTGCTGGCCGCGAGCTTGGGCCTGTTGGCCTTCCTCGCCATCACCGGCTACGCGCTGGACCGCGCCTTCATCGACGTCGCCGGGCAGGGCCTGCACGATCGGCTCCAGGCTTACGCCTACGCCTACCTAAACGGCATCGAGTTCGCGCGCGACGGCACGCTGATTCCGCCGGAAGTGCCGCCCGATGGCCGCTTCGACCAACCCGGCGGCGGCCTGTACGCCGATGTCGAATTGCCGAACGGACGCTGGACCTCCGCATCCTCCACCGGGCAGACGTTGCCGCGCGGCGAGGTGCTCGGTCCGTTGCAGGAACGCCAGGACGGTCCGTTGCCGATGACGCGCAGCGATGGCACCACCGGCGCGGTCTTCCGCTACGGCATCGGCGTCATCTGGGCCCCCGGCGACGACCCCAAGGCCGAATTCCCGTACACGATCTACGTGATGGAAGACGCCGGCACGCTGCCCAAGCAGGTGCGCGTGTTCCGCCAGGCCTTGTGGGGCTACCTCGGCATCGCGGCGCTGCTGCTGCTGTTGCTGCAGGCGCTGATCCTGCGCTGGAGCCTGCGTCCGCTGCGGCGCGTGGTGGTCGAACTCGAACGCGTGCAGCGCGGCCAGCTCGCGCGCATGAGCGAACGCCATCCGCGCGAACTCGCGCCGCTCACCGACAGCATCAACGCACTGGTCGATAGCGAGCGCGAACACCTCGAACGCCAGCGCAACACGCTCGCCGACCTCGCCCACAGCCTGAAGACGCCGCTCGCGGTGCTGCGCACGCGCCTGGACAGCGGTGCGCCGGAAAGCGGATTGCGCGAGGAAGTCGACCTGCAGGTGCGGCGCATGAACGACCTGGTCGGCTACCAGCTCGCGCGCGCCCGCTCGGGCGGGCATGCGCTGTTCGCCGCACCGGTGGAGATCGAGCCCTACGCCGAGCAGATCGTGCAGGGGCTGGAGAAGATCTACGCGGCAAATCGCGTCGTCTGCGAATTCGAGATCGCGCCCGACGCGCGCTTCCACGGCGAACCCGGCGACCTGCAGGAACTGCTCGGCAACCTGCTCGAGAATGCGTTCAAGTGGGCGACGTCGCGAGTGCTGCTCACCGCGCAGGTCGGCGACAGCGAACCGCGGCGGCGTCCCGGCCTGGTGCTGCGCGTGGAAGACGACGGCCCCGGCATTCCACCCGATCGCATCGCCGCGGTATTGCAGCGCGGCGTGCGCGGCGACGAACGCGTGCAGGGCCACGGCATCGGCCTCGCCATCGTGCAGGACATCGTGCAGGGTTACCGCGGCACGCTCGAGGTCGGCGCATCGGCCGAACTCGGCGGATCGCGTTTCGAAGTGCACTTGCCGCCGGGTCTGTGAAGCAGTTGGTGGTTGGTAGTTGATGGTTGGCGGTCGTCCCACCAACTCACGAACCACCAACTACGAACCTCCAAATATCGCCGGCCCGTAGAACTTCTCCAGGTGCGCGGCGACCTCGGGCATCACGCGACGCAGCCTGAGCGGATCGCTGAAGTGGTATTCGCTGCACACCGCGAAGAATTCCTCCGGCGATTCGGCGGCGTAGTCGTCGATGGCGACGCGGCGGCCGGCATCGACGCGTTCGCACAACGCGTCGTAGGCGTGCTGGAAGTCCGAGGCCCATCGCTTCTGCCATTCGCGCGGCAGCGGCGGGGTGCCGTCCATTGCGCCGTCAAGCGCATCGAGCTTGTGCGCCATTTCGTGCACGGCGACGCAGAAGCCGTCGCGCGGCGCGGCGAGGTCGGCTTCGACATCGGCCCAGGACAGCACCAGCGGGCCCTGTTCCCAGGCTTCTCCGATCAGGTCTTCCTCGCCCTCGTGCAGCACGCCGGCGGCATCGACGTGGCTGCGATGCGCGCGGAACGCATCCGGATACACCAGCAGCTGCGACCAGCCGTGCAAGCCCTCGGCGCCGAATTCCAGCAGCGGCAGGCAGCACAACGCGGCCAATGTCAGCCGCTGCACCTCGTCGAGTTCCAGTCCGCCGAGCGGGGTGATGGTCTTGCGCTGCAGGAACAGCGCGGCGAGTTCGCGCAGGCGTGCATCGCGTTCGGGAGGAAGTCGTGCGACCAAAGCCACGCGCGCGCGCAGGCCGAGCCAATCGGATTCGGGAATCGGGACCGGCGTGCGCCGGAATGGAGCCAGCAGTCGGCGGAACAGCGATCCGCTCAGCGGAACATGCCGGGCAGGAAGCTGTGCCAGCGCGGTACGCGTGGCATGCCGGCGCCGTCGTCGGAGCCGCCGCCGCTGGTGTGGGCCGTGGCCGCGGCCGGCTTGGCCTTGTGCGCCACGGAGGTGGGCCGCTTGACCGGGGCCTGTGCGGGGCTCGGGACGGTGATGACGCTGTCGCGGCAGTCGCCGATGTCGCCGGAGGGGCGCGCGTCGCGGGCGAACGCCAGCGAGCTGGCGCTGAGCAGGGCCAGGCTCATCAGGAGCGGGCAGATGGCGAGTCGGCGCATGGCATTCCCCCGGGAACCGGCCCCTCGGGACCGGGGGCACACTATAAACCGGATGCGGGGGCGCCGCCGAAGGTTGCAATGCTGCACTGCGGCAACGCGTTGACCGGGCGTATTCAGGGTTGGAGGATGGGGCGTCGGTTCTTTTTGCGAAGGGTTATCAGGACTTGGATGGCTAATGAAGCTTCATAGCGATCAGACGGAATCGAACTCGCTTTCCATACTTGGTGCCGAGGTCGTGCGGCTGATCAAAACGGCCAACTACCAAGAGCTTGCTACGCGTTTTGGCTATGCGCTTGCTTTTGGTCAAGAGCCATCTGCAGTGATGAAGCAGGAGATTGCCATGTGCCTATCGGAAGAGGGGCGCTGCGCAACGATTGATGATGCCGCCAATCCGGATATTTCCGTCCAATACTTCAAGCCGAATGACTCGAATTTGTTTGCTTTAGTGAAATGTTTCTTGCCTCTCTTGCAAGACCCCGGAGAGATCCTGGTAGAACTGATCGTGACGAGTGAAGGGCTAGATAATCACGTATGCATCGAGCAGATCTCGTACGCATCGAGCATAGGTTGGGCTGAACGCAGTGAAGCCCAACGTACATTGCGGACATAAAAGTGTTGGGCTTCGCAGGCTCAGCCCAACCTATGACAGCCTCGCCGACGACTGATTACCTGAAAGCCGCATCCCGCGCCGGCTTATCATTCCCTGATGCGCTTCCCGCCATCCCGCTCATGAACGATCGCGACCTGCTTGCCACGCTCGCCAGCGGCCCGACCTCGGGCGAAGCGCTGGCCGCGCGGTTCGGCATCAGCCGCAGCGCGGTGCACAAGCGCATCGAAGCTTTGCGCGAAGCCGGGATCGACATCGATGCGCAGGCCGGTCGCGGTTATGCCTTGCATGCGCCTTGCGATCTGCTCGACGCCGATGCGATCCGCGCGGGGCTGACGGAACCCGCGCGAGCCTTGCTCGCGACGCTCGAAGTCGAATGGATCGTCGATTCCAGCAACAGCGTGTTGCTGCGCCGCGCGGGCGTGGCCGATGGTGCGGAGGTGTTGCTGGTCGAAGGCCAGAGCGGCGGGCGCGGGCGTCGCGGGCGCGAATGGCGTTCGCCGCTGGCCGCGAACCTGTATCTCTCGCTGGCGCGTCGCTATGCCGGCGGACTCGCCAGGCTTGGCGGGCTCAGCCTCGCCGCCGGCGTCGCCGTCGCCGAGGCGCTGCGCTCGCTCGGCGTCGCGGTGCAACTGAAATGGCCGAACGATTTGGTCATCGAAGGCCGCAAGCTCGGCGGGCTGCTGGTCGAAGGCGGCGGCGAACACGCGGGGCCGGCGCGCGCGGTGGTCGGGCTGGGGCTCAACGTGTGCATGCCACGGGCGTATGCGCGCGGCATCGACCAGCCATGGACCGATCTCGCCACGGTCGCGCCGACGGCGGCCGCGTCGCGCAACGCGTTGGCGGCAACGCTGCTGTCGTGGCTGCTGCCGGCGCTGGAACAGTTCGATCGCGAAGGACTCGCGCCGTTTCGCGAACGCTACGCATCCTTCGATGCGCTGCGCAATCGCGAGGTCGCGGTACTCGGCGGCGATGCGTTGCAGGGAACCGCGCTCGGCCTTGCCGAGGACGGCGGCTTGCGCATCCGTTTGCCGAGTGGCGACGTGCGCATCGTGCACGCCGGTGAAGTGAGCGTACGCGCCCGATGAACGCGAATCCTTCCGATTGGCTGTTCGACCTCGGCAATACGCGGCTGAAATGCGCGCCGTTGGTCGATGGGCGTTGCGGCGAAGTGATCGCGCTCGCGCACGGCGAAGCGGGCTTCGTCGAAAAACTCGACGCGCTGCTGCCGCAACGCGGCGGCGTCGCGCATCTCGCCAGCGTCGCCCCGCAGGCCTTGACCGTCGACCTGCTGGATCGGCTGGCCACGCGTTTCGCGCGCATCGACATCGCGCGCACGCAGGCATCCTGCGCCGGCGTACGCATCGCCTATGCCGATCCGTCGAAACTCGGCGTGGACCGTTTCCTCGCTCTGCTCGCCGCGCACGCACATGGCGACGCTGCGCTGGTGGTCGGCGTCGGCACCGCGGTCACCATTGACCTGATCGACGCGAATGGGCAACACCACGGCGGCCGCATCGCACCCTCGCCGTCGCTGATGCGCGAGGCGCTGCACGCACGCGCGGCGGTACTGCCGATCGCGGGTGGAATCCGCATTCCCTTCGCCGCCGATACCACGGACGCGCTGGCGTCGGGTTGCGAAGGCGCGGTGCTGGCCTTGATCGCCGACAGCCTCGCCGCCGCGCGCGAACGCCTCGGCATCGCGCCAGCGCTGCTGCTGCACGGCGGTGGTGCGGACGCGCTGCAATCCGCCTTGCCGCATTCGCTGTCGACGCCTTCGCTGGTGCTGCAAGGACTGGCATGCTGGGCGCGCCTCGAAGTTGAGCCCGCATAAATGCTGACCCGTGCGCTGATCGTCCTGCTGGTCGTGCTCAACCTCGGCGTCGCCGCATGGTGGGCACTGCGTCCGGCGCCGCGCGTGCCGGCGGATCATGCGCTCGATGGCGTGCCGAAACTGCAACTCGCCGGCGAACGCAAGTCCCCGTTGCCCGCGGTCGCACCGGTCGTGGCGTCGGTTCCGGCGACGACGGCCACGCCGGCTCCCGCCGACATCGCGAAGCAGGACGATGCGCCGCAGTGCTACCGCTTCGGCCCCTTCGCCGATGCGGCCTCCGCCATCGCCGCCGCGGCGAAATTGCGCGCCTCGGTGCAGAAGGCGAAGACGGCCGCGACCAGCAGCGGGGGCAAGGACTGGACGGTGTGGCTGCCGCCGTTCGCCGACATGACCGCGGCGCAGGCCAAGGCGCTGGAAATCGCCGGCGCCGGCATCAAGGACTACTACGTCGTCGCCGAGGGTGCGCAGGCCAGGGCGATCATGCTCGGCCGCTTCGGCAGCGAAGCGAACGCACGGCGACGCATCGCCGAATTGCGCGCCAAGGGCATCGAGGCGCAGGTGCAAGCGCCGCAGGATGCGAAAACGCAATCGTGGGTGGATGCCGCCACCGCGCCGGGCTTCGGCGTCGCCGCGGCACGGGCGCGCATCGGCGCGGCCGGCGTGCGGCCGCTGGATTGCGCCGCGCTGCGCTGAGGAATCAGTCGCCGCCGAACACGCGATAGCGCTGCGGTCGCAGGCCGACCGCGGCGCCCGGTGCGGGCAGGTTCGCATCGACGTGGTCGGGCAGGTCCGCTTCCAGCGCGCGTTCCTGGCCTTCCACCGCGAGTTCGATCGTGATCCGGTCGGCGCGGCGCTGTACCGCGACCACTTGCGCGGGCAATCCCTCGCCCGGCGCGACCACGGCCAGGTCGTGAGGACGCACGTACAGCGTCGCTTCGCCCTGGCCTTCGGCCGGCCACGCCAGCGACTGCCCGGGCAGGGCGAAACTGCCGAACGCGACGGTGCCGCGCAGGCGGTTGGCGCGGCCGATGAAATCGAACACGTAGGCGCTGGCCGGCGCGCGGTAGATGTCTCCGGGCGTGCCGACCTGTTCGATGCGGCCGTTGCGCATCACCACCACGCGGTCGGCGAGTTCCAGCGCTTCCTCCTGGTCGTGGGTCACGAACAGCGTGGTCTGCCCGGTCTGTTCGTGCAGGCGGCGCAGCCAGCGGCGAAGTTCGACCCGCACCTTCGCGTCGAGCGCGCCGAAGGGCTCGTCCAGCAGCAGCACGCTGGGATCGATCGCCAGCGCGCGCGCCAGCGCGACGCGCTGCTTCTGCCCGCCGGAAAGCTGTTCCGGATAACGCTCGCCGTGCTCGGGCAACTGGATCAACTGCAGCAGTTCCTGCACCCGCTTCGCGATCGTCGCCTTGTCCGGGCGCTTCGAACGCGGGCGGCTGCGCAGGCCGAAGGCGATGTTCTCGGCCACGGTCATGTGCCTGAACAGCGCGTAGTGCTGGAACACGAAGCCGACGTTGCGCTCGCGCAGGCTCAGCCGCGTCGCGTCGGTATCGCCGAACAGCACGCGGCCGTTGTCGGGCGCGAGCAGGCCGGCGATCACGCGCAGCAGGGTGGTCTTGCCCGAACCCGAGGGCCCGAGCAGCGCGACCAGTTCGCCCGAGGCGATGTCGAGGTCGATGCCGTCGAGCGCGGCGACGCCGGTGTAGTGCTTGGCGAGTTTTTGCAGGTGCAGTTGCATGGTCGTTCGTCGTCAGTGGCGGCGGTGGCGGGATCCGGCGAGCGCGTCGCCGTGGCGGGATTCGAGCCAGAACTTCAGCACCAGCGTCACCAGCGCCAGCGCGCACAGCAACGAGGCGACCGCGAACGCGGCGGTGCCGTCGAACTCGTTGTAGAGGATCTCGATGTGCAGCGGCAGGGTGTTGGTGACGCCGCGGATGTGGCCGGATACCACCGACACCGCGCCGAACTCGCCCATCGCGCGCGCGCCGCACAGCAGCACGCCGTACAGCAGTCCCCACTTGATGTTGGGCAGGGTCACGCGGGTGAACATGGTCCACGCGCCGGCGCCGAGCGAACGCGCGGCCAGTTCCTCGTCCGCGCCCTGCTGCTGCATCAGCGGGATCAGTTCGCGCGCGACGAAGGGGAAGGTGATGAACAGCGTCGCCAGCACGATCGCCGGTCGCGCGAACAGGATCTTGACGTCGTGCGCGCCCAGCCATGCGCCGAACCAGCCGTGGCTGCCGAACAGCAGCACCAGGCACAGGCCGGCGACCACCGGCGACACCGCGAACGGCAGGTCGATCAGCGCCAGCAGCGCGCGCTTGCCGCGGAATTCGAAGCGCGCCACCGCCCACGCCAGCAGCACGCCGAACACCGCGTTGAGCGGCACCGCGATCGCGGCGGTGAACAGGGTCAGGCGCAATGCGGCCAGCGCATCGGGTTCGACGATCGCCGCGGCCCAGGCATGCAGCCCTTTCGCGAAACCGCTGCCCAGCACCACCGCCAGCGGCATCAGCACCAGCAGCGCCATCACCGCGACCGCGGCGAGCACCAGCAGCGCGCGCAGCCAGCGCGGTGCGTCCAATCCGTGGGTTTCAGCCATCGCGGCGCCTCGCATGCTTGAACAGGGCGGGGATCGCGTTGATCGCCAGTAGGCAGACGAACGAAGCCGCGAGCAGCAACGCGGCGATCGCCACCGCGCCGTCGTAGTCGTATTCCTCAAGCCGGATCGTGATCAGCAGCGGCGCGATCTCGGTCTTGTACGGCAGGTTGCCGGCGATGAAGATCACCGAGCCGTATTCGCCCAGCGCGCGCGCGAACGCGAGCGAGAAACCGGTGAGCACCGCCGGCAGCAATTCCGGCAGCACCACGCGGCGCAACGTGGTGAAGCGTCCCGCGCCGAGCGATGCGGCCGCTTCCTCCGGCTCGCGGCCCAGCGTTTCCAGCACCGGCTGCAGCGTGCGCACCGCGAACGGCAGGCCGATGAACACCAGCGCGATCACGATGCCGATCGGCGTGTACGCCACCTTCAGGCCCATGCCTTCCAGCCAACGGCCGATCCAGCCGTTCTGCGAATACAGCGCGGTGAGCGCGATGCCGGCGACCGCGGTCGGCATCGCGAACGGCAGGTCCACCATCGCATCGAGCAGGCGCCGGCCGGGGAAGCGGTAGCGCACCACCACCCAGGCCACCAGCGTGCCGGCGAACGCGGCGGCCAGCGCCGCCGCGAACGACGCGCCGAAGCTCAGCTTCACCGCCGCCTGCACGCGTTCGTCGTGCAGCGCGCGCAGCCAACCCGAGAAGCCGAGCCCGGCCGCGTGCAGCAGCAATGCCGCGAGCGGCAGCAGCACGACCACGCCGAGCCAGCCGAGGCCGAAGCCCAGGCTGAGCCCGAACCCCGGCAGCGGCCGGCGCAACCCGCTGCCGGGCATTTTTTTCGCGACGGCGTTCATGGGCTCAGCGCGCGGCCTGCATGATCTTGTCGAACAGGCCGCCGTCGCCGAAATGCGTGGCCTGCGCCTTCTTCCAGCCGCCGAAGGCGCCGTCGATGGTCACCCACTTCACGGTCGGGAAATTCGCGCGTTCGGCCGCCGGCACCAGGTCGGGTTCGGCGGGGCGGTAGTAGTGCTTCGCGACCAGGCGCTGGCCTTCGGCCGAATACAGGAAGCGCAGGTAGGCCTCGGCCTGCTTGCGGGTGCCGTGCCTGGCGACGTTCTTGTCGATCCACGCCACCGGCGGTTCCGCCTTGATGCTGAGCGAAGGCACCACGATTTCGTACTTGCCGCGGGTCTCGGGATCGTTGAGGGTCAACAGCGCCTCGTTCTCCCAGGCGATCAGCACGTCGCCGATGCCGCGTTCCACGAATGTCGTGGTCGCGCCGCGCGCGCCGGTGTCGAGTACCGGCACGTTCTTGAACAGCCTGGTCATGTAGTCCAGCACCTTGTCGCCGTCGCGGTATTGCTGCGAGGCCCATGCCCATGCGGCGAGGTAGTTCCAGCGTGCGCCGCCCGATGTCTTGGGATTGGGCGTGATCACCGCCACGCCCGGGCGCACGAGGTCGTCCCAGTCGTGGATCTTCTTCGGATTGCCCTTGCGCACCAGCAACACGATCGTCGAGGCGTAGGGCGTGCTGTTCTGCGGCAGCCGCGATTGCCAGTTCGCCGGCAGCAGCTTGCCCTTGTCGGCGATGGCGTCGATGTCGGCGGCCAGCGCGAGGGTGACGACGTCGGCCTCGAGTCCGTCGATCACCGCGCGCGCCTGCTTGCCCGAGCCGCCGTGCGAAGCGCGGATGGTGAGGTCTTCGCCGGTCTGTTTCTTCCATTGCGCGGCGAAGGCCTGGTTGACGTCGGCGTACAGCTCGCGCGTCGGGTCGTAGGAAACGTTCAACAGTTCGTGGTTGGCGGCGCCGGCGCTGCCGGCGAGCAGGGCGAGCGCCAGGCCCGCGAGGAAGGTGCGGTGTTTCATGTCGTGTCCTCTGGATCAGAAGGAAAACTGTGCGCGGGTGAAGAACGCCTTCTCGTCCTCGCGCTCCACGGCGCCGAGGGCGGCGTCGAACCGGGTCTGGGTGTAGTTCGCGACCAATTTGAAGTTGCTGGTCAGGTACCAGTTCAGGGCCAGGCCCCAGCCGCTTTCGCCGGCGACCGACTTGGCCGGGTCGGCGAACAGCGGGAAGGCGTCGTCGTCGATCATCAGCCGGCCGTAGCGGGCGACGAGTTCGAACGCGCCCCAGCCCGGGCCGTTGAGCGTGAATGGGTGGTCGGGCTTGACCACGCCCTTGTAGCCCGCGTCCTCGCCGGTCAGCACGACGCCGCCGAGCAACTGCCATGCGCGGTTGGAAAGCGTGGCCTCGGCCGAGCGCGCGGGCGCGGCGACGTCCTGCTTCGACACGATGTATTCGCCGAGCAGGCCGAAGCGGCCCTTGTAGTAGTACGCCTGCGGGGAAATGCGCGTCTGTGCGCCATTGGCGTTGACGTCGCCGAGGTAGCCGAAGACCTGCACCTGCCCCGGCGTGCGATAGCGCGGCAGGAAGTTGTTGCCGTTGCCATGCTTGTCGCCGGTGCTGGCGGCAAGGCCGAAGCCGAGTCCGGACAGCGCGTTCGCGTCGTTCTTCCACGGTTCGAAGAACAGCCGGCCGGCGAGTTCGAAATCGTCGTCGGGGTTGGTCGTGGCGCCGTCGCGGCCGTCGGGTGCGCCGTTATAGACGCCAAGTTGATAGCTCGCGCCGGATTGGAATTCGCCCTGCAACTGCACGCCGATGTCGCGCCCGGGCGCGAGTTCGGACGGGAAGCCGAGTTCGATCTCGCCGGTCGAGGCGCTGGACTGGAGGCGTTCCAGCCCGATCGGGGTCTTGGTCTTGCCGACGCGCAGCGTTGCGCGCGGATCGAACTTCAGGTCGACGTAGGCATCCTGGACGGTGGCGCTGTCGCCGGCGAACTGCCCATTGAGGCGGAAGCCGACCAGCGGGCCCCAGGTGCCGTCGATGGTCGCCTCGGCGCGGCGCAGCAGGAAGGTGTCGTTCTGCGGGAATTTGTCGTCGCCGAACCAGGTACGGCCGTCGCCCTGGACGAGGCCGCGGAATTTCACTTCGAAGGCATTGTCGGCGGACTTCACCGACAGGCCTTTTTCGCCGAGGCTGACGACCGGCGTGGCCGCGGCCTTGGTGGCGTCCGCCTCGGCCTGCAGTTCCTGGTTGCGTTCGACCACGCGCAGGCGCTGGTCGACGTCGGCGGTGGCGCTGCCGTTGCCTTCCAGCACGGCGATGCGCTGTTCGAGCGCGGCGATGCGGGCCAGCAATTCGGCGTTGGTGGGATCGGCGGCGTGTGCCGGTGCGATGGTTGCGGCGAGTGCCAGCGCGAGCGCGGACACGGCCAAGGGGCGATGCATAGGCATGATTTCACTCCGGAAGGGGTGTTATCGATGCCTCCGGTGGTCCGGTCGGCGCGTCGGGTTTTGGGTATTGCGGGGGATTGGAAACGCAGTTGCTGGAAGCGCAGTTCCTAGAAGCGCAGTTCCTAGAAGCGAACTTTCTCGCTGCGCGTGATCTGCACGATGCGGGACTGGTGCACGGTGATTTCCAGCGTGCCGAACTGCAGCGCGCGCAATGCTTCCAGCACCTCGCGCTCGTGTTCGAGCAGGATCGGTGCCGTGGTCGGCGTCGCGGCGTCGTCGCGCTTGGCGTCGCGACCGGTGTTGCTGCGGCTGGGGGTCATGCGGCGTCTCCGTCAACGGCTTGCATCCACGCAGCTTGCTGGGTGCGTTCGGTCAAGGTCTTGAGGCTGCACTGGTCGAGCACCCCGGACAGCGCGGCACGGGTTTCGCGCATCAGCTCGCGCACCGCGCAGTGTTCGGGGTCGCTGCAGTCGCTGCAGGGTTCGTAGGCGGTCATGCTGGCGCAGCGCACCGGGGCGAGCGGGCCGTCGATGGCGCGGATCAAGTCACCGACCATGATTTCTTCGGCCGGCCGGGCCAGCGCGTGGCCGCCCATGTGGCCGCGGCGGCTCTCGACGAAACCGGCCTTGCGCAGTTCCACGAGGATGGCTTCAAGGAACTTCTCCGGCACGTTGGCGCGCGCGGCGATGGCGCGCGCCTGCAGCCAGCGGCCTTCGCCACCCTGCAGGGCACACATCGCGCGGAGCCCGTATTTGGCCTTGTTCGTCAGCATCCATATATGATTTATAGGAATTAAAGTGACGCGTCAACCGCCGACCGTCGGATGCCCGACGGACGGGCGTCCGGGTCCGACTGGCTAGAATGGCGCCGACGCCGGCATAGCTCAGTTGGTAGAGCAACCGCCTTGTAAGCGGTAGGTCCCCAGTTCGAACCCGGGTGCCGGCACCACTCCGGAGCTTTCCCATGCGCAGCCATCCGCCGGTTTCCCTCATCGGCGTTCCCACCGACATCGGCGCCGGCGACCGCGGCGCGCGCATGGGGCCCGAAGCCCTGCGCCTGGCAGGGCTGGGCGAAGCGCTGGCCGCGCGCGGGGTCGACGTGGCCGACCGAGGCAACCTCGCAGGACCGGACAACCCGTGGCTGCCGCCCCGCGACGGCTACCGCCACCTCGACGAAGTCGTGGCCTGGAACCGCCTCGCGATGGACGCGATCCACGCCGAGCTGAAGCTGGGCCGCCTGCCGATCATGCTCGGCGGCGACCATTGCCTGGGCATCGGGTCGATCACCGCGGTCGCGCGCCATTGCCGCGAGACCGGCAAGAACCTGCGCGTGCTGTGGCTGGACGCGCACGCCGACTTCAACACCCACGAAGTCACGCCCTCGGGCAACATCCACGGCATGCCGGTCGCCTGCCTGTGCGGCATCGGCCCCGATGCGTTGACGAACCTCGGCGGCAGCGCACCGGCGATCTCCCCCTCGCAGGTGCGGCAGATCGGCATCCGTTCGGTCGATGAAGGCGAGAAGCGGCTGGTGAAGGAACACCGCATCGACGTCTACGACATGCGTTACATCGACGAGGTCGGGATGAAGCGCGCGATGGAACAGGCGCTGCACGGCGTCGACGCCGACACCCACCTGCACGTCAGCTTCGACGTCGATTTCCTCGATCCGTCGATCGCGCCCGGCGTCGGCACCACCGTGCCCGGCGGCCCGGGCTACCGCGAGGCGCAGCTGGTGATGGAGATGATCGCCGACAGCGGCCGCATGGGTTCGCTCGACATCGTCGAGCTCAATCCGGCGCTCGACCATCGCAACGGCACCGCGATGCTCGCGGTCGACCTGGTCGAAAGCCTGTTCGGCAAGTCGACCTTGATGCGCGACTGACACGGCGCATCCGAGGCGGCATTCAGTCGCGGTTCGGTTCGCGACCGCGTTTTCGCCCTCGCGTCGACGCGCGTTTCACGCCGCGCCGGGTTCCATGTGCGCGTGCGTCGGTGATGCGTTTCGCGTCGCCCGCCATCCCTTCAATGCGAACCGAGGAATCCCATGAAGCGCCTGATTGCAATACTGATGGTTGCCTGCTTCTCGACCGCCGCGCTGACCGCGTGCAACACCATGGCCGGCGCCGGCAAGGACGTGCAGAAGGTCGGCGAGAAAGTCGAGCAGAAGGCCGAGGACTGCAAGGACGCGCACTGCTGATCGGAGTTGCGTCGAAAGGATTTCGGCGGAACGGGACGGGCCGGCGCAAGCCGGCCCGTTTTTTGTTTCGCGCGAATCGTGCAACGAGGCGTTCAGCGATGTGCACTGAATGCGCATCGCGAACGCAACGGAACCTTGACCAAATCCGAAGATGGCGGCTGCGAAGCTGTGCGTGCGGCACCCCCCGCCGCGCAAAACGTCAGGAGTCACCCATGAACAAGGACATTATCGCCGGCAAGTGGACCCAGCTGAAGGGACAGGCCCAGGCACGCTGGGGCAACCTCACCGACGACGACTTCAAGGTCGCCCAGGGCGACGCGACCTACCTCGCCGGCAAGTTGCAGGAACGCTATGGCTGGGATCAGGACCGCGCGCAGCGCGAAGTCGACGAATTCCAGAAATCCCTGCACTAGCCGTCGAACCGGCGCTCATCCGGGAGTTCATATTCCGCGCGACGAGGAAGGGCGGATGCGCTGAAGGGCGAAGGGCCGGCAATTGCCGGCCCTTCGCATGGCGGGCGACGGCACAGCGCCGCATCACCAGTTCGGCGGATCGGCGACGAAGCCGTTCGGGAACGCGCGCGGCGCGTCGTCGTTGGCGTAACGCCATGCGTTGCGCGGCAGGATGCCCATCGCGACCAGCGCATCGCGGTCGTCGTAGCGCAACTGCGTGACCTGCGAAGGACGCGAAGACGCGCGTTCGAAGGTGGTCTGCCCGACCGGCGACCATTCGCGCGCACCGTGGCCGGTGCCGATGCGCTGCGGCTGCATCGCACCGTATGCGCTGTCGGCCGCGGCCGAGGCTTCGCGCGCGGCGGAGGGCGCCGCGGCCTTGTCCATCGCGCGTTGTTCGTTCGCGACCGGCGGCGCGGGCATCGGATACACGATCGGGCGCTGGCGCTCGCGGAACACTGCGATGCCGATCACGCCGACGTTGTCCGGACGCCCGGTGCGCGCGGCGTAGCTGTCGGGTAGGTCGGTGAAATAGAACTGGGCGACATCGTCCAGCGACTTGCGCCATCCGGCGATCTCGGTGCTCTGCCACGGCGCCAGCACGTAGCCGGCCTGCGAAGGCGAGGCGGTTTCGCCGGTGACCGCGTTCACGCCGTCCACCGACAGCACCACAAGTACGCGTTCGCCGCTGTTGTTGCTCAGGCGCACCGAATAGCGATGGCCGGGGTCGCCGGGGATCCAGTCGCTGCCGCGCGCATGCACTTCGGGCAGCCACTGGCCGGTGTCGCGGTCGATCACGTCGATGCCGACCAGCGGGCGGGCATCGAGCGGACCGCAGGCGCTGGTCGCCAGCGCGGCGAAGGCGAGGGTGGTCAGGAAGCGGGACATGGCGATCTCCTCGATGGGCATGCCTTCCAACGCGCCACGCGCCCGGGTGGGGTTGGCGGGCGCGCGGTTAAACTGTGCGCATGAGCAAAACCCGCGTCCTCACCGGCATCACCACCTCCGGCACGCCTCACCTCGGCAACTACGTCGGCGCGATCCGTCCCGCGATCGCCGCCTCGCGTGCGCCGGATGCGGAGAGCTTCTATTTCCTCGCCGACTACCACGCGCTGGTGAAGGTGGCCGAGCCCGCGCGCGTGCAGCGCAGCACGCTGGAGATCGCCGCGGCATGGTTGGCCTGCGGGCTGGATCCGTCGAAAGTCTGGTTCTACCGCCAGAGCGACATCCCCGAGATCCCGGAACTGACCTGGTTCCTGACCTGCGTCGCCGGCAAGGGCCTGCTCAACCGCGCGCACGCCTACAAGGCGGCGGTGGACCGCAATCGCGCCGAGCAACTCGACGACGATGCCGGCATCACCGCGGGATTGTTCATGTACCCGGTGCTGATGGCCGCGGACATCCTGCTGTTCAACGCGCACAAGGTGCCGGTGGGCCGCGACCAGGTGCAGCACATCGAGATGGCGCGCGATTTCGGCCAGCGCTTCAACCATCTCTACGGCGAGCACTTCACGCTTCCCGAAGCGGCGGTCGAGGAACAGGTGGCGACGCTGCCCGGGCTCGACGGCCGCAAGATGTCCAAGAGCTACGACAACACCATCCCGCTGTTCGCGCCGCGCGCGGAACTGAAGAAGCTGATTGCCGGCATCGTCACCGATTCGCGCGCGCCGGGCGAAGCCAAGGGCACCGAAGGCTCCGCACTGTTCCAGCTTTACCAGGCCTTCGCGTCGAGCGAGGAAACCGCGACGTTCGCGCAGGATTTCGCAGACGGCATCGGCTGGGGCGATGCCAAGCAGAAACTGTTCGAACGCATCGATGCGGAAGTCGCACCGTTGCGCGACAAGTACGAAGCCTTGATCGCGAAGCCTGCCGACATCGAGGCGATCCTGCGCGATGGTGCGGCGCGCCTGCGTGCGCAATACGCGGCGCCGACCCTGGCGCGCTTGCGCGAAGCGGTGGGCCTGCGCGATTTGTCGACGACCGTCGTCGCGGAATCGAAAGTCGCGGCGAAGAAGGACGTGGCGCTGCCGCTGTTCAAGCAGTACCGCGAAGCCGACGGTAAGTTTTACTTCAAGTTCGCGCAGGGCGAACGCCTGCTGTTGCAGAGCGCGGGCTTCGATTCGCCGCGCGATGCGGGACAGCGCATCGCCGCGATCAAGGCGGGGCATTACGACGCCTCCGATCCGCGGGTGCTGCGTGCGGAAGGAGTGGACGAGGACGACGTGCAGGCGGCACTCGCCGCGCTGGCCGAAGCCGAGGAAAGCAAATCGTGAGCGATGTCGCGGGGATGCCGACGCTGGCGCTGGTGTTGTTCGCGCCGTGGTTCCTAATCCTGTCCGTGCTGTACTGGCTGTATCCGCGGCAACCGCGCAATGCGCGCCGGCGCGGCTTCGATGCGCTCGCGATCCTGCTGGCGTTCGCCGGCTGCCTGCTGAGCCTGCACTGGAGCTTCGGCTTGGCGGATCGCAGCTACGGCCACCTGTGGCCGCAGATCCTCGCGACTTCGGTCGGTTACGGCGTGTTCCTGGCGGTGCTGACCGCGGCGTTTTTCATCCGGCGTAGGCTGTTCGCGCGTTCGTAGGAGCGCACCTGGGCGCGACCGGCAAGATCTTTGACCGAAGGCGGTCGCGGCTAAAGCCGCTCCTACAGGGTCAGGGCCATTCTTTCGCCGGGGCGCCGCGCTCGGGATGCTTCATCCTGACCACGCAGAAGCGCTGGCCGGTCGGCGCTTCCATCACCCACCAGCGCTTCACGAACGCGATTTTCTTCGCGCCGAGTCTCTCGAGGCGATCCGCTTCCGCATCGACGTCGTCGGCCTCGATGTCGAGGTGCACGCGCGAGGGATGCGCCACCTTCTGCACTTCGATATGCAGGTCGCCGGGCGTGTCGCCGAACATCTGGTATTCGGCGGTGTCGTCGCCCGCGTCGCGATCGGCGATGCTGCAACCCAGCGCCTGCGACCAGAAATCCGCGGCTGCGTCGAGGTTTTCGACGTTGCAGTCGATGATGAAACCGGCGAGGCGGCTGCGGTGGGACATGGCGGATTCTCCATGCCGTCATTCCGGCGGAAGCCGGAATCCAGCTCTTTCCCCATCATCGACGAAAGAGCTGGGCCCCGGCCTTCGCCGGGGTGACGAACTTCTTAGTTGGGTTGCGCGAGGTCGTCCAGCAACGCCGCGAGGAAACGCGCCGCCTCGCCGCCGGTGCATGCGCGATGGTCGAAGGTCAGCGAGATCGGCATGCGGCGGTGCACTTCGATGCCGCCCATCACCGCGACCACGTCGTGCGACAGCTTGCCGGCGCCGACGATGGCCACGCACGGCGGCACCACCACCGGCGTCGCATAGCGGCCGGCGAACATGCCGAAGTTGGAGAGCGAAATCGTGTAGCCGGACAGTTCCGTGGCCGGGATCGAACGGTCCTCGACCTGCGCGCGCAGGCGCTTGATCGCGGCGCGCACGCCGTTGCCGTCGAGCATGTCGGCGTTGCGCAGCGCGGGCACGAACAGGCCGTCGTCGGTATCGACCGCGATGCCGAGGTCCACGTGCGGATGCTGGGTGCAGGTGAGGTTGGCGCCGTCGAACCACGCGTTCAACGCGGGCACGGTCTTGCACGCCGCGACGATCGCGCGAACGAGGCGCGCGGTGATGTCCTGCTTGCCGAGCCATGCGTGCAGATCGGCATCGTCGACCAGCGTGGTCGGCACGACTTGCGCGTGCGCGTCGGCCATGACCCGCGCCATGTTGCGGCGCACGCCCTTCAACTGTTCCGGTTGGCCGGTCGCGGCCACGCCCGGCGGCTGCGTGCGCATCGGCTTGCCGGATTGCGAGAGCGTGCTGCGTGCGGCGGGTGCGGGTGTCTGTGCAGGAGCGACCTGCGCTCCAGCGCGAGCAGGCGCAGGTGCCGTTGCACCAGCTTTCGCCGAACCATCGGCGGCGGCCTGCTTCACGTCCTGCATGGTCACGGTGCCGTCCGGTCCGGACGCGCGCACGCGGGCGATGTCCACGCCGAGCTTGCGCGCCATCGCGCGCACCGCGGGCACCGCCTTCACCCCGCCGACCGCGACCGCGGCTTCGCTCACCACCGCGTTGCCGACCTGCATCGCGCCGACCACGGTGCCGGCGTCTTCGCTTTTTGTGGGAGCGGGTTGAACAGCCGTCTGGCTGTTAGAAGCGGCCGCCGCGACTGCAGGAGCTGTCGTCGGGCCTGAAGGCCCTCCCACAGAAGGACCGTGGTGATGGCCGGTGTCCTGGCCTTCCGCGCGCTGCGGCAGCGAGGGATCGACTTCGAATTCGGCGAGCATCGTGCCGGTGACGATGATGTCGCCCGCGTTGCCGGCGAGCTTCAGCACCTTGCCGCTGACCGGCGACGGCACGTCGACCACCGCCTTCGCGGTTTCCATCGACACGAGGTTCTCATCGAGCTTGATGATGTCGCCGACCTTGACGTACCACTCGACGATGGTTGCGTCCGGCAGGCCTTCGCCGAGGTCGGGCAACAGGAATTGCTTGCTCATGTGCGTTCCTTACGAATGGGCCATCGCGCGCTTGGCGGCGGCGACGATCTTGTCCACGCTCGGCAGGTACTTCATCTCGAGGCGGAACAGCGGGATGTGGGTGTCGTAGCCGGTGACGCGCTCGACCGGCGCGAGCAGGTCGAACAGGCATTCCTCGGCGACGCGCGCGGCGACTTCGGCAC
Source organism: Lysobacter lycopersici (assembly GCF_007556775.1). Lineage (GTDB taxonomy): Bacteria > Pseudomonadota > Gammaproteobacteria > Xanthomonadales > Xanthomonadaceae > Pseudoluteimonas > Pseudoluteimonas lycopersici. The sequence continues at coordinate 2,231,328 of NZ_CP041742.1, forward strand.
CGAAGCCGGCGGTCTTCGCCGCTTCGTGCACGATCACGCAGCGCCCGGTCTTGGCCACCGATTCGGCGATGGTGGGGAAGTCGAGCGGCTTGAGCGTGGCGACGTCGATGACTTCGGCGTTGATGCCTTCGGCCGCGAGTTTCTCCGCCGCTTCCAGCGTTTCCTTCACCTGTGCGCCCCAGGTCACCAGCGTCACGTCGCTGCCGTCGCGCAGCACGTAGCACACGTCCAGCGGCAGCGCTTCACCGTCGTCGGGGACGAGTTCCTTGTACTGGCGGTAGATGCGCTTGGGTTCCATGTAGATCACCGGATCCGGGTCGCGGATCGCGGCGAGCAGCAGGCCGTAGGCGCGTTGCGGCGAGGAGGGCATCACCACGCGCAAGCCGGGTACGTTGGTGAAGATGGATTCGTTCGCTTCGGAATGGTGCTCCGGCGCGCGGATGCCGCCGCCCCACGGCACGCGCAGCACCATCGGGCAGTGCAGGCGGCCGCGGGTGCGATAGCGCATGCGCGCGGCGTGGCAGACGATGAAGTCCACCATCGGGTACATGAAACCGTCGAACTGCGCTTCGGCCACCGGCTTCATGCCCTGCGAGGCCATGCCGACGGTGAGCCCCGCGATCGTGGTTTCGTCCAGCGGCGTGTCGAGCACGCGCTGGTCGCCGAACTGCTGTTGCAGGCCGGCGGTGGCGCGGAACACGCCGCCGTTGACGCCGACGTCCTCGCCGAGCACGACGACCGCATCGTCGTGCTTCATCTCGTAGGCGAGCGCCTGGGTGATCGCTTCGATGAGCGTGATGGGTTGCGCGCTCATGGACGCTTCTCCTGCGCGATCGCGGCATCGCGTTGCGCGAGGACGTCCGCGGGCATGTCGCCGTACAGGTAGTCGAACATCGCCTCCACCGGCTGCACCGGGGTTTCGAGGTAGGCGTTGATCTCGACATCGACCAATTTCCCGCATTCCTCGACCCAGGCCTTTTCCTGAGCGTCGTCCCACAGCTTCTGGTCGACGAGGAACTTGCGCAGGCGCAGGAACGGTTCTTTCTCCCACGCCGCCTTCACTTCATCTTCGCCGCGGTAGCGACGCGCGTCGTCGGCGGTGGTGTGGTCGTGCAGGCGGTAGGTGAGGAATTCGATCACCGTGCCGCCTTCGCCCTTGCGCGCGCGCTCGGTCGCACGGCGCATCGCCTCGAGCACCGCGACCAGGTCGTTGCCGTCGACCTGCAGGCATGCGAGGCCGCCGGCCAGGCCCTTCTGCGCCAGCGTCTGTGCGCCGGTCTGCGCCTTGCGCGGCACGCTGATCGCCCAGCCGTTATTGATCACGCACAGCACCAGCGGCAGCGAGTAGGCGCCGGCGGAATTCACCGCGGCGTAGAAATCGGTCTTGGACGAACCGCCGTCGCCGCAGCAGGACACCGCGATGCGCGGCTGCTTGCGCAGCTTGAACGAGAGCGCCGCACCGGCCGCCATCAGGCATTGGGTGGAAATCGGCACGCACCAGGGATAGTCGTTGCGCGGCACTTCGAAATCGTTGCCGCGCTCGTCGCCGCCCCAGTACATCAGCACGTCGCGCGGCTTCACCCCGCGCATGAACTGCGCGCCGTATTCGCGGTAGCTGGGCGCGAACACGTCCTCGGGCTTCATCGACGCGCCGATGCCGACGTGGGTGGCTTCGTGGCCGAGACAGGCTGCGTAGGTGCCGAGCTTGCCGGTGCGCTGCAGGGCGATCGCCTTGGTGTCGAAGGTACGCACGAACAGCATCTGCTTGAACAGCGGCAGCAGCGCCTTCGCATCCTTCACCGCCGGCGGCAATTTGCCGGCAAGCGTGCCGTCGGGCTTGAGGTATTGCAGGTATTCGATTTCGAACGTGGCGGCGGTGGTCATCGGGCGCCTTCAGGGGAACGATCCGTCCATGATACCGGCTGCGCCGAAACGAGCCGTTGCGCGCCGCCGCATACGGCGGGGCATGGAAACGAAAAGCCCGGCGCGGGGCCGGGCTTTTCGGGTGAATCAGATTGAAGGATCAGGGTTTCGTGTAATCGGCAGCGTTGTTGTTCAGATTCGGATCTTCGGCGTCGGACAACACTTCTGCCCTGAAACTCAAGTGGGCCGTTCGAGGCGTGATCACCGAGAACCGGATGGTTTCCGATGTCCCGGCAGGCATCGGATCGATGCGGTTGCAGTAGATTTCATAAGTCTGGTTGCGCTTGCAAATCCAGCCCTTGGGGTTGGCGGTTGTCGGGTTGGCGCCGTTGCCGCGAATCATCACGAACACATTCTGGGCCGCGTCCGGGCCTGCATTGTGTACAGGCACACTGAAGTTCGCGACCGGGCCGGAGGCGACGCCGGTGCGTACCAAGCCGACCGAGAGATCGGCCTGTGGTGGTGCAGGCGTCACGGTGACCGCGTCCTGGAAGTCGTTGTTCGACGTGTCGGGATCGTCCGTCTCGGACGTCGCAGCCGCCGCAGCCGTCAGCGTACCCGGCAACGTCGTCGCGACAGCGGAGGCTTGGAGCGTGAACGTCGCCGCTGTATTCGCCGCGAGAGTCGAGGCATTGCATGCGACGCTCGTCGTGCCACCGGATATTTGAGGCGCGTCGCAGCTCCAACCCTCCGGAGTGATGCTGACCTGCAGGTCGGGCAGCGCCTGATCGAAGGCGAAACCCACACCCGGATTGGTCGCGTCGTCCGGGCCGCGGTTGATCACCGTCCCGATGACCATGACGGGGCGTCCTACGCTGACCGTCGAGGGCGTTGCTTCGACGTCCATTTCGAGGTCGGCGTGTTCGACCGTCTGCACGGCGAAATACGCGATCGCCGGGTCGTGGTCGGATAGGCGCGACGGCGAGTTGGCGTCGTTGCGGTTGGTTTCCGGGAAGTCGGCGTTCATGCGCGCGTGGTCGAGGTCGTACGCGGCCACGTCGGTGCCCAGCGCCTGGTTGATCAGGATGTGGTCCAGCGACTGCGCCTGCCCGTCGAAGACGTACGAATAGCGCTTGTTCGCCTCCGGCAGGTAATGCAGGTTCATCAGGTCCGGGTTCACCAGGTCGACGCCATCGCCCGGGACCACGGTCTGGTCGTCCGGGGTCGGCAGGCCGGTGACCACGCCCATCGGATCGACGTAGCCGTCGTTGAAGTCGAAGGCGTTGAAGTCGCCGAGCACGATCAGGTGTTCGCTCGGATCGGCGGTTTCGCGGGCCTGCACCAGGCCGGCCAGGTATTCGGCCTGCGCCTGGCGCTTCTTGCGCACGCGGTCGCCGGCGGTGGTGAGGCCGGATACCGTTTCGTCCGAGATGCCGTTCAGCGAACGCTGGTGCACGGCGAACGCGCTGACCGGGAACGAACGACCGTCGGCGTAGTGCACGATCGCGCGCAGCAGCAGCGGCGGGCGGTCGTTGAGCAGCGAGGCCGAGTTGTCGCTGGGATCGATCCAGGTGGTGTCCTTGCCGTACTGGGTCACGTCGACGACTTCGACGCGCGGCGTCGAGCCATCGACCGGCGCGGTCTTGACCAGGAAGCCGACGTCGATGCCGCCGACGTCGTTGCCTTCGTCGAGGTAGGCGGCGTACTGCGGATCCTCGTCGCCGGCGGCGACCGCATCGCTGTTGATCTTGCTCGCGAGCTGCTGGAGCGTGGACAGGTTCTCCATCTCCATCACCGCAAGCACGTCCGGCGTATGCAGTTCGTCGCGGATGCCGAGCGAAGCCTTGTTGAGTCGGTTGGCGAACGCGGCCGGGGTCAGCACCGGCTCGCCGATCGCGGGATCGTTGACGGTGTCGAAGAAGCGCTCGAGGTTGTAGCTGGCGACGGTGAATTCGTCGTCGCTCGGCAGGCGCGCCGCGGTCACGGCTTCGCCGGTGGATGCGACCGTCGGCGTGGCTTCGGGCAGGATGGTGTAGCGGCGGAAGCCGTAGTCCATCGGCCCGGTCACGCCGGTGACGACCGCACCGGCCGCGAGGTCGAGCTTGGCCCCGCCGATCGCGTCACTGTCGACTTCCATGGTTTCCGGCGCGGTATCCCAGCGCGGGATCGGCGGAATGGAACCGCTCGGCGCCGGATCGGGCGCCTGGATGCCCGGGGTGCGGAACGGACGCGGATCGCCGGTGACGGTGGCGTAAAACACGCCGTTGCTGGCGCCGGTGGCGTTCGGCTCGTTGGTGGTGCCGTCGGTCGGACCGACCACGGTCAGCGAGGCCGCGCTGACGCGCATGCCTTCGACGCGCTCGAGTTGGTCGTAGGCGCCTTCCGGATTCGGGAAGGTGGTGGTCAGCGGCACCGGCGTCGGCAGGGCGTTGCCGGTGGACAGCAGGGTGACGGTGGCGAAGCCGAGTTCGGTCAGCGGCGGCTGCAGCGGATCCTGCGTCGGCGAGTACTCGCTGATGGTCGCGGTGACCTGGACGAGGTTGCCGACCGCGGCTTCGGCCGGCGGCGCGCTGCTGGTGAACACGTACACGCCTTCCGAGGTCATCGGATCCGCGTCCGCGTCCGCATCCGCGGCCTGGATGAAGAAGCCGTTGCTCTTGCGGCCGGTGACGATGCCGCGCGTGGTCACGGTCTGGCCGACCAGCGGCGAGGCGTCGCCATTGCCCTGGATGTCGTGGATCGGAACGACGGTGACGTCGTCGTTGTTGATCGTACCGGTACCGGTGCCGTTGGCGATGATCGCGCCGCCCGCGTTCGTCACCACCACGCTGAAGGTTTCGTTCGGCTCGGGGGTGGTGTCGCCGTTGACGTCGACGCTGATCGTGACCGAGGTAGTGCCTGCGGCGATCGTCGCGGTGCCGCTCTTGGCAACGTAATCGTTGTCGGCGGTGGTCGCGGTGCCGTCGACCGTCATGTAGCCGATATTGAGGTCGGAGGTCGGGGCGACGTTCGAGCTGATGGTGAAGAAGAACGGCTTGGTGCCGCTGTCGCCTTCGGCCGCCGAGGTGCTACCGAACGACACGCTCGGCTGCGCGACCACGCCGGAGGTGACGGAGATGTTGTCGATGCCGACGATCTCGTCGTTGCCCGCGGCATTGGTGGTGATGATGCGCACCTGCAGCAGCGGCTGGTTGTTCGCATCCGCCGGAAGCACCGCGGAAACGGCGGTGACCTTGCCGGAGAGGCTGGGGCCTTCGGTGGCGTCGGCCACGAAGCCGGCAGGAACGTTGGTGAACGCGCCGCTGTTGCCGACGCGGTATTGCAGCGCCACCGGCTGCACCGCGTTGTCGGCGGTGCCGTCGAGGTCGCGCAGGTCGTAGGCGACGTTGATGCCGGTCTGGCCGCTGGTATCGAGGTTGATCAGCAGGTAGGGCGCATCGGCCGTGCCGGAGCCCTGGAACCCGATCGTCGGGTCGGTGATCTGGAATTCGATCACGTCGCCATTGGAGATGCTGGTGCTGGTCTGGTTGGCCAGCACGCTGAGGTCGTTGGCGGCGGCGCTGGTGCCGGTCAGCGTCTGCGGATCGGTGCCGGTCGAGGTCGTGATGTCCTGCCCGAGGTAGCCCTCGATGCCGGGGACGCCGGACCAGTCGTCGTTGGTCGTGATCAGGCCGGTGTTCGACCAATCCTGCGAGAAGGGCAGGGTTTGCGCGGTGTTGTTCGCGTTCGCGGCGAAGATCGCCGGCGACAACAGGATGGCGAGCGCCAGGCGGCGCTTGAGGCTGGACAGCATGAGTTTTCCCCGAATCGGCGCGCTCCGGCGCCATGGCCCGATTGTGCCCCAAACCGATGTCGGCGGCATGACGCCAGATCCACGACGAGCCCTCGGCTCGATCCGGGGCTTGTCGGCAGGCGATCGGGGAAGGCGCCTGCCCCCGAACCGCGCCGTAACGGCGCGGTGGCGAGGCTCAGGGCGTGACGTTCACCGACGTCGAGGCCTGGTTGTTCCCGGGTACCGGGTCGACGTTCGCCGAATCGGCCGTGATCGCGAGATGCACCTGGCCGCCTGCCTTGCCGGCGGGCGCGCTCGCGGTCACGGTGAACGTCGCGGTGCCGCCCGAACCGACCTGCGAAAAGACGCAGGCTATGGTCGTGGACCCCGCCGCAATTTGCGGAACCTCGCAGTCCTGCAGCGGGTCACTCGACGTGATCGCCAGGTCCGGGAGTTCGGCGTCGAAGGCGAACCCCGCGCCGACGAAGGACGCGGTATCGGGCCCGAGGTTGCGCACCTTGGCGGTGAACGTCATCGCCTGCCCGGCCTTCACCGCGGCCGGCGTCGCGGTCACGCTCGCCGACAAGTCCGCGAAGGAATCCGGGGTGACGTACAGCACCACCGGGTCGTGCGACGACACCCGCAGCGCGGTCGTGTCGTTGCGGCGGGTCTCGGGGAAATCCGCGTCGATGCGCGCGTAGTCCATGCGCGTGCCGCCGCCGGCCGAGAGCGCCGCGTTGATCAGGATGTGGTCGGTCTGCTGTCGCGATCCGCGGTCGAGGTCGTTGTAGCCCTCGGTGCTGCCGAGGGGCGTGTACAAGGTCGGGTTCAAGATGTGAGCGCCATCGTTCGGGACCGCCGTCCTTTCGTCGATCGGGGCCTCGTGGAAGACGGCGAGGACATCGACGTAGCCGTCGTTCACCGCCGGCGCGTCGAAATCGCCGAGCAGCACGATCTTCCGCGTCGGATCGGCGACCTGCAATTGCTGGATGTAGTTGGCGATGTACTGCACCTGCTGCAGGCGCTTCTGCCGGACCCTGTCGCCGAGCGTGGTCAGGCCCGACGCGGCTTCGCTGGCGATGTCCTCGCGGTCGCGCAGCTGGGCATTGATGACCGTCAGCGGATACCCGCTTCCGTCGATGTCGACGGTGGCATCGAGCATGAGCGGGGGGCGGTCGAACAACACCGCGTTGTGCCCCAACCCCGGGTCGAAGAAGGTCGCCGATTTGCCGATCTGGACGACCGAACGGACTTGCACGCGCGGACGGCCGCTCGCGCCGGCCGCGGTCTTGACCAGCAGCGCGACATCGAGCCCGTCCGTGGCGCTGCCCTCGAGCAGGTACGGCTTGTACGCCGGGTTCGGATGGCCCGCCGCCACTTCGTCGTTGTTGATCTTGACCCCGATCGAGAACAGCGCGGCCGAGTTCTCGACATCCTGCAAGCCGAGGATGTCCGGCAGGTGCAGCGCGTTGCGCACGGCGAGCGAGAGCTTGGCGACGCGTGCATTGAATGCGTCGATCGTGAGCACGGGTTCGTCGCGGCCCGGGTCGTTGGCCGGGTCGTAGAAGCGATCCAGGTTGAAGCTCGCGACGGTGAAGCCATTGGCGGGCGGGTTCGGCGCGTACTTCAGCGGGGACACGGACGTCATCGTGATCGGCGCCGTCGGGTCGCGCAGCAGGGTGTAGCGACGGTTGCGGTAATCGAGGACGCCCTGCAGGCCGGTGACCGTCGTGCCCGTCATCAGGTTGAGTTGCGATCCGCCCTGGGCATCGCTGTCGACGGCGATGACCTCGGGATTGCCGTCCCAGATCGGCAATGGCAGCGATTCGCTGCCGGACGGGTTCGGGTCGGGCTGTTCGATGCCCTGCTCGCGGTAAGGGATTCCACGCGACGGATCGACCTTGGTCGCGAAGAAGACGCCGTTGCTCGCGGCGGTGCTGGTGCGCTCGGTCACCACGCCCTGGGTCGGGCCGGTGACGACCACCGTTCCGGGCGTGACGCGCATCCCCTCGTAGGGTTCGAGCTGCAGGTACGCCGTCCAGTTCGTGTCGGTGGGATCGATCTGCAATGCCACCGGCGCAGGCAGCGGGTTGCCGCTGCTGACGACGGTGATCGCGGGAGAGGCGCCGAGCTGGGTGCGTTCCGGGGAGCCGGGATCATCCGGCGGCACGAAGGACTGCACGGTCCCGGTGACGACGACGCGGTTGCCGACCGCGGCGCTCGAAGGCGGCGCGCCGCCGGTGTCGACGAAAATGCCGCTCGAGGATTGCCAGAATCCGTCGTCTTGTCCGTCCGGCGTCTGCATGAAGAAGCCGTTTTCCACGCGCGCCGTGACCACGCCGCCAACGGGCAGGCGCTGCCCGATGTGTTGCGGCCCGTCGCCGAACATATCCCGCCACTGGATTTCGTCGATCAGGTAGGTTTTCGGATCGTCGTTGCGGATGGTCAGCTTGACGCTCTGATTCGCGGTGCCCGGGGTCGCGCCCGTTGCGCTCACCACGTCGATGAGCGCGTACTCGTCCGCTTCGTAGTCCTGGTCGCCATAGACCGTAAAGTTGAGCGGGGCGGACGTCTTGCCCGCGGGGATCGTGCCTTGCAACGTTCCGGAAGGTGCGTAATCGACGCCGGATTTCGCGCTTCCGCCGTATACCTTGACGCTGAACGCCACGCCGCCGGCGGGCGCGGCCTTGTTGAGTTTCGCGAGCGCGACCGCGGTCTTGGTCCCGCTGTTGCCCTCGTCCACCGAGACTCCCTGCAACGAGATGACGGGCGGGGGCTCGAAGTCGGAGGTCGCACCGACATGCACGTTGTCGACCGCCAGGCCATCGTCGTTGCCCGCGGCATCGAAGTCCTTCCAGCGCAGCCAGAACGTCGCGCCCGCGGGAATGGTGATGCCAGCCGGAAGATCCGCGCCAATGCTCAGCTGGTACTGGGGCAGGCTGCCGTTGATCCGCCCGACCGGCGCACCGGTCGCGATCGTGTTCACATCCAACGCGTCGACATCGGTCCAGTGCCCGGTCTGCAGCGACGTCGCGTCCGTGCTGAACTGGAAGTCGAGGCGGTCGCTGCGACCGGTCGCGCCGACATGCCATTGCTGGCCACCGTACCGGATCCAGATCGATGTCAGGTTCCCGCCGGTGGCGTTCTTCAGGCAGACGCCGAACATCGGCGCCATCGCGGCGCTGGCGACGCTGCCGAGCGCGCGCCATGACGACCCCGCGGTGCCATAACTGTAGAGCCCGGCTCCGCCATGGGAGCCATCGTCCGCGATCATCAACCCATCGCCGTCGTAGATGGACCAGCCCACGGGGACTTGCGACGAAGATCCGCTGGACGCCAGTGAATCGAAGTTCTGGTCGTAGGCGATGAAAGTCGACCAGGGGATCTCGGCGCAACCGGCGTGCGCCGTGCCCGCGAAGCACAAAGCCGCAAGCAACGGCAACACCAAACCGCCGCGCATCGACGCGAAGTAAGCCCCCATGTCCCGCCCCCGATTCCCCGTTCCCCGCGCGAATCCTAGCGCGCCGGACCATGGCCGCAAGTGACGGGGAATCCGCGCAGGGACGCCGCGGCGGGCCCATGCGAGAATCCGGGCATGGCGATAGACGACAACCAGCGCCCGCTCGAGGCGGAGATCCACACCGACCTGGCCGGTCGCATGACCTACGCCGGCTACCTGCAACTGGACCGGCTGCTGTCCGCGCAGCAGCCGCTGTCGAACCCGCCGCATCACGACGAACTCCTGTTCATCATCCAGCACCAGGTCTCGGAGCTGTGGCTGAAGCTGCTGGTGCACGAGCTGGGCGCGGCGATCGAACACCTGCGCCGCGACGAACTCGACGCCTGCCAGAAGATCTTCGCGCGCTGCAAGCAGGTGATCGCGCAGCTGACCGCGATGTGGTCGGTGCTGGAAACGCTCACGCCCTCCGAATACATGGAATTCCGCCACATCCTCGGGCCGTCGTCGGGATTCCAGTCGCTGCAGTACCGCGTCATCGAATTCCAGCTAGGCAACAAGAACGCCGGGATGCTGAAGGTGTTCGCGCACGACCCGCAGGCGCAGGCGCGGTTGCGCGAAGCGCTGGAATCGCCGTCGCTGTACGACGAGGCGCTGGCCTACCTCGCGCGCCGCGGCCACGCGATTCCGCAGCGCCACCTGCAGCGCGATTGGTCGCAGCCGCACGTCTCGGATCCGGAATTGCTGCCGGCGTTCGAGCGCATCTACGAGGACACCGATGCGCACTGGGCCGAGTACCACCTGTGCGAGGACCTGGTCGACCTCGAATCGCAATTCCAGCTCTGGCGCTTCCGCCACATGCGCACGGTGCTGCGCATCATCGGTTTCAAGCCCGGCACCGGCGGTTCCAGCGGCGTGGGTTTCCTCAAGCAGGCGCTGGACCTGACCTTTTTCCCGGAGCTGTTCGAAGTGCGAACGGCCATCGGCGTACCGAACGCCGCCTACTGATCGGGCTGCTGCGCCGCAGCATGGGTCCGCGGTTTGACGCCGCATCGCGTCGTCGGCAATGCTCGCGCGTCCCGCATCGCGGGCTGATTTCCTGAATACGCCACTTCCACACAGGGGAACCGCATGAGCGGAGCCGCAGACACCTCAACGCCGGTGAATCCACCGGACTTCCCGCAACTCATGGGGCACCCGCGTCCGTTGTGGATGCTGTTCATGTCGGAATTCTGGGAACGCTTCGCGTTCTACGGCATTCGCTGGGCGATGGTGTTGTACATCGTGGCCCAGTTCCACGGCGGCGATGCCTCCGGCGAGAAGCCGGCGAGCGAACTCTATGGCGCGTACCTGGCGCTGGTGTACGCGGGCGCGATCTTCGGCGGCTACGTGGCCGACAAACTGATCGGCTTCCAGCGTTCGATCCTGCTCGGCGCGGTGATCATGGCCGCGGGCCTGTTCCTGCTGGCATCGCCGACCGAATCGATGTTCAAGCTCGGCCTGGCCACGATCATCGTCGGCAACGGCCTGTTCAAGCCGATCATCTCCACCATCGTCGGCAAGCTGTACGCGCAGGGCGACGAACGCCGCGATTCCGGCTTCACCATCTTCTACATGGGCATCAACCTCGGCGCGCTGCTGGCGCCGCTGGTCACCCAGTACCTGGCGAAGAAGATCTTCGGCATCGAGGACATGCCGGCCTACAAGGTCGTGTTCATCGCCTCGGGCGTCGGCATGCTGCTGAGCCTGGTGTGGTTCTGGTTCGGGCGCAGGCAACTCAAGGGCATCGGCCTGCCGGCCGCGCACCAGACCGGGATGCGCAACGTCAGCCTGGTGCTGTTGCTGGGCGTGATCATCGGCATCCCGCTGTTCTACGCGCTGCTGACCATCGACGCGACCTTGCTGCAGTACATCCTGATGGCGTTGTTCGTGATCCCGGCGGTGATGCTGTTCCGCGAAGGCGTGGTGGAAGGCCGGGTCTCGCGCGACAAGGTGTCCGCGATGCTGCTCATCTTCGTGTTCAACGTGCTGTTCTGGATGTTCTTCGAGCAGGCCGGCAGTTCGTTCAACTTCCTCGCCGAGAAGATCGTCGACCGCGACATCGGCATGCAGGGCCTGTTCCAGGCGCTCGCCGGCACCAACGATTTCCCGGTGTCCTGGTTCCAGTCGGTGAACTCGGTGGCGATCATCGTGCTCGCGCCGATCATGGCCTGGATGTGGGTGAAGATGGGCCGCAACAACCCGATCATCCCGCGCAAGTTCGGCCTCGGCCTGATCTTCAATGGCCTCGCCTTCCTGCTGCTGATGGTGGCGCTGTCGAGCATGCTCGATGACGCCGGCAAGATCCCGTTCTGGACGTTGTTCATGGTCTACGTGATCCAGTCGATCGGGGAGCTGTGCCTGTCGCCGATCGGCTTGTCGATGACCACCAAACTCGCGCCGGCCAAGCTCGGCGGCTTGGCGATGGGCTGCTGGTTCCTGTCGATCGCGATCGGCAACAACCTCGCGGGCATCTTCGCCGGCCACGTCAGCGGCGAAGGCGGCATGACCGTGGCCTCGGCGCATTCCGGCTACACCTTTGGCTTCTATGCGCTGGTCGGCTCGGGCGTGTTGCTGTTCCTGATCGCGCCGCTGATCCAGAAGTGGATGCATGGGGTGAAGTGAGTTCAGAGCCTGCTCCGTACTCGATACGGGGATGAACTCATCCCGGCCAGCACATGGATGTGCGCTGAGCCGGGATCCAAGGGCAAAAACTGGATTCCCGCTTTCGCGGGAATGACGAGCAAAAAGCGAAAACGGCGCCTCAGGGCGCCGTTTTCGTTTCAGGCCTCGGTCAGGTGAGCGATGCCATCGGCGAGCTTGTCCAGCAGCGCGTCCAGCGCCGCGCGTTCGCCGGATTCGAGCCGCGAGAGCAGGCGCCGTTCCAGGTCCAGCGCCAGCGGCGCGATCTCGTCATAGATGCGCTGGCCGCCGCGGCTGAGCGCGAGCACCGAGCGCCGGCGGTCGTCGCCGTGCGTGTCGCGTTCGACCAGTTCGCGTTCGAGCAAACGCGCCACGGCGCGGCTGACCGCGACCTTGTCCATGGCCGTGCGCGCGGCGACCTCGCCGGCGGAGAGATCGGGATAGCGCCCGAGCACCGCGATCACCCGCCATTCGGTCACGCCGATGCCGAAACGCTGCGCGTAGCGCGTGGCGATGGCCTGGCTGATGCGGTTGGACAGCACGCTCAGCCGATAGGGCAGGAAATGCTCGAGGTCGAGGCTGGCGTGGCGCGGCATGCGGCGTCGCGGCTTGAAATGGTTTCAGATGAAACTATACAATCCGGGCCCCACGTGCAAGCGATGCAGGAAGGCCATGAGCGCGCAACCGAACCTCGGCATGACCGTCACCACCTTCGAGAACCCGATGGGCATCCACGGCTTCGAATTCGTGGAATTCGCCGCGCCGGCCGGGCAGGGCGCCGCGATGCGCGCCTACCTCGAAAGCCTCGGTTTCACCGCGGTGGCGAAGCACAGGTCGCGCGCCGTCACCCTGTTCCGCCAGGGCACGATCAATTTCCTGCTGAACGAGTCCGCCGATACCTTCGCTGCCGATTTCGCGACCAAGCACGGCCCCTCCGCCTGCGGTTTCGCGATCCGATTCACCAAGCCAACGAAGGAAGTCCTTTCGCACGTGCTCGCCAACGGCGGCGAGGAGATCGCGGCCGAGGGCGCAGTGAACGCGCCCAAGATCCAGGGCATCGGCGGCTGCATGCTCTACCTGATCGACGATGCGCGCGACGACCTCTACGCCGACTACGCGCCGCTGCCGGGCGTGGACCAGCATCCGGCCGGTTTCGGCCTGACCTTCCTCGACCACCTCACGCACAACGTGTTCCTCGGCAACATGCAGCAGTGGTCGGATTACTACGAGAAGTTGTTCAACTTCCGCGAGATCCGCTACTTCGACATCAAGGGCGCCAAGACCGGCCTGCTGTCGAAGGCGATGACCGCGCCGGACGGCATGGTGCGCATCCCGCTCAACGAATCGAGCGACGAGAAGAGCCAGATCAACGAATACCTGCGCGAATACAAGGGCGAGGGCATCCAGCACATCGCGCTGTTCACCGACGACATCTATTCGACCATCGAGAAGATGCGCGAACAGGGCGTCGCCTTCCTCGACACGCCCGACACCTACTTCGACGTGATCGACCAGCGCGTCCCGAACCACGGTGAGGATGTGCCGCGGCTGGCCAGGAACAAGATCCTGATCGACGCCGATCCGGAAACGCACCAGCGCAAGCTGCTGCAGATCTTCACCCAGAACGCGTTCGGCCCGATCTTCTTCGAGATCATCCAGCGCAAGGGCAACGAAGGTTTCGGCGAAGGCAATTTCCAGGCGCTGTTCGAATCGATCGAACGCGACCAGATGCGCCGCGGCGTGTTGTGAGGTTTTGAATCCCTCTCCCGCGTGCGGGGAGAGGGTGGCGAAGCCGGGTAAGGGGCACTATCGGGAGTGGATGCACCAATGAGCATCGCCAGCAACGGTTACCAGAGCGGTTTCGGCAACGAATTCGCGAGCGAGGCGATCCCCGGCTCTTTGCCGGAAGGGCGCAATTCGCCGCAGAAGGTGGCGCACGGCCTGTACGCCGAGCAGATCAGCGGCACCGCGTTCACCGCGCCTCGCCATGCGAACCGTCGCAGCTGGCTGTACCGCATCCGCCCGGCGGCGATGCATGGCGAATTCAAGCCGTTCGAGCAGCCGCTGCTCTCAAAGGGGGTGCTGCACAACGATTTCGACACCGGCCCGGTGACGCCGGACCAGTTGCGCTGGAGCCCATTGCCAATTCCCGAAACGCCGACCGATTTCGTCGATGGCCTCGTCACCATGGCCGGCAACGGTTCGCCGGCGACGCAGAGCGGCATCGGCATCCACATGTACGCGGCGAATCGCGACATGCAGGGTCGCTTCTTCTACGACGCCGACGGCGAATTGCTGATCGTTCCGCAGCAGGGCCGGCTGCACATCGAAACCGAACTCGGCGTGCTCGATGTCGAGCCGCAGGAAATCGCGCTGATCCCGCGCGGCATCCGCTTCCGCGTCGCGCTGCCGGACGGTCCCTCGCGCGGCTACGTGTGCGAGAACTTCGGCGCCTTCCTGCGCATCCCCGACCTCGGCCCCATCGGCAGCAATGGCCTCGCGAACCCGCGCGATTTCCTCGCGCCGAACGCGGCCTACGAAGACGTCGACGGCGATTTCGAATTGATCGCGAAGTTCCAGGGCCACCTGTGGCGCGCGGACATCGGCCATTCGCCGCTGGACGTCGTCGCGTGGCACGGCAACCACGCGCCCTGCAAGTACGACCTGCGCAAGTTCAACACGATTGGTTCCATCAGCTTCGACCATCCCGATCCGTCGATCTTCCTGGTGCTGACTTCGCCCAGCGATACGCCCGGCGTCGGCAACATGGATTTCGTGATCTTCCCGCCGCGCGTGCTGGTGGCACGGGACACGTTCCGCCCGCCGTGGTTCCACCGCAACATCGCCAGCGAGTTCATGGGCCTGGTCTACGGCGCCTACGACGCGAAGGCGGAAGGTTTCGCGCCCGGCGGCGCGTCGCTGCACAACTGCATGACCGGGCATGGGCCGGATGCGGCGACGTTCGAGAAGGCGAGCAACGCCGATACCTCGAAGCCGGATGTCATCGGCGGCACCATGGCCTTCATGTTCGAGGCACGCAACGTGATCCGCCCGACGAAGACCGCGATGGACGCCGCGCATCGGCAACGCGACTACCAGGCCTGCTGGGCCGGCTTGCAGAAGCACTTCAAGCCATAGGTTTGAACGCGCGTCGCGGGGATTCGCGGCGCGTTCACCCGCATCGGCGACACTGGTTCCCTTCGAACGCGAGGAACCGGCATGAACCGCAAACTGTTGTGCATGGCCATGATCGCGGCGCTGGCCGCATGCAGCGCCGATCGTGATGGGGCTTCCGATGCGGCGACTGCGCCGCCGGTTGCGGACCAACCGGCCGAGGACATTCCACCGGCGACAATGCCGGCTCCGGCGAGCCTGCCGTCGCCTGCATCGACCGCCATGCCAGCGCCCGCGGCCGATGGCGCCGACACGCAGGCGAGCTTCGCCGGCTACGGCGACGTGAAGTTCGGCATCGCCGCCGCGGAGATGGAAAAGGCCTGGGGCGGCGAACTGGAGACGCTGGGCAAGGACGCGAATCCGTCCTGCTATTTCATGGCGCCGAAGTGGGTGAAGACGCCGGCCGAATTCGCCTTCATGATCGGCGACGGCAAGTTCGTGCGCTACGGCAGCGACAGCACGAAACTCGCTGCGCCCGGCGGCGGCAAGGTCGGCATGACGGTCGAGGAATTGCAGGCGCTGTACCACGATGCGCTGCAATCGACGCCGCACAAGTACGTCGAGGGCGGCCACTACCTGTCGATGTCCGCCAGCGGCGTGGCGCCGAGCAAGCTGGTGTTCGAAACCGATGCCGCCGGCAAGGCCACCGCATGGCGCGTGGGCCTGTCGCCGCAGGTCGATTACGTCGAGGGCTGTTCGTAAGCCCGCGGGATCGGCCTAGAATCGTCCGGGATAGAATCGCGACGTCACGCACGGGGAGAGGCGCATGGCTGCAGCGGCATTGTGGTTCGTGGCGGGGTTGGTGCTCTTGGCGCTCGGTGGCGATTCCATCGTCAAGGGCGCGTCCGGGCTGGCGCAGCGCTTCGGGGCCTCGCCCTTCATCGCCGGCCTGCTGCTGGTCGCGTTCGGCACCTCGCTGCCGGAACTCGCGGTCAATGCGCGCGCAGCGTGGACCGGACACCAGGCGCTGGCGCTGGGCAATGCGGTGGGCAGCAACATCGCTAACATCGGCCTGACGCTCGGCGCGGCCGCGCTCGCCGCGCCGCTGTTCCTGCGCAGCCGCGCGGTCGGTCCGCTGCTGGTGTGGCTGCTGGCGATGACCGCGGTGACGATCGGCCTCGGCCTCGACGGCGTGCTCTCGCGCAATGACGGCCTGCTGCTGCTCGCGGGCTTCGTGGTGATGCTCGCGTTCCTGATCGTGCGCGGCCGCCGCGAACCGGCGGAACTGCAGGCCGACATCGCGCGCTTCGCCGAAACCAAGCAGGGCCTCGGTTTGAATCTCTCCCGCGTGGTCATCGCCATCGTCGCGATGTACTTCGGCGCGAAGTGGCTGGTGCAGAGCGCGCCCATCGTCGGCCTCGGCCTGGGCATGGGCCCGCTGGTCACCGGCCTGCTGCCGGTCGCGATCGGCACCGCGCTGCCGGAAATGGCCGCGGCCGTCGTCGCCGCGCGCCGCGGGCAGGGCGACATGGTCGCCGGCCATGTGCTCGGCTCCAGCCTGTTCAACCTGCTGGTGGTGCTCGGCGGCATGGCCGCGTTCCGGCCGTTGCCGCTGCCGGCCTCGTTCGTGCAGTTCGAGCTGCCGGCGGCATTCGCGTTCGCGCTGGTGCTGTTCCCGATGACGCGCAGCCAGCTCGAGGTCAGCCGCCGCGAAGGCATGGTGCTGCTGGTCGCGTTCGCCGCATGGCTGGCATGGGAGCTGGTGCACCTCGCCGCGTGATGGCCACGCCGCGTCGGCCCCGCCTGGATGGGGCCGATACAATGCGGGCATGACGCACGCATCGCTCCGTCGCTTCCGATTGCCGCTGTTGTTCGCGGGCCTGTTCGCGCCGCTGGCCGCGTGGGCCGCGGTGCCGGTGCAGGACCTGACCGCGCACTGGTCGGGCATGGCGGCGGTGATCGTCTTCATCGCAGCCTACGTACTGGTGGTGGCGGAGGAATTCACCCGCCTGCGCAAATCGCAGCCGGTGATGCTGGCGGCTGGCGTCATCTGGGCCATGCTGGCGGTCGCGGCGGCACGCTCCGGCCTGTCGGATGCGCTGCACGAAGCGGTGCGCGACTACCTGCTCGAATACGCCGAACTGCTGCTGTTCCTGCTTGCGGCGATGACCTACGTCAACGCGATGAGCGAACGACGCCTGTTCGAGGCGTTGCGCGTGTGGCTGCTACGCAAGGGCCTGGGCTATCGCGCGCTGTTCTGGACCACCGGCGCGCTGGCGTTCGGCCTGTCGCCGATCATCGACAACCTGACCACCGCGCTGGTGATGTGCGCGGTGGTGCTGGCGGTGGGGCGCGACAGCCCCAGGTTCGTGTCGCTGGCCTGCATCAACATCGTGGTCGCGGCGAACGCCGGCGGCGCGTTCAGCCCGTTCGGCGACATCACCACGCTGATGGTGTGGCAGGCGGGCAAGGTGGACTTCGCCGAATTCTTCGTGCTGTTCCTGCCGTCGCTGGCGAACTGGGCGATCCCCGCGCTATGCATGCACGCCGCGATACCGAAGGGCGTGCCGGCGCTGGCCGACGAGCGCGTGCGGCTCAAGCGCGGGGCATGGCCGATCGTCGCGCTGTTCGCGCTGACGGTCGCGCTGGCGGTGGGGTTCCATCAGTTCCTGCACCTGCCGCCGTTCCTCGGGATGATGACCGGCCTCGCCCTGCTCAAGCTCTACGGTTGGCGCCTCACCCGCTTCGCGAACGCAATGCAGGCCGAGGAATTCGCGCGCGAGGGCGCACCCGGTGACGTCGACGCGTTCGACAGCTACGAACAGGTCGCGCGCGCGGAATGGGACACGCTGCTGTTCTTCTTCGGCGTGATCATGTGCGTGGGCGCACTCGGCTACTGCGGCTACCTCGCGCTGTTGTCGCATGCGTTCTACGGCGGACTCGGCGCGACCACCGCGAACGTGCTGGTCGGCCTGCTGTCGGCGATCCTCGACAACATCCCGATGATGGTCGCGGTGTTGCAGATGGCGCCACAGATGGACCACGGGCAGTGGTTGCTCGTGACCTTCACTGCGGGCGTCGGCGGCAGCCTGCTGTCAATCGGCTCGGCTGCGGGCGTGGCGCTGATGGGGCAGGCGAACGGCCGCTACACCTTCTTCTCGCACCTCAAGTGGAGCTGGGCGATCGCACTCGGTTATGCCGCCGGCATCGGCCTGCACCTTCTCCTCAACGCACGCCATTTCACCGGCGTGCCCTGAGCCGCGCGGCATGAAGACCGCGCTCGTGTTCGGCGCCAGCGGGCAGATCGGCATGCCGCTGCTGCATCGCCTGGGCGAACGCGGCTGGCGCGTGCTGGCGGTGTCGCGCGACGAGCATTCGGATGCGCCCGGGCGGCACTGGCTGCAGGGCGAATTCGCGAACATGCCGCCGTTGCCCGAGGCAGTGGACGCGATCTTCAGCTGCGGGCCGCTGGATGCGTTCGCGCGCTGGTATTCCGAATCGCACATCGACGCGCCGCGCATCGTCGCCTTCGGTTCGACCAGCGCGATGACCAAGCACGATTCCGAAGACGAACACGAACGCGACCTCGTGCGGCGCCTGCTGGGCGCGGAAGCGGCGTTGTTCGCATCGTCCGAGCAGCGTGGCACGACCGCGACGATGTTGCGTCCCACGCTGGTCTATGGCCGTGGCCGCGATGCCACGCTGTCGCGCATCGCCGCACTCGCGCGGCGTCATGGGCGGTTCCCGTTGCCGCGCGGCGCGGACGGACTGCGCCAGCCGGCGCACGTGGGCGACCTCGCCGACGCGGCGTTCGCCGCCAGCCAGTCGGTCGCGGCACGGGGCCGTGCCTACGACCTGCCAGGTGGCGAAACCCTGCCGTATCGCGACATGGTCAAGCGCGTGCTGGATTGCCTCGAACCGCCGGCGAAACTGCTCGAACTGCCGATGCCGTTGTTCCGGTTGACGTTGCGAGTCGCCCGATCCCGCGGCATCGCCCGCGAGTTGACCGACGCCGCCGTGCAGCGCATGCGCGAGGACATGGTGTTCGATGCCGCGCCGGCGCGGCGGGATTTCGGCTATGCGCCGCGCGCGTTCGCGCCGACGGCGGACATGTTCAAGCCGGTTTTGTAGGAGCGCCCGTTCGGGCGCGACCGGACTCGCGAACATCCGTCGCGGCTGAAGCCGCTCCCACAGGGTTCCCTCAGTATTTCCAGCCGAGCTTTCGGTACAACTTCGCCAGCACCCACGCCGGGCCGATCAGCAGGTATTTCAGGTCGGTGAGGAAGCTCGGCTTTCGGCCTTCGAACAGCCTGCTGTGGCCGACGAACTGCGCGATCCATGCGACCACGAACACGCCCACCGCGAGCCACAGCAACTGCTGCGTGCCGAGCAAGCCGTGCAACCAGCGCGTCAGCCACGCCAGCAGCACGAACCAGGCGAGCATGCCCAGCCCCAGCGAACGCGACGCGCGCCAGTAGAAACTCCATGCCGCGAACATCGCGAGCGCGGCCCACAGGCCCTGGCGGAACCAGCTGCCTGGCACCGGCACGCACCAAAGCAGCGCGACCACGCTCCACAGGATCAGCGGCACCGCGAACACGTGGATGCGCTGGTTGCCTTGATTCTGATGATCCGCGCTGTAGTGCGCGAACCACTGGTCGATGTTGCGTTCGGTGGATGCGTTCATGTGAACTCCGAAGTTACGGCGACGAGCATAGCGTGCAACCGCTCGTCATGCCTGCGTCGCTTCTGACAGCCGAATGGCTGTCCAACGCAGGCATCCAGTGTCTTTGCTCGGCGATTCCTGTAAAGCGAAAGACACTGGATCGGACAGCCGTGCGGCTGTCAGAAGCGGCCCGCTTTCGCGGGAATGACGGCAAAAGCGTCAGTCGACGCTAATGCCGGCCAGCTTCTGCAGCGCCTCGGCATACTTCGCGCGGGTGCGGGCGATTACCTCCGCAGGCAGTTTCGGGCCGGGCGGCGCCTTGTCCCAGTCCAGGGTTTCGAGGTAATCGCGCACGAACTGCTTGTCGTAGCTCGGCGGGCTGGTGCCGACTTCGTACTGGTCGGCCGGCCAGTAGCGCGAGGAATCCGGCGTCAGCATCTCGTCCATCACGTACAGGCGACCGTCGGCGTCGGTGCCGAATTCGAACTTGGTGTCGGCGAGGATGATGCCGCGCTGCGCCGCGTAATCGCGGGCGAAGGCGTACAGGCGTAGCGTCGCGTCGCGCACCTGTTCGGCGAGGTCGGCGCCGATGCTGCGCACGACGGTGTCGAAATCGATGTTCTCGTCGTGGTCGCCGACCGCGGCCTTGGTCGAAGGCGTGAACACCGGTTGCGGCAATTGTTCGGCCTGGCGCAGTCCATCGGGGAACTGGATGCCGCTGACCCGGCCGGTGCGCTGGTAATCCTTCCAGCCGCTGCCGATCAGGTAACCGCGGGCGATGGCTTCCACCGGCACCGGTTTCAGCTTCTTCGTCACCACCGCGCGCTTGGCGTACAGCGCCGGATCGACGCCTGCCGGCAGCACCGAGGCTACGTCGATTCCCGTCAAATGATTGCGGATCAGGTGCGCGGTTTCGCCGAACCAGAAATTGCTGATCTGGCAGAGCATCTCGCCCTTGCCGGGAATCGGGTCGGGCAGGACCACGTCGAACGCGGACAGGCGGTCGGTGGCGACGATGAGCAGGTGGCCGTCGCCGAGGTCGAACACGTCGCGGACCTTGCCGCGATGGCGCAGGGTCAGGCCGGGAAGATCGGCTTCGAGCAGGGTGGTCGCCACGCGGATACGGTCGGATGCGGGCGGCACAGTGTACGCCGCCCGGCGCGCCGTGGACGCTACACTGCGCGCCATGCAGCCCACGGTCATCGCGCCCTCCATCCTGTCCGCCGATTTCGCCCGCCTCGGCGCCGAGGTCGATGCCGTGCTCGCGGCCGGCGCCGACTGGGTGCATTTCGACGTGATGGACAACCACTACGTCCCCAACCTCACCATCGGCCCGCTGGTCTGCGAAGCCTTGCGCAAGCACGGCGTGGCCGCGGCCATCGACGTGCACCTGATGGTGGAACCGGTCGATGCGCTGGTGCCGATGTTCGCCAAGGCCGGGGCCAGCCACATCAGCTTCCATCCGGAAGCCAGCCGCCACGTGCACCGCACCATCCAGCTGATCAAGGCGAACGGTTGCGAGGCTGGGCTGGTGCTGAATCCGGCGACGCCGGTGGACGTGCTCGACTACGTGCTCGAAGACTTGGACTACGTGCTGCTGATGTCGGTGAACCCGGGTTTCGGTGGGCAGTCGTTCATTCCCTCCACCCTCGACAAGCTGCGCGTGGTGCGCGAACGCATCGAACGCAGCGGGAAACCGATCCGGCTCGAAGTCGACGGCGGGGTGAAGCCGGACAACATCGGCGAAATCGCGAAGGCAGGCGCCGATACCTTCGTCGCCGGCAGCGCGATCTTCGGCCAGCCCGATTACACCAGCGTCATCGCGCAGATGAAGGCGGCGGTCGCCGCCGCGCGCGGGTAAGACCGGATAAAAAGAAAGCCGGACGCCCTGCGCGACCGGCCCTGGAGAAATGGGGTGGAGCGTCCTGCCCCGCGTTTCGTCCCTGCAATGGCCTTCGATTCTGCATGCCTTAGATTACGGTGGCGTGACGACGAAGCCCCCGCTACAGTGGCGGCATGAACCGGGCGGCGTCTTTCGGGCAGGGTTGGCGATGGTGGCGAGATTCCGCTGCCCAGATCGCCCGTTCGCCCATGAAGGACGCCCCGCTTGACCACGCCCGCGCAATTCCAGACCTACGCCGCTGACGGCTTCAACCTCGTGCCGGTTGTGCGCGAGGTGCTCTCCGACCTCGATACGCCGCTCTCGGTCTACCTGAAGCTGGCCGACGGCCCGCACACCTACCTGTTCGAATCGGTCGAGGGCGGCGAACGCTTCGGCCGCTACTCCATCATCGGCCTGCCGGCGCGCCGGGTGTACGAATTCCGCGGCCACCGGCTCGAGGTCCGCGAACACGGCGAAGTCGTCGAATCGCGCGACGTCGCCGATCCGCTGGCCGAAGTCGAACGCCTGCGCGAAGCGTGCAAGGTGCCGAAGCTCGACGGCCTGCCCGGGTTCGCCGGCGGGCTGGTCGGCTGGTTCGGCTTCGAATGCATCGAGTACATCGAACCGCGGTTGCGCGCGAACCCGAAGCCCGACGAACTCGGCACGCCCGACATCCTGCTGATGCTCAGCGAGGAACTGGCGGTGTTCGACAACCTCAAGGGCCGGCTCTACCTGGTCGTCCACGCCGATCCGCGCGAACCGCAGGCCTTCGCGCGCGCCAACCGCCGGCTCGACGCGCTGGTGCACCGGCTGCGCCATGGCGGCGCGCCGTATCCGGAAACCCTGCAGCCGGCGGCGATCGACGAATCCGATTTCCGTTCGTCCTTCACCCGCGAGCAGTACCACGACGTAGTGCGCAAGGCGCAGGACTACATCCGCGCCGGCGACATCTTCCAGGTCGTGCCGTCGCAGCGGCTGAGCGTGCCGTTCACCGCGCGTCCGGTGGACGTGTACCGCGCTTTGCGTGCATTGAATCCGTCGCCGTACATGTATTTCCTCGATACCGGATCGACGCAGGTCGTCGGTTCATCGCCGGAAATCCTCGCGCGCCTGCAGGGCGGCGTGGTGACGGTGCGTCCCATCGCCGGAACGCGTCCGCGCGGGAAAACGCAGGCGGAAGATCAGGCGCTGGAAGCCGAACTCCTCGCCGATCCCAAGGAACGCGCCGAGCACCTGATGCTGATCGACCTGGGGCGCAACGACGTGGGCCGCATCAGCGCAGCGGGCAGCGTGCGCGTCGGCGAGCAGTTCGTGATCGAACGCTACAGCCACGTGATGCACATCGTCAGCGAAGTGACGGGCACGCTGAAGCCGGGGCTGTCCTATGCCGACGTGCTGCGCGCGACTTTCCCGGCCGGCACGGTCAGCGGCGCGCCCAAGATCCGCGCGCTGGAAATCATCCGCGAGCTGGAACCGGTGAAGCGCAACGTCTATTCCGGCGCGGTCGGTTACATCGGTTGGCATGGCGATGCGGACACCGCGATCGCGATCCGCACCGCGGTGATCCAGGACGGCCGCCTGCACGTGCAGGCCGGCGGCGGCGTGGTGTTCGATTCCGATCCGGACGCGGAATGGCAGGAAACGATGAACAAGGGCCGCGCGCTGTTCCGCGCCGTGGCCGAGGCGGCGAGGGGGTTGTGAGGATGGCGCAACGATCCGCTCTTGTTCCCTCTCCCGCCGGCGGGAGAGGGTTAGGGTGAGGGTGGATGGATAAACGACTCAACATCGGCGCCGCCCGCATGCTTCGCCGTTCCATGACGGATGCGGAGCATGCGCTTTGGCGCATCCTGCGCGGTCGGCAGTTGGAAGGTTTCAAGTTTCGTCGCCAACATTCGATCGGTCGATTCGTTGTCGATTTCGTTTGTCTCGAACACAAATTGGTCGTCGAAGTGGATGGCGGCCATCACGCGGAACAGGTCGACGCGGATGCGGAGCGAACGGCATATCTGGAAGGCAGGGGATTCCGGGTGGTCCGGTTCTGGAACAACGAAGTGCTGACGGAAATGGACGGCGTGGCAATGCGACTGCTTGCCACCCTCACCCCAACCCCTCTCCCGCAGGCGGGAGAGGGGCTTTGAACGCGGAAGACGGTTCATGCTCTTGATGATCGACAACTACGACAGCTTCACCTTCAACCTCGTGCAGTACCTGCAGGCGCTGGGCGCGGAGGTGCGGGTCGAGCGCAACGACGCGCTGACGGTGGACGAGATCGAGAAACTCGCACCGGAGCGGATCGTGATCTCGCCCGGCCCGTGCACGCCGAACGAAGCGGGCGTGTCGGTCGCGGTGATCGAACACCTTGGGCCGCGCGTGCCGATCCTCGGCGTCTGCCTCGGGCACCAGAGCATCGGCCAGGCCTATGGCGGCGACGTGGTCCGTGCCGGGCGGATCATGCACGGCAAGACTTCGCGCATCCGCCACGAAGGCAAGGGCGTATTCGCCGGGCTGCCGGACGGTTACGAGGCCACGCGCTACCACTCGCTGGTCGTCGACAAGAACACGCTGCCGGATTGCCTCGAAGTCACCGCGTGGACCGACAACGACGACGGTTCGATCGAGGAAATCATGGGCCTGCGCCACCGCGAACACCCGGTGGAAGGCGTGCAGTTCCATCCCGAGTCGATCCTGACCGAGCATGGGCACGCGTTGCTGAAGAATTTCCTCGAACGATAGCTTTTGTAGGAGCGCACCAGGGCGCGACCACTATCAGCATCCACGAACATCAGTCGCGGCCAGGTCCGCTCCTACAAAAGCGAAGAGCAATGCCCATCACCCCGCAAGAAGCCCTGCAACGCGCGATCGAACACCGCGAGATCTTCTTCGACGAGATGGTCGAGCTGATGCGCCAGGTCATGCGCGGCGAGGTCTCGCCGGCGATGACCGCGGCGATCCTCGCCGCGATGCGGGTGAAGAAGGAAACCGTCGGCGAAATCGCCGCGGCGGCGACGGTGCTGCGCGAGTTCTCGCGCCCGGTCGAGGTTGCGGATCGAACCGGTCTGGTCGACATCGTCGGCACCGGCGGCGACGGCGCGCACACGTTCAACATTTCCACCGCGTCGATGTTCGTGGCGGCCGCGGCGGGCGCGAAGGTCGCCAAGCACGGCAACCGCAGTGTGTCGTCGAAGTCCGGCAGCGCCGATGTGCTGGAAGCGCTCGGTGCGAACATCGAGCTGCCTCCGGACCGGGTGGCAGCCTGCATCGAGGATTGCGGCATCGGCTTCATGTACGCGCCGGTGCACCATCCGGCGATGAAGGTTGTCGCGCCGGTGCGCAAGGAAATGGGCGTGCGCACGCTGTTCAACATTCTCGGGCCACTCACGAACCCGGCCGGCGCGCCCGGCATTCTGATGGGCGTGTTCCATCCGGATCTGGTCGGCATCCAGGTGCGCGTGCTGCAGGAACTGGGCGCCGAGCGCGCGCTGGTGGTCTGGGGCCGCGACGGCATGGACGAGCTCTCTCTCGGTGCCGGCACGCTGGTGGGCGAACTGCGCGATGGCCAGGTGCGCGAATACGAATTGCACCCCGAGGACTTCGGCATCGCGATGGCGCACAGCCGCAACCTGCGCGTGGCCGACGCGGCCGAATCGAAGGCGATGCTGCTCGATGCGCTCGGGAACCGCGAGGGCCTGCCACGCGAGATCGTGGCCTACAACGCCGGCGCGGCGCTGTACGCGGCCGGCGTGGCCGAAGGCATCGGCGAGGGCATCGACCGGGCACGCGAGGCCATCGCCAGTGGCGCGGCGCGGGACCGGCTGGACCGGTTCGTCGCCGCCACGCGGCGGCTCGCCGGGAACGGCTGAATCCCGGGCCCGGCCGCGGCCGGGGCGCGTGCTAAGGTGCCCGTCCGGTCATTTCGAGTGGAAACAGCGGCATGTGTCCAAGCAAGGTCGCCGAGGGCGGGCAACGGGGCTGGATCGTTCCCATCGGCGGGGCCGAGGACAAGGAAAACGACAAGCGCGTGCTGCGCCGCTTCCTTGAACTCTGCGGCGGGGACGGTGCCGAAATCGCGGTGATCCCGACCGCGAGCCGGCTCAACGAAACCGGCGACCGCTACGAACAGATCTTCGGCGGCATGGGCGCGCGCAACGTGCACGTGCTCGACTTCGACACCCGCCGCGACGCGCACGAACGCAACCGCGTGGCGCGCATTGAGCAGGCCTCGGGCATCTTCATCACCGGCGGCAACCAGTTGCGGCTGTCGACCATCCTCGGCGGCACGCCGGTGGCGCAGGCGATCCGCGCCTGCAACGCGCACGGCATCCCGGTCGGCGGTACCAGCGCGGGCGCCGGCATCCTCAGCGAACACATGATCGCCGGCGGCGACAGCGAAACCGAAACCCCGCGCGCGAACGGCGTGCGCCTCGCGCCGGGCCTCGGCCTCACCAATCGCGTGGTGATCGACCAGCATTTCCGCCAGCGCGACCGCCTCGGGCGCCTGCTCGCGGCGCTGGCCTACAACCCGTTCGCGATCGGCCTCGGCGTCGACGAGGACACCGCCGCGTTCATCGGCCCGGACAACGTGGTGGAAGTCGAAGGCAGCGGCGCGGTGACCGTGGTCGATGCCGACGGCCTGCAGTTCTCGTCGATGGCGCAGGTCGATGGCGATTCGCCGGTGTGCATGCTCGGCGTGCAGTTGCACATCCTCACCGCGGGCGCGAGCTACAACCTGGTGACGCGGAAGGCGTCGGCCGGGGAGTTGTCGACCGTGAAGGAATAGATTCAGCACAAACGAAGTTCGTACAGGGGTTTTCGATGCGCATCCTCAACCGCAACGTCTATGTCGGACCCTCGCAGTACGCGCGGTTCCCGGTCATCCGCCTCGAGCTCGACCTCGATGCGCTCGAACAATGGCCGACCGCGAAGCTCGGCGCCGCGTTCATCGATGGCCTGCTCGCGGCCTTGCCGGGCCTGGCCGAACACGGTTGTTCCTACCGCGAGCCCGGCGGCTTCGTGCGGCGCATGCGCGAAGGCGAGGGCACCTGGCTCGGGCACGTGCTCGAACATGTCGCGATCGAACTGCAGAACGTCGCCGGCGAGGACGTGACCTTCGGCAAGACCCGCAGCATCGACGACCATCCCGGCGTGTATTCGGTGGTGTACGAATACGCGCAGCGCGAGGAAGGCATCGCCGCCGGCGAACTCGCGTTGAAGTTGCTCGATTCGCTGCTGCCCGCGGAACTGCGTAGCGCGACCGACGGTTCGTTCGACTGGGAAGAGGAACGCGACGGCTTCATCCGCTACGCGCAGCGCCGCGCGCTCGGGCCTTCGACCGCATCGCTGGTGCGCGCGGCGGAGGAACGCGGCATCCCGTGGTTGCGCCTCAACGAACAGTCGCTGGTGCAGCTCGGCCACGGCAAGTACCAGCAGCGCATCCAGGCCACCGTCACCGGGCGCACGCCGCATATCGCGGTGGAACTGGCCAGCGACAAGGAAGAAAC
The DNA here is from genome assembly GCF_007556775.1 of Lysobacter lycopersici. Classification (GTDB taxonomy): domain Bacteria; phylum Pseudomonadota; class Gammaproteobacteria; order Xanthomonadales; family Xanthomonadaceae; genus Pseudoluteimonas; species Pseudoluteimonas lycopersici. The sequence goes on from NZ_CP041742.1 coordinate 2,258,262, forward strand.
CAACAAGATCCTCGGCTCGCTCGGCCTGCCGGTGCCGCGCCAGGAACTGGTGCAATCGGCCGACGCCGCGTGGCGCGCCGCGCGCCGCCTCGGCGGGCCGGTGGTGTTGAAACCGTACAACGGCAACCACGGCCGCGGCATCACCATCAACGTCAGCGCGGAAGACGAGGTGCGCGCCGGCTTCGAGGCCGCGCGCGAGCATTCGCGTTCGGTGATCGTGGAAACCTACCTCGCCGGCGACGACCATCGCCTGCTTGTCGTCAACGGCGAACTGATCGCGGCGACGCGGCGCACGCCCGGACACGTGGTCGGCGATGGAACATCCACCGTCGCGCAACTGGTCGAGGTAGTGAACAGCGATCCGCGCCGTGGCGTCGGCCACGAGAAAGTGCTGACCAAGCTCAAGCTCGACCGCGAAGCGGAGTTGATGCTGGAGCGCGTCGGCTACACCGCCGATTCGATTCCGAAAGCGGATGAAGTCGTGCCATTGCGTTCGACCGCCAACCTTTCGACCGGGGGCACCGCGACCGACGTCACCGACGTCATCCATCCCGACAACCGCGCCATGGCCGAGCGCGCGGTGCGCGCGGTCGGGCTCGATGTCGGAGGCGTGGATTTCCTGTCCACCAACATCGCCGAGAGCTACAAGTCCATCGGCGGCGGCATCTGCGAAGTGAACGCCGCGCCCGGCTTCCGCATGCACATCGCGCCCAGCGAAGGCACGCCGCGCGACGCCGCCGGCCCGGTGATCGACATGCTGTTCCCGCCGGGCACGCCCGCGCGGGTGCCGATCGCCGCGGTGACCGGCACCAACGGCAAGACCACCACCGCGCGCATGCTCGCGCATATCGCCAAGATGGCCGGCTACACGCCGGGCCTGACCACCACCGACGGCGTCTATATCGACGGCGAGCGCACGGTGGAAGGCGACATGACCGGCCCGGTGTCGGCGCAGATGGTGCTGCGCGATCCGCAGATCGACCTCGCGGTGCTGGAGACCGCGCGCGGCGGCCTGCTGCGCGCCGGCATGGGCGTGGCCGAAGTCGATGTCGGCGCGGTGATCAACATCGCTTCCGACCACCTCGGCCTCAAGGGCATCGACACGCTGGAACAACTCGCCGAGATCAAGCGCATCGTGATCGAAGTCGCGCGCGATTGCGCGGTGCTCAACGCCGACGATCCCAACGTGCTGAAGATGTCGGCCTACACCGATGCCAAGGTCATCTGCTACGTGACCATGAACCCCTCGCACCCGCTGGTGCGCGAGCACATTCGCGCCGGCGGCCGTGCCTGCGCGCTGGAGGCCGGCGTGAACGGCCACATGATCACGCTCTACGACAAGGGCAGCCACATCCCGTTGCTGTGGACGCACCTGATCCCGGCGACGCTGGAAGGCCGCGCGCTGCACAACGTGCAGAACGCGATGGTCGCCTCGGCGATGGCGTTCTCCATGGGGATCAAGCTCGACGCGATCCGCCACGGCCTGCGCACCTTCGACACCACCTTCTTCCAGGCCCCGGGCCGGATGAACGTCTACGGCGAACATCCCTTCAAGGTGCTGATGGACTACGGCCACAACGCGCACGCGGTCGGGGTGATGGCCGACCTCGCGCAACGGCTCGACGTCTCCGGTCGCCGCATCGTGGTCGTGGCCGGCCCGGGCGACCGCCGCGACGAGGACCTGCGCGACATCGCGGCTGCGGTCGCCGGCAGGTTCGACCATTACATCGCGCGCCGCGACGACGGCTTGCGCGGTCGCGACGGCGACGAGGTGCCGCGCATCATCGCCAAGGCGCTGCAGGCCGGCGGCGTGGCCGAAGCCGACATCAGCGTGATCCCGGACGAACAGCAGGCGGTGGACGCCGCGCTGCGCATGGCCGCGCCGGGCGATCTGGTGCTGGTGTTCGCCGACGCGCTGACGCGGACGTGGAAGCAGATCATCCGCTTCAAGCCCGATGGCGACATGCCTGCCGCCGCGCCGCGCGCGGAAGTACCGGCGCTCGACACCACGCTCGACGAACAGCTGGTCGCGGCGATGGAAGGCGTGGTGCGCGACGAGCGCGGCCTGCGCTTCGAGCGCGAGGAAAGCGATTGAGTGCGGATGCGATGGGCGAACCATTCGAGGATTCGCGCCGGCTGACCGGCGCCAACCTGTATTTCGACGGCCCCGGTGCGGCGCTTGAAACCGCGCCGGGCTTGTCGTTCGACGCGAACACGTTGCGGTGCTGGCGCGACAACATCGCGCGCGTCCGCGTCGCGCTCGATTGGCCGGATGGCGCCGTCGTCGTGCGCGAACACGCGACCGGTGCGTCGCTCGCGTTCGCAGCACCCATCGACCGGCTCTATGCCGCAACCGAAGCGAACGAGTGGGCGCTGTATGCCGCGCTAGGCCTGCGCGCGGACGACACGCCGGTCGACGAAGAATCTGACTCGCCGCGTCCACACGTCGCGCATTTCGACGATGTCGAAGCGCTGCGCCAGCTGCAGGGGCTCGCGCAGGCGGAGGCGAAACCCGATCTGGTCGCGCTAATCGAGGCTGCACGTGTGCACGACGTACCCGCGCATGCCGACGACGATGCTCTGTCCATCGGCGAAGGCGCGACCTCGCAGTCATGGCCGATGAGTGGATTGCCGTCGGTCGATGCCGTGCCGTGGTCGCGATTGCATGCTGTTCCCAAGGCCGTCGTCACCGGTTCCAACGGCAAGACCACGACCGTGCGCCTGCTCGCGGCGATGCTGAAGGCGCATGGTTTGCGCGCCGGCTACAGCAGCACCGACGGCTTGTTCATCGATGGCGAATGCGTCGACGCCGGCGACTATTCCGGCCCGGTCGGCGCACGCACCGTGTTGCGCGATGCGCGCGTGCAGGCGGCGGTGCTGGAAACCGCGCGCGGCGGCCTGCTGCGGCGCGGGCTGGTCGCCGACGACGCGCGCGTCGCGGTGGTGACGAACGTCAGCGCCGACCATTTCGGCGAATACGGCATCCACACGCTGGACGATCTGGCCAAAGTGAAACTCGTCGTCGCCAAGTCGCTGGCACCGGATGGCCTGCTGGTATTGAACGCCGACGACGCGATGCTGGTGGAACATGCATCGTCGACGGGCGTTTCGCGCATCGGCTGGTTCGCATTCGATCTCGCCGACGCGCTGGCGCACAGTGCCATCGCCTGCGGTGTACGCGACGGTCGCCTGATCCTTTCGATCGACGGCGCCGACCACGACCTCGGCGACGTCGCGGCGATGCCGCTGACCGTCGGCGGCAGCGCGCGCTACAACATCGCCAACATCGCCGCCGCATCGCTCGCGGCGTTCGCGCTGGATATCGACCCGAAAATCATCGCGAAGGTGCTGGTGCGTTTCGGCGCATCCAACGCGGATAACCCCGGCAGGCTGCAGCGCTGGGCCCTGGGCGATGTCCAAGTACTGCTCGACTATGCCCACAACCCGGACGGCCTGCGCGGACTGCTCGCCGTCGCCGCCGGATTGCGCGGCGATGGACGGATGGCGCTGTTGCTCGGCCATGCCGGCAACCGCCTCGACGAAGACTTCCGCGCCCTGGCCGCGGTTGCCGCGGAAGCAAAACCCGATCGCGTCTGGCTCAAGGACATCGCCGGCGATTACCTGCGCGGGCGCGAATCGGGCGAAGTCGCCGGCCTCCTGCGCGATGCCTTGCTCGCCACCGGCATGGCAGGGGACGCGTTGCCAGTCCGCCTCGACGAAGCCCAGGCGGTACGCGAAGCGCTGGCCTGGGCGCGGCCGGGCGACCTGCTGGTACTGCCGGTGCACGAACCCGCCGCGCGCGATGCGGTCGTCGCCTTGCTCGATCGCCTGCGCGACGCAGGCTGGAACGCGGGGCAAGCATTGGCGGACGCGTGAATCCGCCGGACCATTGCGCGCCCGGCTAGAATCCGCGTTCCCGGAGCAGGCCCCACGCCATGCACGACGAACGTTTCGCCAGGTTGCCGCAGCCGCCGTATTACGCGGTGATCTTCAGCTCGCGCCGCCGTGGCGGCGAGGGCGACGGTTACGCCGAGGCCGCGGCGCGGATGGAGCAGCTGGTGCGCGGCCAGCCCGGCTTCCTCGGCGTCGAATCCGCCCGCGACGGCGAGGGTTTCGGCATCACCGTGGCCTACTTCGACAACGAATCCTCGATCCGCGGATGGCGCGATCACCTGGAACATGCGCAGACGCGCCAGCGCGGCCGCGACGAGTGGTACCGGCATTTCGAGGTGCGCGTGGCGAAGGTCGAGCGCGCCTACGGCTGGGATCGCGGCGATGCGTGACGTGCTCGCGCGGATCCTCGCCCGCAAGCGCGAGGAGGTCGCCGAACGCCGCGCGCGCGTCCCGCTCGCCGAACTGGAATCGCGCATCGCCGATGCGCCGCCTGTCCGCGGTTTCGCGCACGCGATCAAGGCGCGCATCGCCCGCGGCGAAGCGGCGGTGATCGCCGAAGTGAAGAAGGCGAGTCCATCGAAGGGCGTGATCCGCGCCGACTTCGACCCCGCATCCATCGCGCGCAGTTACGAGGCCGGAGGCGCGGCTTGCCTGTCGGTGCTCACCGATGTCGATTTCTTCCAGGGCGCGGACGAATACCTGGTTGCCGCGCGCGAAGCCTGTTCGCTGCCGGTGCTGCGCAAGGATTTCATCGTCGACGAATACCAGCTGCACGAGGCGCGCGCGCTCGGCGCCGACTGCGTGCTGCTGATCGCCGCGGCGCTGGACGATGCGCGGCTCGCCGATTTCGCCGCACTCGCGGCCGACCTCGGGCTGGATGCGCTGGCCGAGGTCCACGACGACGCCGAACTCGAGCGCGTGCTGCGCCTGCCGCTGCCGTTGGTCGGCATCAACAACCGCGACCTGCGCACGTTCGATGTCTCGCTCGACACCACGCTGGCGTTGAAGGATGCGATTCCCGATGACCGCGTGCTCGTGACGGAAAGCGGCATCGCGACGCCTGCGGATGTCGCGCGCATGCGCGTTGCCGGCGTGCACGCCTTCCTCGTCGGCGAAGCCTTCATGCGCGCGGACGATCCGGGCGCCGCGCTGCGGGGCCTGTTCGCATGAGCGCGAACCTCGATTCGCCGCGCATCACCGGCAAGCGGCCGGGCCTGCCGTACGCGAAGCTGGTGGTGTTCGACTTCGACCATACCCTGTACGACGGCGATTCCGGGCAACACCTGGTCACCTGGCTGATCACGCGGCATTGGGCGCGCAAGCTGGCGGCGATCCTGCTGGCGCCGCTGCTGTTGCCGATGGTGGCGTGGCTGCCGACGCGGCGACACGGCATCTCCGGGTTCCTGTGGATCGGCAGCATCGGCCTGCATGACCGCCGCGATCTCGATGCGGTGATCGATCGCTACGTGCAGGCTAACAAGGACGCGATCCGCGCACGCCTGCTGCCGGTCGCGCTGGAGGTGCTGCACGGGCACCGGATGGCGGGCGATCGGGTGGTGGTCGCCACCGGCGCGCCGCCCGAACTGGCGCGCGCCATCCTCGACTTCGTCGCGCACGAGGACTTGCCCGTGATCGGCAGCCTGTTCCATCCCTTCCTCGGGGGGTTGATCACAGCCGAGCATTGCCATGCCCGGAACAAGATGCGGATGCTGTGGGACGCGGGGTATGACCAGATCGCCGTCGCCTATTCCGACAGCAGCGCCGACCTGCCGTTGCTGCACGCCGCGAAGCAGCCGGTAGTGGTGAATCCCAAGCGCAAGCGCGTGGCGATGTTCCGGCGAGTGTTGCCGCCGGGCACGCCGATCATCAACTGGGGCTGCCCCGGCCGTGGCGGCGAAGCGGTGGCCAGCGCCGCGTGAGACGGCTCAGGCGTTGAGCAGCGCCTTGACGAAGCGAACCGTGCCATCGCCGTAGCCACAGGCCTTGTAGAACGCATGCGCATCCGTGCGTTGCGAACCGCTGGTGATCTCGAGCCGCGCCGCGCCGCCGGTGCGGGCGCGGCGCTCGGCCTCGCGCAGCAGCTGGCGGCCGACGCCGCGGCCCTGTGCCTCGGGCGTGACCACCATTGCGGTGATCCGGCAGGTCGTCGTGCCCAGCGGCAGGTAGTACATGAAGTCCAGTGCGATCAGTCCGCAGACCGCGCCGGCATTGCGCGCCAGCACCAGTGCCTGGCGGTCGTTGTCGAGGATGGAGGCGATGCGTTCCATCGCGTCGGCCGTTTCACAGGGATAGCCCAAGGCCTGCAGCAGCTCGGCGACGTCGTCGGCGTCCGCGGGCGAGGCGTTGCGCAGGTCGAGGCCTTCCAGCGGATCCTGCGCGCCCATGCGCTCAGCGCGTGCCGTACAGCACGACGGTCTTGCCGCGTGCGTGCAGCTTGCCGTCGAGCTGCAGTTTCTTCAGCACGCGTCCGGCCATCTCGCGCGAACAGCCGACCAGGCGCGCGAGTTCCTGTCGCGAAACCTTGAGCTGGGTGCCCTGCGGATGGCTCATCGCCTCGGGTTCCCGCGAGAGGTCGTGCAGGGTGCGCTCGATCCGGTCGCTGACGTCGAGGAAGGCGAGGCGTCCGGCCTTGCGGCTGGTGTCGAGCAGGCGCCGAGACAGCTGCGCGCCGATGGCATAGACCAGGCCGGTGGCATCGCCGGCGAGCGGGCCGGCCAGCAACTGGTACAGGCGGTCGTAGCCGATTTCCGCCAGCTCGCATTCGGTGCGGGTGCGCAACTGCACCTCGCGGCGGTCGGATTCGATGAACAGCCCCATCTCGCCCACGAACTCGCCGGTGCCGAAATAGCCGAGCACGAGTTCGCGGCCGTCCTCCTCCTCGGTGAGGATGCTGACCGAGCCGCGCACCACGTAGTACAGCGTCCCGGCCGGATCGCCGGGCATGAATACGCTGGTGCGCGTGGGATAACGGCGGCGGTGGCAATGCGCCAGGAAGCGGTCGATGGCCGCGGTATCGGGCGCGAGCGGATGCGCGGGACGACGCGGCGGGACGCCAGCGGCGGCCGGGAGGGAAGTGTGAGCCATGTCACAAGGGTAAGCCGTTCACGTGGCAACCGGCAAACGGTCGGCGAATGGCGCGGGCCGCGACCCGCCGGATGCTGCTTTGCCGCATGACCGACCCTATAATCGGCGCCCTTCGTCCGGGCCGGGAACACCATCGTGGTCAAGCCGCTTCCGCGCCTGAAGCTCCAGGGCTTCAACAACCTCACCAAGTCGCTGTCGTTCAACATCTACGACGTGTGCTACGCCGCGTCCGAGGACGAGCGCCGGCGCTACATCGAGTACATCGACGAGGAATACAACGCCGACCGCCTGACCCAGATCCTGACGGACGTGGCGGAGATCATCGGCGCCAACATCCTCAACATCGCGCGCCAGGACTACGACCCGCAGGGCGCGTCGGTGACGATCCTGATCTCCGAGCAGCCGGTGATCGACAAGGCCGACGCGAAGGGCGTGATCTCCGACGCGGTGGTCGCGCACCTCGACAAGTCGCACATCACCGTGCACACCTACCCGGAAACCCACCCGGACAACGGCATCGCGACCTTCCGCGCCGACATCGACGTGTCGACCTGCGGCGTGATCTCGCCGCTGAAGGCACTGAACTACCTGATCGAATCGCTGGAAAGCGACATCGTGGTGATGGACTACCGCGTGCGCGGCTTCACCCGCGACATCAAGGGCACCAAGCACTACATCGACCACAAGATCAACTCGATCCAGGACTACCTGGCCAAGAACATCCGCTCGCGCTACGAGATGATCGACGTCAACGTGTACCAGGAAAACCTGTTCCACACGAAGATGCACCTCAAGGAATTCGACCTCGACACCTACCTGTTCGAGGAGAAGGCGAAGAACCTGTCGTTCAAGGAACGGATGAAGATCGAAGCGCGGCTCAAGCGTGAGATCGAAGAGCTCTACCACGGCCGCAACCTGGTCGATTGAGCCGGCTTTTTCCCTCTCCCTTGATGGGAGAGGGTGGCCACAGGCCGGGAGAGGGTGAAACGGAAGACCCTCTCCTGTCGCTTCGCGACATCCTCTCCCACAAGGGGAGAGGAAAAGCATCAAAGCCGGTAGGCGACCGCCTTCATCAGCTTCGACGCCACGGCCATGATCGACGGAACCGGCTGCGGAAGCGGCTTCGCCCCGGCTTGTTCGGCATGGTCGGCGTGGCGGGCCTCGTCGTCCTTCATCACCCGCAGGATGGCGCGGCTGCGCAGGTCGGCGCCGGGCAGGGTTTCGAGGTGTTCGCCCAGGTGCGCCTCGACCTGGCGTTCGGTCTCGACCACGAAGCCGAGGTTCCAGCCGTCGCCGCGCAACCCGGCCAGCGCGCCGATGGCGAAGCTGCCGGCGTACCACAGCGGATTGAGCAGGCTGGGCCGGCTGTTGAGTTCGCGCAGGCGGTCCGCGCACCAGGCGAGGTGATCGGTCTCCTCGGCGGCGGCGGCGAGCAGGTCGGCGCGGGTCGCAGGGTCGCGGGCGACCGCGGCCTGGCCGCTGTACAGCGCTTGGGCGCAGACCTCGCCGACGTGGTTGATCCGCATCAGCCCGGCGGCGTGGCGGCGTTCGGGCTCGTCCAGCACCACCTCGGCCGTGTCCGCGGCAGGATTCGGGCGCGAGGCTTCGGGCCGGCCAGCGATGCTGTCCAGCGCGCGCTGGGCCTCGATCAGCAGGCGGTCGAGCGGGTCGAAGGCGCGGGCGGTGGGCATGGCGGCATTCTAGCCGGGGCAGGGGCCGGCTTGCGGCGGGCCGGGCCGGTCGCTATCATTCCGCCTCTTTGCTCCGCCAAACGCGTGGTGAAGTTCCGGCCTCCCCGGAACCAGCCCGACCAAGTAACCCGCCATCCGAGTTCCGAGATGAAGACATTCACTGCCAAGAACGAGACCGTCCAGCGCGACTGGTATCTCGTCGATGCCGAGGGCAAGACCCTAGGCCGCCTCGCCGTCGAGCTCGCGCGCCGCCTTCGCGGCAAGCACAAGCCCGTCTACACCCCGCACGTCGATACCGGCGACTACCTCGTGGTGGTCAACGCCGAGAAGATCGTCGTGACCGGCAACAAGCTGGCCGACAAGCAGTACCACCGCTTCACCGGCTACATCGGCAACCTCAAGACCGAGACCCTGGCGCAGGCGCTGGAGCGCCATCCCGAGCGCGTGATCGAGACTGCGGTCAAGGGCATGCTGCCGAAGAACCCGCTGGGCCGCGCGATGTACCGCAAGCTCAAGGTCTACAAGGGCTCCGAACACCCGCACGCTGCTCAGCAGCCGCAGAAGCTGGACATCTGACCATGGCGATTACCCAGAATTACGGCACCGGCCGCCGCAAGTCCTCCACCGCGCGCGTGTTCCTGCGCAAGGGAAGCGGCAACATCACCATCAACGAGCGTCCGCTGGACGAGTTCTTCGGTCGCGAGACGGCGCGCATGATCGTGCGCCAGCCGCTCGAGCTGACCAAGAGCACCGACAAGTTCGACGTCGTGGTCACCGCCGCTGGCGGCGGCACCACCGGCCAGGCCGGTGCGATCCGCCTCGGCATCGCCCGCGCGTTGGTCGAGTACGACGAGTCGTTGAAGACCGAGCTGCGCAAGGCCGGCTTCATGACCCGCGACGCGCGCGAAGTCGAGCGCAAGAAGGTGGGCCTGCACAAAGCCCGCCGCGCGACGCAATTCTCGAAGCGTTAATCGTTGTCGACGCCGGTGCCTTGGCATCGGCGTTAGAATCGGTTGCATAGCCCCGTCGCCAAGCGGTAAGGCACCTGACTCTGACTCAGGCATTCGGTGGTTCGAATCCATCCGGGGCTGCCATCCCGCCAAAAGCCCGCTTCGGCGGGTTTTTGCTTTCCAGTCCCGCCGGTGCCTGCGCATGACCGCGAGCTTTCCGCCCCCGAGCATCGAACCCACCGACCTGCCCGCGCAAATGCGCGCACAGGGCGATGCGGTGCTGGCGGCCTCGGGCCTCGCCGAACTGACGGGCTGCGATCTCGCCGCGCTGGATGCGCTGAAGCCATCGTGGAACGACTTGCCGCACGACGAATACCTCAAGGACGGCGGACGCTATCGCCGGCGTCGGCATTCCTGCTTCGTGTTCGAAAACGACGAACTGGCGCAGGCGCCGCATCGCGCGCACTGGCAGTCGCTCGACTACAACGCCCTGCATGGCGGCATGCGCCGCTGGTTTGAACCCATCACCCCGGCGGTGGCCGCGGATCCGGCCTGGACGCAATTGCTGTCCGCGCTGGCGCGCACGTGTTCGCAACTCCGTCCCGCATCGCGTTGGTGCATCGAGGCGCACCAGTTCCGGATCGACACCAGCGACGGCCTCGGCCGGCCGACGCCGGAAGGCGCGCACCGCGACGGCGTGGATTTCGTCGCCGTGGTGCTGGTCGGGCGCGAAGGCATCAAGGGCGGGGAGACCCGGGTGTTCGAAGCCGGCGGGCCGTGGGGCCAGCGCTTCACCCTGGCAGAACCGTGGTCGATGCTGCTGCTCGATGACGCGCGCATGATCCACGAGACCACGCCAATCCAGCCCGACGTTGCGGATGCCGCGATGCCGGGCCATCGCGACACGCTGGTGCTGACGTTCCGGCGGGATTCGTTCCAGGGCGACGACTGAGCCCGACGCGGTAAAATCACCGCTTTCCATACGGCGGCGCGACATGAAACTCGGTTCGTTGAAGGAAGGTGGGCGCGACGGCACCCTCATCGTGGTTTCGCGCGACCTCGCCAAGGCCGTGCGCGCGACAGGCATCGCGCCGACCCTGCAGCGCGCGCTGGAAGACTGGGAAAGCGCGGCGCCGCGCCTGAACGCCCTGTCCGATGCGCTCAACGACGGCAGCGCCGACGGCATGTTCGACCTCGACCCGCAGGCGCTGGCCGCTCCCTTGCCGCGCGCCTACGAATTCGTCGACGGCAGCGCCTACCTGCCGCACGTCGCGCGCGTGCGCCGTGCACGCGGCGCCGAGGTGCCGGAGAGTTTCTACGTCGATCCGCTGATGTACCAGGCCACTAGCGCCGGCTTCTACGGTCCGCGCGATCCGGTGAAGGTGGTCAGCGAGGATTACGGCATCGACCTGGAAGCGGAGATCGTCGTGGTCACCGACGACGTGCCGATGGCGGCCACGCCGGAACAGGCGGCGGCGCACATCCAGCTCATCGGCCTGGTCAACGATGTCTCGCTGCGCAACCTCATCCCGCCGGAACTCGCGAAGGGTTTCGGCTTCCTACAGTCCAAGCCGCGCAGCGCGCTGAGCCCGGTATTCGTCACCCCGGACGAACTGGGCGATGCCTGGCGCGGCAGCAAGGTGCACCTGCCGCTGCTCACCCACATCAACGGCCAGTGGTTCGGCGCGCCCGAGGCCGGCGTCGACATGCAGTTCGATTTCTCGCAACTGGTCGCGCACGCGGCGAAGACGCGGCCGCTGTCGGCGGGCACCATCGTCGGATCCGGCACGATCGCCAACGAGGACACGTCCAAGGGCGCCTCCTGCTTCGCCGAGAAGCGCACGGTGGAAACGCTGGAAACCGGCAAGCCGGTGACACCGTTCATGAAGTTCGGCGATACCGTCCGGATCGAAATGCTGGATCGCGACGGCCGCAGCATCTTCGGCGCGATCGAACAGCGGATCGAGCGCCAGGCTGTGCCCTGAGGCGCCGAGCGCGGCGATCTTCGCGACCGGCGGCCTGCGCCGGTACGCGGAAGGCGCTATGGTGCCGGCCGGGGAGGGCAGCATGAACGACAGACTGCGGCTGTATTCGTACTGGCGCTCGAGCGCGGCCTACCGCGTCCGCATTGGCCTGCACCTCAAGGGGCTCGCGTTCGAAACGGTGCCGGTGCACCTGGTGCGCGATGGCGGCGAACAGCATTCGCCCGCGTTCCACGAAACCAACCCGCAGGAACTGGTGCCGGTGCTCGAGCACGGCCAGCGCATGCTGCGGCAGTCGCTGGCGATCCTCGAGTACCTCGATGAGGTCTGGCAGGAGCCCGCGCTGCTGCCGGCCACCGCGCGCGAGCGCCAGCGCGTGCGCGCGCTGGCGCAATTGGTCGCCTGCGACGTCCATCCGCTCAACAACCTGCGCGTGCTGCAGTACCTCGAACGCGAGTGGGGCGTGCCGCAGCCCGAGCGCGACAACTGGGTGCGGCACTGGATCGCCGCCGGGTTCGATGCGTTCGAGGCGATGCTCGCCGGACACCCGTCCACCGGCACGTTCTGCGACGGCAATGCGCCGACGCTCGCCGACTGCTGCATGGTGCCGCAGCTCTACAACGCGCGTCGCTTCGGCATGAACATCGAGGCCTACCCGACCATGCTTCGGATCGAACAGGCGTGCATGGATCTGCCGGCGTTCCAGGCCGCGCAGCCCGAGCGCCAGCCGGACGCGCCCCGGACCTGAGCCGCAGCCGCGCTAGTGCGCGGCCGTCGCCGGGTTGTTGCTGGTGTCGAACACGTCCGCGTAGGGATCGTGTTCGCCGCTGGCGCCCTCGGACAGGCGGAACTTCAGCGCCAGCCCCTCGCGCGAATCGGCGGCGTCGAGCGCGCGTTCGCGTTCGACCCGGCCGGTCTTGAACAAGCGGTAGAGGCACTGGTCGAAGCTCTCCATGCCTTCCTCGAGCGAGGCTTCCATCGCCTGCTTGATCTCGTGCACCTGGCCGCGGCGCAGCAGGTCGCGGATGTGCGGGGTGTTGATCAGCACCTCGGTCGCCGGCATGCGGCGGCCGTCGACGCCGATCACCAGGCGCTGCGAGATCACCGCGCGCAGGTTCAGGGCCAGGTTCATCAGCACGTTCTTGTGCGCGCCCTCGGGGAAGAAGTTGAGGATGCGCTCGATGGTCTGGTCGGCGTTGTTGGAGTGCAGCGTGGCCAGGCACAGGTGGCCGGTTTCGGAGAAGGCGATCGCCGCCTCCATGGTCTCGGCGTCGCGGATCTCGCCGATCAGGATCACGTCCGGCGCCTCGCGCATCGCGTTCTTGAGCGCGTTGTGGAAGCCGTGCGTGTCCAGGCCGACCTCGCGCTGGTTCACGATCGACTTCTTGTGCCGGTGCAGGTATTCGATCGGGTCCTCGATGGTGAGGACGTGGCCGGAGGTGGTCGTGTTGCGGTGGTCGATCATCGAGGCCAGCGTGGTCGACTTGCCCGAGCCGGTCGAACCGACCACCAGCACCAGCCCGCGCGGCGCCATGATCACGTCCTTCAGCACGACAGGAAGTTGCAGTTCCTCGATCGAGGGGATCACGTTGCGGATCGCGCGGATCACCATGCCGACCTCGCCGCGCTGCTTGAACACGTTCACGCGGAAGCGGCCGGCCCCGTCCAGCACCACCGCCATGTTCAGCTCAAGGTCGCGTTCGAAGGCTTCCTGCTGGCCCTCGTCCATCAGCGAGTAGGCGATCTTCTTCACCATCCCGGTCGGCAGGCCGGTGCTGCCCAGCGGGTAGTGCTTGCCCTCGACCTTGATGTAGACCGGCGCGCCCGTGGTCATGAACATGTCCGACGCGTTCTTGTCGGTCATCAGCTTCAGGAAATAGCCGATATCCATCCATCCCTCCTCGCCCGCGGCGGGCTGACGTTGCGACGGGGCGCCGTGCGGTGAAGAATGGCTGCGCGGCTTCCCCCGCCGGCAACACGGCCACGTCGATGAATCCAAGCTTCGCACACTTCGGCAAATTCCTGTATCCGCGATGGCTGGCGCCGCTGGCCCTCGCCGTGGCCTGCACCGCATGCGCGACATTGCCCCCGCCAACCGCCGAACTCGAGCAGGCGCGGCAGGCATTGAACCGCGCCGAAGCCGGCACCCCGGTGGCCGAGGTCGATGCGTCCATCGCGCAAGCGCGCTCCGAACTCGCCGCGGCGCAAGCGGCGATGGAGCGCGGCAAGGACAACGATGCGCGATCGCTCGCGCTGGCCGCGGCCGCCGATGCCGACCTGGCGCATGCGGCGAGCCAGGCCCGGGGCGCAGCGCAGTCGGTGCAGCAGCGCAGCACGGACGTGGCGTCGCTGCGGCAAACGCTGGGCGTGGACGACGGCAGCATGCTGCCAGTTCCGATCCCGGTACCGCCGCTTCCCGCCACCGCCTACAGCGGAGACGAAGCCGCGCGCCTGCAGGCGCTGAACGCGGATCCGCGCTACCAGGGCGTGGCCGCGTACGAACGTTTCCGCGCGCAGCAGGCGCTGGATGCGCTGGCGGCCGCGCGCAGCAAGCAGCGCCCGGAATTGCAGGCGTTGGCCGGCAAGCGCGTCGCCATCGCCGAACAGGCCGCCGCCGCCGAACTGCTGCAGCGGCAAGCCGCGGATCTCGACCGGCAACGCAGCGAACTGATGGTCGAAGCGAGCCGGCAGGAAGCCGAGCGCGCGCGCCAGGAAGCAGAGCAAGCGCGCCTGCAAGCACAGATGCAGGCCGAGGAAGCCGAACGATTGCGTGCCGCGGCCGATGCGGAAGCACAGGCGCGGCAGAGTGCCGAAGCCGTGGTGCAGGACGTCAGCGCCAGCGAGCGCGCCAAGCTCAAGGCGGCGCGGGATCGCGAGGCCGAACTGGCCCGGCAGGAAGCCGAATTGCGCAAGGCCGCGGGAGAAAGCCAGGACGCGCCGAAGAAAAAGCCCAAGCGCTGATCTGGCTCGTTAAAAAATAATAAAAACAAGGAGTTGCAATCGTCCCATCGAGAGTTGAGACGCACTTCGGCCGCATGCACGGACAGTTCGAGCCCGCCAGATCAAGCAATTGCGCGAGTCGCTTGCGGGGCCTTGGACGGAGGAGTAGGTTCGGGCTTCCAGAGGGTTCGATTCCCGTCGAGCCCTTGGCCAGCGAGCCAGGTCGATGACGCCAACATTCGACAATCCGGGACGCCATGCCACGCACCGTTCGGGCGTGGGCGTTCCGGAAGGAGCATCCCGCGCCGCCGGCCCCCAGTACCACGCCATACCGCAACGCCCCGCGTCGGAGACGGCCGGGGCGTTCGCATGTCTGGCACCCGGACCGCGCCGGCATGCCGGCGCCGGCTTCTCCCCGCAGTCGTAGGAGGTCTCCATGTTCGAAGGGCAACCGCAGACGGAGCTCGATGCCATCCTCAAGGCGAACAACGAGTTCAGGCAGCTGTACTACCGCCACAAGGAACTCGACAAGCAGGTGCTCGACGCCGAGCTTGGCGTGTTGCCTATCGACGATTCGACCCTGACCCAGATGAAGCGGGAGAAGCTGGCCGCCAAAGATCGCCTGACCCGGATGTACGACGTCCTTCACCACTGACTCCCTCGTTTTCCTCGCCGCGGGCGGCGGCGGCTTCCTCGTCTGCCGCCGCCGCCCGCGTCACCTTCCCAATCACCTAGTGGCGCGGTTGCTAGAATCGCGGCCGAAGCCGCGGCACGCGCGGCGCGCGAATCCCGCATGGCCATCCACGAATCCGTCCTCGAACTGGTCGGCGATACGCCGATCGTCCGCGCCCGTCGCCTCGACACCGGCCCCTGCACGCTGTACCTGAAGCTGGAGAGCCAGAATCCCGGCGGTTCGATCAAGGACCGGATCGGGATGTCGATGATCGAAGCCGCGGAGAAGCGCAGCGACATCAAGCCCGGCGACACCCTGGTCGAAGGCACCGCCGGCAATACCGGCATCGGCCTCGCCCTGGTCGCGCAGCAGAAGGGCTACAAGCTGATCCTCGTCGTGCCCGACAAGATGTCGCGCGAGAAGATCTTCAACCTCAAGGCCATGGGCGCGCAGGTCGTGCTCACGCGCAGCGACGTGGCGAAAGGCCATCCCGACTACTACCAGGACATGGCCGAGCGCATCGCGCGGGAAACGCCGGGCGCCTACTTCATCAACCAGTTCGGCAACCCCGACAACCCGGCCGCGCATGAATTCGGTACCGGGCCGGAAATCCTCTCGCAACTCGGCGGCAAGCTCGACGCCATTGTGTTCGGTTGCGGCAGTTCGGGAACGATGACCGGGCTGTCGCGCTGTTTCGCCAAGGAATCGCCGGACACCGAGCTGATCCTCGCCGATCCGGTCGGTTCCATCCTCGAGGACTACATCAATCGCGGACAAGTCGTGGAGAAATCCGCGAGCTGGATGGTGGAAGGCATCGGCGAGGATTTCCTGCCGCCGATTTCCGACTTCACCCGGGTGAAGAAGGCGTATGCGATCACCGACAAGGAAAGCTTCCTGACCGCGCGCGAATTGCTGGAAAAGGAAGGCATCCTCGGCGGTTCCTCCACCGGGACGCTGCTCGCCGCCGCGCTGAAGTACTGCCGCGAGCAGACCGCGCCGAAGAACGTGTTGACCTTCGTCTGCGACACCGGCAACAAGTACTTGTCGAAGATGTACAACGACTACTGGATGCTGGACAACGGTTTCATCGAGCGCCAACTGCACGGCGACCTGCGCGACCTGATCCTGCGCCCGTATTCGCAGCGCGATACCGTGGTGGTCGGGCCGAAGGACCTGCTGGTCACGGCATACCAGCGGATGAAGCTGTACGACGTCTCGCAGTTGCCGGTGATGGACGGCGACGCGCTGGTCGGCATCGTCGACGAATCCGACGTGCTGCTGCACGTCTACGGCGACGAGGCGCGCTTCCGCGACCCGGTCTCGACCGCGATGGTCAGCAAGCTCGACCGGCTGGAGGTGAAATCGCCGATCGAGGCACTGTTGCCGGTGTTCGACCGCGGCCACGTCGCCATCGTGATGGACGGCAGCCGGTTCCTCGGCCTGATCACGCGCATCGACTTGCTGAACTATCTCCGTCGCCGGGTGCAGTAAAGCGAGGGCGAGGGCAGGGCGCGGGCGGCGCGGATGGTAAAATTCGCGACCGTTCGCGCAAGGCATATCGAATGAGTCAGGACCACAGCGGCCGCGGCCGCCCCGGACTGGGCACGTTGGCCATCCACGCCGGCCAGTCGCCCGATCCCACGACCGGCGCGGTGATGCCGCCGATCTACGCCACCTCGACCTACGCCCAGTCCAGCCCGGGCGTGCACCAGGGCTTCGAGTACTCGCGCACCCACAACCCGACCCGCTTCGCCTACGAGCGCTGCGTCGCCGGGCTCGAGGGCGGCAGCCGCGGCTTCGCGTTCGCGTCCGGGCTCGCCGCCACCTCCACGCTGCTGGAATTGCTGGACAGCGGCGACCACGTCGTCGCGATGGACGATTTGTACGGCGGCAGCTACCGCCTGTTCGAACGCGTGCGCCGGCGCAGCGCGGGGCTGGATTTCAGCTTCGTCGACATGACCGACCCGGCCAAGTTCGAGGCCGCGATCACGCCGAAGACCAAGCTGGTCTGGATCGAAACCCCGACCAACCCGCTGCTGAAGATCGTCGACATCGCAGCGATCGCCGCGATCGCGAAGAAGCGCGGCCTGCTGGTCGCGGTCGACAATACTTTCGCCTCGCCCGCGTTGCAGCGCCCGCTGGAACACGGCGCCGATATCGTCATGCATTCGGCGACGAAATATTTGAACGGGCATTCGGACATGGTCGGCGGCATGCTGGTGGTCGGCGACAACGTCGAACTCGCCGAGCAACTCGCCTTCCTGCAGAACTCGGTGGGCGCGGTGCAGGGGCCGTTCGACAGCTTCCTAGCACTGCGTGGGCTGAAGACGCTACACCTGCGCATGAAGGCGCATTGCGAGAACGCGCTGGCGCTGGCCGAATGGCTGCAGTCGCATCCCGCGGTCGAGGACGTGATCTATCCCGGGCTCGCGGCGCATCTGCACCACGCGCTGGCGAAGCGGCAGATGGACGGCTTCGGCGGCATGCTGTCGGTGCGGGTGAAGGGCGGGCTCGACGGCGCCAAGCGCTTCTGCGAGCGGCTGGAACTGTTCACGCTGGCGGAATCGCTTGGTGGCGTGGAATCGCTGGTCAACCACCCGGCGATCATGACCCACGCCAGCATCCCGCCCGCGCGCCGCGCCGAACTCGGCATCGGCGACGAGCTCGTGCGCTTGTCGGTCGGCGTGGAAACGCTGGACGACCTGCGCGCCGACATCGACCACGCGCTGGCGGCATGATGCAGGCAGTATCCCCGCGGCAGGGCGCATGCAAGCGCATCCTCGCGGTCGTGGGCACGCGGCCCGAGGCGATCAAGATGGCGCCGGTGATCCGCGCGCTGCAGTCCGCGCCATGGGCCGACGTGCGCGTGCTGGCGACCGCGCAGCACCGGCAGATGCTCGACCAGGTGCTCGATGCATTCGGGATCGTCCCGGACATCGACCTCGACATCATGGCGCCCAACCAGACCCTGCCCGAACTGACCTCGCGCCTGTTGTCGAAACTCGACGAAGTGTTCGCGCGGGAACGGCCGGACGCGGTGCTGATCCAGGGCGACACCACCACGGTCATGACCGCGGCGATGGCGGCGTTCTACCGGCGCATCGACGTCGGCCATGTCGAAGCGGGCCTGCGCACCGGCGACCTGCACAACCCCTTCCCCGAGGAAATGAACCGGATCGTGGCCGGGCGCCTGTCGCGCTGGCATTTCGCGCCGACCGAAGGTGCGCGCGACAACCTGCTGCGCGAAGGCTTCGATCCGGCGTCGGTGCACGTCACCGGCAACACCGTGATCGATGCGCTGCTCGACGTCGTGCAACGCGACACGCCGCTGCCGGTGGAAGTGCCCGAGGGCCGGCGCATGGTGCTGGTCACCGCGCACCGCCGGGAGAATTTCGGCGCGCCTTTCCGCGAGGTCTGCCTGGCGATCCGCGATCTCGCCGATCGCCATGACGACGTGCATTTCGTGTACCCGGTGCACCCGAACCCGAATGTTTCCGGCCCGGCCCGCGAGATCCTCGGCGGCCACGACCGGATCACGCTGTGCCCGCCGATGGACTATCTGCCGTTCGTCGCGGCGATGAAGCGTGCGCACCTGATCCTGACCGATTCCGGCGGCGTGCAGGAAGAAGCGCCCGCGCTCGGCAAGCCGGTGCTGGTCATGCGCCGGGAAACCGAGCGCCCCGAAGCGGTCGAGGCCGGCGTGGTCAAGCTGGTGGGACCGGTGCGCGACGCCATCGTCGCCGAGGTTTCGTGGTTGCTGGACGAGCCCGGGGCCTATGCAGGCATGGCGAAGGGGGTTTCGCCCTACGGCGATGGCCATGCTTCGGGTCGGATTGCCGATATCCTCGGGCGCGATCTCATCGGATGATGCAAGGGCCGTGACCGCGACCACTCCCCGACCGAATCCCGCCGACAGCGCGGGCTTCCTCGTGCTCGGCATGCACCGCAGTGGAACCTCGGTGCTGGCGCGGCTGCTGGCGGCGGCCGGAGCCAACCCGGGCGAACGCCTGGTGCCGGGCAGCCTCGGCAACGAGGAAGGGCACTGGGAGGACGCGTTCGCGGTCGAGACCAACGAACGCCTGCTGTCCGCGCTCGGCTACCGCTGGGACGACCTGCGTCCGCTGCCGCGCGACTGGATGCGGTCGGAAGCCGCGGCCGTCGCGCGTGCGCAAGTCCGCGAATACCTGCGTTCCAGCCTGTCGAAGCATCCGCTGTGGGCGATCAAGGACCCGCGCATGTGCCTGTTCGCCGAGTTGTGGCTGGAGGCATTCGCCGAAGAAGGATGCAGGCCTTCGGTATTGCTGCTCGGGCGCCATCCGCAGGAAATCGCCGCATCGCTCGCGGTGCGCGACGGCATGGCCAATGGCAAGGCGATGTTGCTTTGGTTGCGCCACGCGCTCGATGCGGAACGCGCAACCCGCGGCCTGCCGCGCGCCTTCATCGGTTACGACGAATTGTTCACGGATCCGGATGGCGTGATGCAGCGGATCTCCCGCCTGCCCGGCGGCGAACGCCTGCAGGCGACTGTCGGCGGCAGCGGCGATGGAAGCATCGTGCGGCAGGAACGCCGGCACCATCGGCACGATGGCGCCGCCTTGCCCGAAGCGGTCGAACTGGCGTGGCGGGCGCACCTGGCGGCGGCCGGCGGCAACGACGATCCGCGCGCGTTCGACCAGGCCGACGAAGCGCTGGCCAGCGCGGACGGCCTGTTCGCGCCCGTGCTGCAGGAACTTGATCGCGAACGTGGCGTTTTGTGGGATCGCACCGCGCGCGCGGAAGCCGCGCTGGCGAAGACGACGCACAACCTGGCGGACGTTCCGGAAACGCTCGTTCAGTTGCGCGAGACGGTCGATGCGCATCGTGGCCAGGTCATCGGCGCGGTGGGCGAAGTGCGCGAAACCCTCGGCGCGCATCGTGGCCAGGTCATCGGCGCGGTGGGCGAAGTGCGCGAAACCCTCGACGCGCATCGTGGCCAGGTCATCGGCGCGGTGGGCGAAGTGCGCGAAACCCTCGGCGCGCATCGCGACCAGGTCGTTGGCGCGGTGGGCGAAGTGCGCGAAACCCTTGGCGCGCATCGCGACCAGGTCGTTGGCGCGGTGGGCGAAGTGCGCGCAACCCTTGATGCGCACCGCGGGCAGCTCGTCGATGCGGTGGGCGAAGTGCGCGCAACCCTTGATGCGCACCGCGGGCAGCTCGTCGACGTGGTGTCGGAAGTG
This sequence comes from Lysobacter lycopersici, assembly GCF_007556775.1. Classification (GTDB taxonomy): domain Bacteria; phylum Pseudomonadota; class Gammaproteobacteria; order Xanthomonadales; family Xanthomonadaceae; genus Pseudoluteimonas; species Pseudoluteimonas lycopersici. The sequence continues at coordinate 2,278,692 of NZ_CP041742.1, forward strand.
CGCCAAACGCTCGATGCGCATCACGACCAGGTCGTCGGCGTTGTGGCGGAAGTGCGCGAGACGCTCGATGTGCGCCACGGCGCCCTCGTCGATGCCATGGGAAACCAGGTTGGGCAACTCACACTCGAGCTGCGGGAACAGCGGCAGGCATTCCAGGGCGAAATGGCGCGGATGCATGGCCGCCTGCAATCGCTGCAATACGATTCGGACCTGTTGCAGCAGGTCCGGATGAGCTGGTCGTGGCGCATCACGCGCCCGCTCCGGGTGCTCAGGCGGCTGCTCTCCGGCGGACGGCAGGCGCGTTCGGAACGGCGCAAGCTGGCCGCGCTGCTGTCCGGGCGCGAAGCGGACCAGCCGATCGAAATCACCGCCGACGGTAGCGCCGTCGATACCGGTATCCGCCAAGGCGATGTGCCGGCAGCGGCGAATCCCGAACGACCGGATGTCTTCGTCTGGGCGGTGATCGACTGGCACTTCCGCACCCAGCGGCCGCAGCACCTCGCCAGCGCGCTTGCTGGCGCCGGGCATCGGGTGTTCTACCTGTCGAACAACCTGGTGGACTCGGAATCGCCGGGTTTCCGCGTCGAATCCCTCGATGCGTCGGGGCGGCTGTTCCAGGTCAACCTGCATGCCGCGGGTGCGCCCGGGATCTACTACGGCATGCCCGGCCCGCAAACGATCGCGAACCTGAGGCGCAGCATCGGCGAGCTGATGCAGTGGGCCGATAGCGACGGCGGCTTGTGCATCCTGCAGCATCCGTTCTGGCTGGACATCGCCACCGCCGTTCCCGGCTCGGCGCTGCTGTACGACTGCATGGACCACCATGCCGGTTTCGAGAACAATGCCCCGGCGGTGATCGAGGCCGAGAAGCGATTGACGACCAGCGCCGACCTGCTGATCGTGACTTCGGATTGGCTCGACAGGGAATTGGCCGATGCCAACCCGCATCGCGCGCTGATCCGCAACGCGACGGAGTACGCGCATTTCCGCGATCGCCCGCGGCGCGTTTACCGGGATGCGAAGGGGCGCAGGATCATCGGGTACTACGGCGCGATCGCCGAATGGTTCGACCTGGAACTCGTGCGCGGCATCGCGGAACGATTCCCCGATTGCCTGGTGTTGCTGATCGGCCACGACACCATCGGGGCGGCGGCCGCGCTTTCGGGGCTCGACAACGTCGAATTCACCGGCGAGGTCGCCTATGGCGAACTTCCCTACTACCTGCATGCCTTCGACGTGGCATTGCTGCCGTTCCGCGTGATCGAGCTGACGCTGGCGACGAATCCGGTCAAGGTCTACGAGTACCTCAGCGCGGGCAAGCCGGTGGTGGTGGTGGACCTGCCGGAAACCGCGCAGTTCGGCGGTCTCGTCCACCGCGCGCGGGATCGCGGGGAATTCCTCGCCGCCATCCGCGAATCGCTGGACGAATCCGGGGATGCCGCCGCGCGGCTCGCGCAGGCGCGGAAGGCCTTCGCGAGCGAGCAGACATGGGAACACCGCGCCCAGGAGCTGGATGCGGCGATCGCGTCGATGCCCGTGCCGCGCGTCAGCGTCATCGTCCTCGCGTTCAACAACCTGGAGCTCACCAGGGCCTGCCTCGACAGCATCGAAGCCCACAGCCACTGGCCGAACCTCGAAGTGATCGTCGTCGACAACGCTTCCTCGGACGGCACGCGCGAGTTCCTCCGCGAGTGGGAGCAGGGCGGCGCCGGGCGCAAGGCGATCCTCAACGACGGAAACCTCGGTTTCGCGGCCGGGAACAACGTGGGCCTCGCGGCGGCGACCGGCGAATACCTGGTGCTGCTCAACAACGACACCTACGTCACCCCGAACTGGGTGCGTACCCTGGTCAACCACCTGCGCAGGAACCCGGGGGTCGGCATCGTCGGCCCGGTGACGAACAACATCGGCAACGAAGCGCGGATCGAGATCCACTACGGCGACATGCAGGAAATGCGCTCGGCCGCGGCCGCCTATACGCGGCGCCACGCCGGCGAGCTGCTGCCGATCCGCACCGTCGCGTTCTTCTGCGTCGCGATGCCGCGCTCGACCTACGAAACGGTCGGCCCGCTGGATCCGGCCTTCGGCGTCGGCTTCTTCGAGGACGACGATTACTGCCGCCGGGTGGAAGCCGCGGGGCTGGGCGTGGCATGCGCCGAGGATGCGTTCGTCCACCACCATCTCTCCGCCAGTTTCGACAAGCTGAAGGCAGAGACGCGCCAACAGCTGTTCCTGACGAACAAGGCGATCTACGAAGCGAAGTGGGGCGAATGGCAGCCGCATCGCTACCGCGGCCAGGCGGATGCCGGCTGATGAACAACAAGGAGTCGTTGCGCGCATGAGGCACGTCATCTGCCACTACCACATCTACAAGAACAGCGGCACGAGTTTCGACCGGATACTCCGCGCGAATTACGGCGAACGGCACATCAGTTTCGACGGGCCGTTCCCGTACTTCGCCATCAACCAGCAGGAACTGGCCAGGATCATCCAGAGGAACCCGAAGGCGAAGGCATTCTCGTCGCACCAGACCAGCCTGCCGCCGCCGTGCTCGCTGGAATTCACGGCACATCCCGTCGTTTTCGTGCGCCATCCGATCTTGCGCATCTATTCCGTCTACAGGTACAAGCGCGAGGAAAACGATGCGACGCTGACCAGCATCAATGCCCGGGACATGGATTTCGGGGATTGGTGCCGGCACAGCCTCGCCCACGCCCAGGAGATCGTGCAGGTGTCGAACGCGCAGACGCGCACGCTCGGCGGAAGCCACGGCGCGGTTTCGCTGATTCGCCGGCGCGAGCGCAGCATGGAATACGACCTGGTGCAGGCGCGGCGCAATATCGCGGGAGTGGAGTTGCTGGCGCGCACCGAGCACTTCGAGCAGGACGTCGCCAGGTTCCGCGCCGTCCTGCAGCGCCACGGCATCGAATTCGACCCGTCCGGCGCCGAAGCCCACAACGTGAACGCGAGCGACTTCAGCCTCACGGTCGAGGATCGGCTGGCGAGGATCGAGGCGGAACTGGGCGAGGAAACGTACGCGCGGGTCGTGGCCGCGAATGCGCAGGACCTCGCGATTTACGCCGAAGTCTGCGCTCGCCTCGACGGCTGAGCCCGACGCCCGGCCTTAGCCCGGGAACTCCAGCCGGGCCAGCACCATTCCGTCCACGTTGTCGTGCAATGCGAAGGTCATCCCGGGCTGCAGCCACGGGCCGATCAGCTTGGTCCCGGTCCCTCTTCCGGTGCAGACCGTTTGTTCCGCACCGGAGGATTTTTGCACCGTCACGCTGACCGAGGTCACGTTGAACTCCGCGACATCCCAGGCAAGGACATGGCCGCTCGCCCGTTGGCCGTTGTCCGCTTCCTGATATATCCACATCGCGCGGTGTTCGGGCGGCATGGCGATGCGCGGCCGATCGAGCGCGGCCTGCCTGGCGATTTTCAGCCTGAGCGCAGTGGCTTCCGCCTCATAGGCATCCAGCACGTCGGCAGTGGGGCCAAGGGCGCGCGCCTTTCCGCCATCCAGCCACAGGCATTGGTTCGTCATCTGCCTGAGCAGGCGGTTGTTGTGCGAAGCGATGACGCAGATGTCGGCGGATTCGAAGAACGAATCCATCCGCTCGACGACCTTGTTCTGGAAGTTGGCGTCGCCCGCGCCGATCCATTCGTCCATGACCAGGATGTGGTTGGCGAATGCGGTGGTGATCGCGAACGCGAGCCGCATCGCCATGCCTTGCGAATAGGTGTGCATCGGCATGTGGAGGTACGGCCCGAGGCCGGCGAATTCGGCGATGCCGGGCACCGCGGCCTCGATTTCCGGACGACTCCTGCCGGCGACCAGTCCCTTCAGGAGGATGTTGCGATAGCCCGATGCCTCGATCCGGAAACCGAGCTGGACGTTGAAGATCCCGGAAACCGGGTGGTCGCTGCGGACTTCTCCATGGCTCGGGTGGTAAATCCCGCACAGCGCGCGCAGCAGCGTGGATTTCCCCGAACCATTGTGCCCGACCAGCCCGAGCCGGTCGCCGGCGCCCAATGCGAATGAAATGTCGTCCAGGGCCCGGACGTGCGGTTTCCCGTCGATGGCGAGGATCGTGCCGCCGGTTTCGATGTTGGCCGAATCGAAATCGAACGGATCCTTCGGGCCCTTGCGCACCGGGAAGTCGATGGTGAGGTTGCTTGCCTCGAGGTGCATGGCATCAGATCCAGAAGGCGACTTTCTGGCGCGTCGACGCGTAAACGAGCGACCCGAACAACAGGCCCGCGGCGTTGATCGCGAGCACGACTTCCCAGCTCGCGAACGACACGGTGTTGTAGAGCAAGGGGTCGCGGAGGATGGCGAGGTAATGGGTCATCGGGTTGATCCTGGCGAGTTCGGCCAGCATGCCGTTCGTGCCGGGCATCCACAGGATCGGAGTGATGAAGAACATCAGCCGCATGCTGGTCTGCACCGCGTGCAGGAGGTCGTGGTAGCGCACGCAGAGCGGGGCGAGCAGGGCGGAGAGCCAGACCGAAGTCACGAAATACGCGAGCAAGGCGGGCAATGCGAACAACGCGGTCGGCGTCCACGGCGTCGGTTTCCACAGCAACGCGATCGCCATGACGAGCATGACGAGCGCGAACACCATCCAGTTGCGCAAGGTCGCCTGCAGCAGGTAGACGGGGTAGGGAACGGCCGTCCCGAGGATCCAGGCGCGCGAGTGCAGGTAGGCGCCGCAAGCGTCTGTGACCATGGAACTGATGAACGACCATGCGCCGAAGCCGATGGTCACGAAGATGGCGAATTCGCGCGTGCTCGCCGCCGACATCTGCCCGAACACGAGGACCTTCACGCCAACGAACAGGGCGAAGGAAATGGCGATCCAGGCGACGCCGAGGACGGTGCGGCGATAACGATCGCGCAGATCCTCGAGGGCGAGGTTCATCCACAGCGCGGGACTGCGCAGCGCCTGTGACCAGTCGCGGAGCGTGGCCTGGGGACTGGACGGGGTCTTGCCGCGAAGCGGGGGATTCACGGACATGGCGCGTCGGGACCGGCTTGATGGACCTTCGGATGCCGGCCGACGGGCCGGACGCAAGGCTGGATCAGCAGGATTTGCCGCGCGGGATGGTGATGCTCCCGAGTTCCGCGCCACCCTCCTGGTTGCGCAGCTTGAAGGTCATCCCGGGCTTCAGCCAAGGGCCGGACTGGCGCTCGCCGACGGGGCCGCCGCGCCCGAAGTTGCGTTCCTTGCCTTCCTTGTCGATGACATAGACCACGACTTTCTGCGCTCCGCTCGACTCGACGTTCCAGGTCAGCGTCGTGACGCGGCGACCTGGGCAGAACTCGGCGGGATCGGCCCAGAAACCGGTCTTGCCGGAGGCCTTGATTTCGGCGATGCGCGCGGCGGACGCGAACCTCGGCGGCTTCTTCGCTTCGCCGGTCGCGGCCTGCGGCGAGGCGGCGGCCGGTTGCTGGGTCGACGCAGGCTGGGGCAAGGCGCCGTTCGCCGCGGAGTCATCGACTTTCTGCTTGCACCCAGCGAGGGCGAAGGCGAGGGCGAGGGCAAGTGCGGCGGCGATCGGTGTGCGCATGGTCTCTGGACGCAGGATGCGAGGGTGCAGCATCCTAGCACGTGGCGCAGCGGAGCCCGATGGGCGGAAAATGGCGGGATTCATGAAACCGAGTCTGTCCGGCATGGCGTGGACGCGCCTGTTGTTCGGCTTCCTGATCGCGGTTTTCGCCGCCAATGCGCTCGCCTATGCGGCCACGACGGCGGGCTGGATCGCGGTGTCGGACAACTGGTACTTCATCGACCGGATCGTCTACCCGTATGCCCACGGCAACCTGCATCCGCAGGACCTCCTGGTGAAGCGCGGCGCGATGGACCACGCGCAACCCTTGCGCAGGCTGTTGTTGTTGGCGAATTACGAGTGGTTCGACCTCGATTTCCGCATCGAGGCGCTGTTCGCGACCGTCGCGGGAATGGCATCGTTCTGCCTGCTAGGGATCGGCATTCGGCGCGAATTGCGGGCGGGTGGGCGGGCGGCGGGATTCTTCCTCGTCGCGATGGCCGCGGTGTATTTCTCGCTGTCGGCGCCGATGGTGTTCACGTGGTCGCTGTTGACGCTCGGGTTCACCAGCCATTTCTTCCTGTTCCTGTGGCTGCTGACCGCATGGGCGGTGCTGGAAGTGCCGTCGCCGGGACGGGCGGCGACGCTGGTCGTGGCCACGTTCCTGTTCGGGCTGGTCGCCGACGACACCGCGCTGGTCGCGACGATCGCCGTCGTGCTCGCGGCGGCATTGTTCGGATGGCGCGATCGCACGAGGCGCGGCGCAGCGTTCCTGCAGGTTGCGGCCTGCATCGTCGGCATCGGGTTGTACCTTGCGTTCTACAAGGTGGCGGCACCGGTCGCGGTCGACGCGGACGCCGCCGCGGCGCATGGCTCGCGCCTGGGCGGACTGGTTTCGCAAGCAGGGCATGCATGGCAATGGATCCTGGTGCCGCTGTCGTCTTCGCTGGTGCACAGGGCCACGTTGCATGCCTGGTTCGGCGATGCGGCTGGAGTCGCGACCGTCGCGCTCGGGCTTGCATGCATCCTCGCCCACCTGTGGTTCTGGAAGAAGGCGCTGGACGGCGAAATCAACCGGACCGCTTTCATCGCCGTGTCGATCATGTTCCTGTTCTACGGCCTCGTGGCGGGCATCCTGCTCGGGCGCGTATCGGAATTCGGCGCCGAATACCTGTGGCAGCCGCGCTACGGGTTCATCTATCGCTGGCACCTCCTTGCCTTGCTGATGATGCTGGTCGCGCAATGGCCGGCGATGGCGCGGGCGGGGCAGGCTGCGCGACGGGCGCGCGGGGTCGGGGTGGCGTTGGCGGTTCTTGTCGTCGCGTTGCAGCTTCCGCTCGGCATCACGGCCTGGAAGGACGCCAGGTATACCCGCCACGCCAACGCGGAAACCGCACGGCAACTGCTGGAGATGGGTGGCGATGCGGCGATGCAGGCGCCGGGGAAATGCGCCGCCCAACTGGTGGTGTGCAAGTTCAACGACGCCCGCAGGCAACGCATCATCGGTTTCCTGGAACGCCAGCACTTGAACGCGTTCTCGCCCGAAGTGCGGGCGCGCAACGGTTATCCCGGGGACTGATCCCGGTCAGGCCCCGAGGGCGGCGTTGCAGGCGTCCAGCACTTCGTCCATGTGTTCTTCCAACCCCACCCAAAGCGGCAGCCGCACGAGCCGATCGCTGGTCGAATCGGTCACCGGCAATTCGCCGCTGCTGCGCCCGTAGCGTTGCCCGGCAGGCGAGGAATGCAGCGGGATGTAGTGGAACACCGCGCCGATGCCGCGTTGTTTCAGGACATCGATGAACGCCGTCCGTTGTTCGAGCGACGGCAGCAGCAGGTAGTACATGTGCGCGTTGTGCGTGCAATGCGCAGGCACGATCGGCCTCCGCAGCAGGCCGCGCGCCTCCAGCGGCGCCGCCCAGGCGTGGTATCGGTCCCATATCGCGAGCCGCCTGCGGGTGATGTCCTCCGCTTCGTCCAGTTGCGCGGCCAGGAAGGCGGCCAGGATCTCGCTTGGAAGATAGGACGACCCGACTTCCACCCACGTGTACTTGTCGACCTGGCCGCGGAAGAACTTGCTGCGGTTCGTGCCTTTCTCGCGGATGATTTCCGCGCGCTCGGCGAGCGCCGGGTCGTTGACGAGCAGTGCACCACCCTCGCCCGAGATGACGTTCTTGGTTTCGTGGAAGCTGAGTGCCCCGAGGGCGCCGATGCTTCCGAGGGGCTTGCCGCGATAGGTCGAGAAGATGCCCTGCGCCGCATCCTCGACCACGGCAAGGCCGTGCTTCCCGGCGATGGCGAGGATGGCGTCCATCTCGCAGCCGACGCCCGCGTAGTGCACGACGCAAATGGCCCTGGTGCGTGGCGTGATCGCCGCTTCGATCAGCGATTCGTCGATGTTGAGGGTGTCGGGCCGGATGTCCACGAACACCGGGACCGCGCCGCGCAGGACGAAGGCATTGGCGGTGGAGACGAAGGTGAACGAGGGCATGATCACTTCGTCGCCCGGTTCCAGGTCCAGCAGCAGCGCGCTCATTTCAAGCGCGGCGGTGCAGGAATGCGTCAGCAGTGCCTTCGCGCAACCGGTGCGTTCCTCGAGCCATGCGTGGCAACGCTTGGTGAACGCGCCGTCCCCGGAGAGGTGGCCGTTGGCATGCGCCTGGCTGATCAGCCACAACTCGCGGCCGGTCATGTAGGGCTTGTTGAACTTGAGCATGGCGCGGCGCCTGTCAGCGGTTGTAGAGGACGATTCCTGCGAGCACCAGCAAGAAGCCGGCGTATTGCCGCAACGAATAGCGCTCGCCCATGAAGGCCAGCGAAAGCGCCACCACCAGGAGTTGCGAAGCGGCGGTCGCGACGTAGACCGTGTCCAGGGACAGGCCACGCAGCGCATTGTAGGTGGTGTAGGGAACCAGCAGGAAAAGCGCTATCGCGCTGCCCAGCAGCCAGCGCTGGCGGTTCCGTGCGTGCAGCTTGAATGCCACCTGCGCCAGCGCGGTGCACCCCAGCGACGCGATCAGCCAGTCAAGAGGATGCATGGTCGGTCCGGCGCTCGCGCAGCACCTTCGCCGGGACGCCGCCGGCGATGCAGTTGGGCGGGATGTCGCGTGTCACGACGCTGCCGGCGGCCACGACTGCGCCGCGTCCGATGCGCACGCCTTGCAACACCAGCGATCCCGCGCCGATCCAGGCGCCGTCCTCGACGACGATGTCCGCGCCGTTGTCCGCGAGGTCCGGATGGTCGGGGTCATGGCCCGCCGCGTGGAAGCGCACGTTCGGCGCGATGCGCACGTTCGAGCCGATCCGGATCCGGCTGCGTTCGCGCAGGCTGCAGTAGAACTCGACGCCGCGGTTGATGCTCACGTCGTCGCCGATCGAGACCAGCCACGGGAATTTGACGTAGACGCGATGGTCGAAGAACACGCCCTTGCCGCATCCGCCGAGCAGCAGCCTCCACGCCGCGTTGCGCACGAACCATGGCGACACGTCGAGCAGCAAGTGCAGCAGGTGCGCGGCATAGACATAGGCGAAGTTGAGCCAGCGCTTGGCGCGCGGGCGCGCCCAGATCGAATCGAGGTCAGGCATCGCCGGATTCCCAGGTCATCAGGCCGAGCCCGAGCATGATGACCGCGACGCCGGCGATCTTCTGCCAGCCGATCGGTTCGCCATACCAGGACGAAAGCAGCAGGATGCACGGAAAGAACAAAGCCGTGAGCGGGTAGGAATGGCTCAGGGGATAGTGCCTGTGCGTGTAGCCCCAGATCACGAACCGCAATCCGTTCAGCCCGACCGCCACCGCGAGGATCAGCAGGAACCAGGGCTGCCAACCATGGTGGGCATCGGCCAGTTCCTTCAGCAGCACCGCGACCGCGATCTGGATGAGCACGGTCGCCAGGACGAGCGCGACCATCATGCCGCGTCCATGCGGAACGCGTGGCCGCATCAGCCCCATGCGCCCACGTCCACGCCGTAACGGCGCTGCAGCTCGAGGTTGCTGCCAGCGAACTCGGCGCGCAGGCGTTCGCGCACGCCCTCCGGAATCCCGGACGGCGAGGAAGACTGGTTGAAGGGTTCGTCGACGCCCTCGAGCGGAATATCGCCGCCGAGGCCGAGCCGGGCGAAGACGTCGCGCAGCCCGTCGCGGGATCCGACCAGCCGTTCGGCGACGAGCAGGTGGATCCGGCTGGCGGGGAAATGCGCGAACCACGGTTCGAGGTAATCCACGTACCGGCCGCGCGCGACATAGGCGTATGGCGACACGGACGTCGCGGCCGATCCTCCTTCGGCGATGCGCCCGGCCTCGGCGTCGAGCGCCCGTTCGATCGAAAGCGGTTCGAGGCCGTTTCCGTGGCTGAACCGGTAGTTCGAGATCGCGCGTTCGACCGGGTCCCGCAGCATGAAGAACAACGTCGCGTCCGGCAGCAGCCGCGAGATCCGTTCCGCGGCCTCCGGATATTCGATGTAGGAAGTGCTTTTCTCGCCGAACCATTGCGCATCCGCGCCGGCGAAGAACGTGGCGCGGTATTCGGCCAGGTCGTCGTTCGCGCGCGGCCGGATGAAGTACTTCGGCTCGGGGCGCATCGGCTTCGCCATGGCGATGCCGGGGTGCTGGTCGAGCATCCGGTACAGGTACGTGGTCGCCGAACGTTGCGCGCCGCAGATGAAGAAATGCTCAGGCATCGTGGCGGATGGTTTCGCGGACGAAGTACGGATCGGCCATGTTGAGCTGGTTGATGATCCGGATCACGTATTCGCCGAGCATGCCGAGCATCAGCATGGTCACGCCGTTGAAGAAGGACAGGAGCACCACGAGCGTGGTCCAGCCGGGGACGTTCGTGCCGTGCAGCAGTCCTTCGGCGAGGAAGAACAGCCCGAGCAGGAAGCTGAAGCCCGCCGTCGCCAGTCCGAGCGCGGCGACGACCCGCAACGGGAACGACGAATAATTGAACAGGATGGTCGCGAGCAACGTCAGGATGCGGCGCCAGTTGTAGTTGCTGCTGCCGACCCGGCGCGGGTGGTGTTCGACCAGGGTGTTCGCACGCTTCCCGGAGTAGAGCAGGCACAGGCCGGGGACGTACGGGAAGGGCCCGCGGTAGGCGCAGACGCGGTCGACGACATCGCGGCGGATCAGTCGGAAATTGCTGAGGACGAGATCCTTCTCCTGCCCGAAGATGCGCTGGTTGATCGTGCGCACCATCCGCGAACCGAGGCGTCGGTAGCCGGCGTGTTGCTTGGAATGGAATTGGCCGATCACGAGGTCGAAGCCTTCGCGAGCCTTCTCCACGAGGTGCGCGATTTCCTCCGGCGGATTCTGCAGGTCGTCGTCCATGGTGACGACCCAGGCGCCGCGCGAAGCGCGGAAGCCGCAGAGGTTGGCGTTGTGCTGCCCGCTGTTGCGCAGCAGATCGATGGCGACCACGCCAGGGATGTCGCGCGCGGCTTGCGCGAGCACGTCCCAGCTGCGGTCGCGGCTGCCGTCGTTGACCACGATGATCTCGTGGCTCCAGCCGCGGGCATTGAAGAACGACGACGTGCGCTCGATGGTTTCGCGGACGATGTCCTGGCTGTTGAACACCGGGATCACGACCGAGAATTCGGGGGTTCCGGCTGGAGTCATGCGTGGGTCCGTGGAAAGCGCCGCGACGATCCTGGCCTGCGCCGCATGCCTGAATTCTAGCAGCAGGCCCGCGGACCATCGTCCAATGTCGGGCGGCGGTGGAGCGGGTAGACTGTCGGCTCGTTCCGGATCGCTGGAAAAAACGATGGCGGGCAACACTTCCACTTCATCCGGTGGCGCGGGACGCAAGCGATATCCCGACGCGGCCACCGCGCTCTCCGGCCTCGTCGCCGACGGGCAGACCCTCGCGGTCGGCGGTTTCGGCCTGTGCGGCATCCCCGAGGCGCTGATCGCGGCCTTGCGCGATTCGGGCGTGAAGGGCCTGACCGTGATCTCCAACAACGCCGGCGTCGACGGCTTCGGCCTCGGCCAGCTGCTGACGACGCGGCAGATCAGGAAGATGATTTCGTCCTACGTCGGCGAGAACAAGGAATTCGAACGCCAGTTCCTCGGCGGCGAGCTCGAATTGGAGTTCAACCCGCAGGGCACGCTGGCCGAACGCCTGCGTGCCGGTGGCGCCGGCATTCCCGCGTTCTTCACCGCGACCGGTTACGGCACCGTGGTCGCCGACGGCAAGGAAACGCGGCAGATCGACGGCCGCTGGTACGTGCTGGAAACCGCGCTGAAGGCCGACGTTTCGCTGGTGAAGGCATGGAAGGCGGACGCGGCCGGCAACCTGGTGTTCCGCAAGACCGCGCGCAACTTCAACCCGGCCTGCGCGATGGCCGGCAAGGTCTGCGTCGCCGAAGTCGAGGAAGTGGTCGAGATCGGCGCGATCGATCCCGACCAGGTGCACCTGCCGGGCATCTACGTCGATCGCATCGTGCACAACCCGCATCCGGAGAAGCGCATCGAACAGCGCACGATCCGCCAGGGAGACAAGTGATGGCCTGGACCCGCGATGAGATGGCGCAACGCGCCGCACGGGAACTGAGCGACGGCGCCTACGTCAACCTCGGCATCGGCCTGCCGACGCTGGTGGCGAACTACATCCCCGACGGCATGAACGTGTGGCTGCAGAGCGAGAACGGCCTGCTCGGCATCGGCCCGTTCCCGACCGAAGCGGAAATCGACGCCGACCTGATCAACGCCGGCAAGCAGACCGTCACCGCGATGCCGGGTGCCAGCTATTTCGGCAGCCACGATTCGTTCGCGATGATCCGCGGCGGCCACATCGACCTCGCCATCCTCGGCGCGATGGAAGTCACCGACAAGGGCGACCTCGCCAACTGGATGGTGCCCGGCAAGATGGTCAAGGGCATGGGCGGCGCGATGGACCTGGTCGCCGGCGTGAAGCGCGTGGTGGTGCTGATGGAGCACACCACCAAGAACGGCGATCCGAAGATCATCCCCGAGTGCACGCTGCCGCTCACCGGCGTGGGCGTGGTCAACCGCATCATCACCGAACTCGGCGTATTCGACGTGACGGCGGATGGCCTGAAACTGGTGGAACTGGCCGAAGGCGTGAGTCGCGACGAGGTCACGGCGAAGACCGGAGTCGCGGTCACCGGCTGAGTCAGTCCGGAACGGCGTCGCGCAAGCGTTGCGCGAGCGCCGGATCGCATTCCTCGAGATAGCCGGCCAGGATGGCGAGCAGCGCAGGCGTCGATTTCGCGTTTGCGAGCCGCTTGCGCCGGTCTTCGTCCAGCCACAGCGAATTCGCCGCAAGTTCGCGCAGCAGCGGCGCGGTGATGTCCATCGCATCGGGTGCCGCATCGGCGGCGACATCCGGATAGTCGTCGAAGGATTCGTCGAACAGCGCATCGCGCCCGAACCAGCGTCGCGCCACGTCGGCATTCGACGCGCGATACCCGGCGTAGAACGCGCGCGCCGCATCGCGCGTGGGCAGGGCCGGCGCGCCCGCGCAACGCGACTCCAGGAACGCCGCGATATTGCGGCGCAATAGCGTTTCACCGTCCGACATTGCATCGACGGAGCGTGGCCGGCGACGGTTGAATTCGCGCAGGAACCACTGCGCATCGGCCGACAGCGCGGCGTTGCGGTCGGGGGGGCGCGCACATCCATCGAGCGCGAGCGGCAAGCCGCTGGCTTCGATGAAGTCCGCGACGATGTCGCCGCCGGCCAGCGCGTCGCGTTCGAACACTCGCGGCAGCAGCGCCCCGCTGCCGAACACGCCTGACCACATCGCGAGGATGCCGCCGTAGTCGAAATGATGCGGGTTGAGGACGTCGAGGATCGCGTCCGACTCGCCGCCGCGGCGCAGGTAGGTGCTGTGCAGGCTGGCCGCGTAGCGATCCTGGCGGCGCATGTAGAACACGATGCGCCATGACGAACACCACGGTTCGAGCAGCGCCTTCAACTTTTCAACCTCGCCCGCGTTCCACAGCCGCGCATGGAACAGCTCCGAGGAAACCAGCAGGTGGCGCATGCCGCCCGCGTCGCGTTCCATTTCGCGGGCGAAGGATTCGCGGAATTCGCGATTGCGGCGTTCGGCTGCTTCGCGTTCCGGTTCCCGCGCGGGGTCGATGCAGGATTCGGCGAGCAGGCCGTGCTGCTTCGCCCCAGGGGAGCGCGGGTAGAACACGCCGGCGTCGCGCAACCGTTCGCGATTGAGGTGGAAGAATTCCTGCAGCGTGCTGGAACCGGTCTTGGCGGCGCCCATGTGGATGATGCCGATCATCGGCCGGACCTCGTCGCGGGATGCGGGTTGACGTCCACGGTGCCGTCCGTGGGCCACGCGGAGTCTACGGCGCGGCTTCGGCGGAATCCCGCGGTGCTGAATGCAGGGCGGATTGTGACGCGCCGCGGGTTTTTCCCGCGCGATTGCGAATTCCCCTGCCAAGCGGCAGGATAACCGCACATTTGCGGGTCGAAACAGGGGAAGCGGCATGCGCTCGATCGGTATTTTCGGGACGGTCCTGGTCATGGGACTGTCCTTGGCGGCGTGCACGAAGCAGGGCGGCGGCGCGGATGCCGATGGCCGGGTCGCGCGCCAGTCGTCGAATCCTGCGGCGCAGGGCGTCGTTCCCGCGGCGCGTTCATCGACCGCGGCGAGCGCGCGTTTCGCCGCCTTGCCCGACCGCGGGGAGCTGCTGCGTTACGACGCGCAGGCGCCGGTGCGCGATGGCGCCTACACATGGCACCGTGCCGATCTCAGCGAACGGCACGCGATCGACGCGATCACGAGCGGCATGTTGCGAGTCGTGGCCCCGAACGGCCGCTTGCTCGGGTTCCAGTACGACCGCATCGTGCGCCATCCGGATTCCGGCGACTGGACCTGGATCGGACACCTGCCAGGACAGGAAGGCGTGCAGGCGATCCTGACCTTCGGTACCGGTGCGGTTTACGGCAGCATCGGCCAACCCGATGCGCGCCCGCTCCGACTCACGATGCGCGGCGGCGCGAGCTGGCTGGTGGAAACCGACCCGAGCTTGCTCAAGGATCTTTCCAGCCTTGCGGCCAATCCTGTTTCGCCCGATTACCGGATCGTTTCCCCGGCCGTACTGGAGCGCCTGCGCGAGTTGCAGCCTGCCGCGGGCGCCGCGAATCCGGCAGCGCTCGCCCCCAGGCCCGCCTCCGCGGCGGCTGCCACGACGACGGTCGACCTGCTCATCGGTTACACGCAGGGATTCGTGACCGCCCAGGGCAGCACCGCGAACGTGGTGACCCGCCTGAACAGCATGGTCGACACGGCCAATGCGGGCCTGACGAACAGCAAGGTGGCAGGCCAGATACGCCTCGTGCACACGATGCAGGTGAATTACACCGATACCAATACCAACGAGATCGCGCTGGATCAACTCTCCGGGACCGACGGCCAGAATGATGTCCCCATCAATACTGCATTCAACGCCCTGCGCGCCGCGCGCGAGACCTATGGCGCCGACCTCGTGTCGCTGGTGCGTCCCTTCCGGGATCCCGAACAGGAAAGCTGCGGCATCGCCTGGCTGATCGGCGGCGGCAAGCAGCCGGTGACCGCGACCAACGGATGGGAGGGCTACGGCTATTCGGTGGTCAGCGATGGCAGCGACAACGGGTATTACTGCGAGGAGCACACCCTGGCCCACGAGCTCGGGCACAACATGGGGTCGGCGCACGACCGCGCGACCCAGATGAGCGACGACCATGTGCTCGACGATCCGGACGACTACGGCGCGTTCGATTATTCCTTCGGCTACAAGCCGACGACGCTCAACAAGGATTTCTACACGATCATGGCCTATGGCGACGCCGGCCAGACCTCGTACCTGGTTTTCTCGAATCCGCGCGTCACCTTCTGCGGCACGTTTGCGTGTGGCGTGAACAACTCGGAGGACAACGCGAAGAGCCTCGGGTTCATCATGCCGCCCGTATCCGGGTTCCGCGCGACGGTGGTGCCGGACGACGATGGCGGATCGTCCCTGCCGGTTGCGCGCAGGATCGATGCGAACGGCAATGCGCGCACCGACCTGTTCTTCTTCAACCACGCGAGCGGCAGGATCGTGACCTGGTTCATGAGCGGCACCACGAGGACCGCTTATGCGTCGTCGACGATCCCTGCGTCGTATTCGGTCATCGGCGCGGGCGCCTTCAACGCCGACGGCAAGGACGACCTGCTGCTGGCGGGCAGCAACGGCAGCCTGTACATCGGAATGAGCAACGGCAGCACGTTCGCGCCGCAGCCGATGTCGCCCGCCGTATCCTCCGGCTCGCAGGCGCTCGACGTGGCCGACATCGACGGCAACGGCAAGGCCGACATCGTGGTCCGCAACGCGAGCACCGGACAGGTCGTGATCTGGTACATGAACAACGGCGTGCGCGCGGCCTACAAGTCGCAGGCGTTCTCGACCGGTTTGACTTACGTGCTCGCGGCGGACTTCAACGGCGACAAGAAGGCAGACCTGCTGTTCCAGGATGCGCAGCGCAACCTCTTCATCGCGATCAGCACGGGGAGTTCGTTCACATTGCAGCCGGTGGGGCTGGCCTATGCCAGCACGTACGCGCTGCGTGGCGCCACCGACATCAGCGGGGACGGGAGGGCGGACATCCTGCTGCACGATTCGTCCGCGAACAAACTGGTCGTCTGGTACATGAACGGGTCCACACGCACCGCCTACAATTCGATGACAAGTCCATCGGGAGCCGTGCTCGTCGCGCACGGTGATTTCGACGGCAACAAGAAGAGCGATGTCGCCTGGGCCCACCCGACGAACGGAAGCGTCTGGTTGTCGCTCAGTAGCGGATCCGCGTTCACGACCAGCCAGCTGGCGTATTCGTATACGTCCAGCACCGGCGATCCGATGGATATCGCGTTGTAGCGTTTGGCGCGGACTTTCCCCGGGCACGCGCATCCGGCGCCCCCGGGGATTTGCCGAAGCGATTGCCGCACGGCAGAATGCCCGTGCATCCGCGCTGTTCACAGGGGGAAACCGGCATGCGTCCGATGGGTCATTCCACGATGGTTCTGGCGACCATCCTGTCGTTGGCGGCGTGCGCGCGGCAGGATGGCAACGAGGCGCGCACGGCGAACGCCATGGCACAGGGCAGTGCGACGGCATCGTCTCCCGTGGCGACGGCGGGCGGGCGCTTCGCAACTGTCGCGGACCGCGGCGAGGAACCGCGAAACGACGTGCAGCCGTTGATCGACGACGGCACGCAGGATGCCGCGAACGAAAACGACACGCAGGATCCTTACCTGCCGATCCAGGCAGTGGCGACGGGCTTCCGTGCCGCGGCGGCGTCAGGCACGCCGGTGATGCGGGCGGCGCGCCATATCGACGCCAACGGGAATGGCACGTCCGACCTGTTTTTCTTCAACCATTCGGCCAGCACCCTGGTGGTCTGGTACATGAATGGCACTGCGCGGACGGCGTATTCGACGTCCTCGATCCCGGGGACGCGACTCGTCGTCGGGACCGGGAATTTCAGCGACGACCGGCGCGACGACCTGTTGCTTGCCGACAACACCACCGGCGCGCTGTACCTGGGCATTTCCAACGGCGCGCAGTTCGCACAGCAGGCATTGCCCTACACCAGCACGTCGCGCGCCATAGCGGCGGGCGATTTCGACGGGAACGGCAAATCCGACATCCTCCTGTTCGACAGTACCGTCGGGAAGATCACGACCTGGTTCATGGTCAACGGCAACCGGGTTGCCTATACGTCGCAGACGCTTCCGGCCGGCCTGCGTTTCATCACCGCCGGCGACTTCAACGACGACAAGCTGGACGACCTCCTGTTCGAAGGGTCGCAGGGCGCGCTGTTCATGGCCATCAGCCATGGCGCGGCGTTCCAGATGCGCCAGATCCAGTCGCACGACACGAGCTACACGCTGCGTGGCGTCACCGATGTCAACGGCGACGGCCGGGCCGACATCCTGCTGCACTCCGCGACCTTGAACCGGCTGGTCGTCTGGTACATGGACGGGATGACGCGCCTGGCATACAACTCGAGCGCCAGTCCCGCCGCCGGCGCGGTGCTGGTCGCCAACGGCGACTTCAACCACGACGGACTGGGCGACGTGGGCTGGGTGCACCCGCAGAGTGGGCAAATCTGGCTCTCGCAGAGCGTCGGCTACGGGTTCGCGACGAGCCTGTTGCCCAACACGTTCCAGCCGGCCACGAGCAATCCGATGGACATCGCTCTCTGAGGAACGCCGCCGCCCCGCCCGGGGCGGTTCGATGCAGCGGACGCGAGGCTTGCAGGATCGGCGTCCGCTCCGGTCAGAGCGCCTGTTCCAACTCCGGCAAGACCTGGAACAGATCGCCCACCAGCCCGATGTCGGCGATCTCGAAGATCGGCGCGTCGCTGTCCTTGTTGATCGCGACGATGGTGCCGGCGTCCTTGATCCCGGTCAGGTGCTGGATGGCACCGGAAATGCCGACCGCGACGTACAGCTCCGGCGCGATGATCTTGCCGGTCTGTCCGACCTGCAGTTCGTTCGGCACGTAGCCGGCATCGACCGCGGCGCGCGAGGCGCCAACGGCCGCGCCGAGCTTGTCGGCGAACTTGTAGATGATCTCGAAGTTCTCCTTCGAGCCGACGCCGCGTCCGCCCGACACCACGCGCTTCGCGCTCTGCAGGTCGGGGCGATCCGACTTGCCGGCAGCGAGGCCGACATAACGGGTATGCGTCGGCAGCGCGGCATCGACCGAAGCAGCTTCGACCGCGGCGTTGCCGCCGCGCGCGGCTTCCGGCCACGAGGCGGTGCGGATCGTGGCGACCACGGCATGGTCGCTCGGCGCTTCTACGGTGATGATGGCGTTGCCGGCGTAGATCGGGCGCTTGAACACGTGGCTGCCTTCGACTGCCATCACGTCGGACACCTGCGCCACGCCGAGCAGGGCGGCGATGCAAGGCATCACGTCCTTGCCGAAGGTGGTGCTCGGGCCGAACACGTGGCTGTAGCCCTTGGCCAGCGCCGCGACCTGCGGTGCCTGCACCTGCGCGATGGCGTTCGCGTTCGCCGCATTGGCGACGGTGAGCACCTTCGCCACGCCGGCGATCTGCGCGGCTTCGGCGGCGACGCCGACCGGATCCGCGGCGAGCACCACGATGTCGATGGAATCGGGCTTCAGCGCCTGCGCGGCGGACACGCACTTCGCAGTCGAAGCGTTGAGCTTGCCGTCCACGTGTTCGGCGACGATCAGTACCTTGCCCATCACAGCAATCCCTTCTGCTTGAGTGCGGCGACCAGTTCGGCCGCATCCTTCACCATCACGCCGCGGCTGCGCTTGGCCGGCGCCGCGTAATGCGTGGTCTTGAGCGTGTCGCCACCGTCGACGCCGAGGTCGGCGAACGCGATGGTCTCCAGCGGCTTGCCCTTGGCCTTCATGATGTCCGGCAGCTTGATGAAGCGCGGTTCGTTGAGGCGCAGGTCGGTGGTCACCACCGCCGGCAAATCCACTTCAAGCGTTTCCAGGCCGGCGTCGACTTCGCGCACCACCGTGGCCTTGCCGTTTTCGATATCGAGCTTCGAGGCGAATGTCGCCTGCGGGCGACCCCACAGCGTGGCGAGCATTTGCCCGGTCTGGCTGGCGTCGTCGTCGATCGCCTGCTTGCCGAGGATGACCAGGTCCGGCTGCTCCTTCTCGATCAACTTGACGAAGGTGCGCGCCGCGGTCAGCGGCTGCAACGGGCCGTCGGCGACCACGTGGATGGCGCGGTTGGCGCCCATCGCCAGGCCGTTGCGGAGGTGCGGCTGGGCATCGGCCGGCGCGATCGTGGCGACCACGACTTCGGTCGCGATGCCCTTGTCGCGCAGGCGCAGGGCTTCTTCCAGCGCGATGTCGTCGAACGGATTGGGCGACAGCTTGACGCCATCGGTGACCACGCCGGAACCATCCGGCTTGACCTGGATGCGGACGTTGAAGTCCACCACGCGCTTGTAGCCGACAAGGATTTTCATGTGCGGGAATGGCTCTGGGAAAACGAATTCGACGGCCCGGAGAGGCCATGAACCGGCGATTTTAGCCGCAGGGGCCATCCCGATGCTTCGGTCGGGCCGTTCGATGGCGAATGTAGGCGAGGCTGGGCTAGACTGCGACTCCTTTCACAGTTTGACAGCCGATGCCAGCCCCGCGCCCGTTGTCCCACCTCGACCGCCTTGAAGCGGAGAGCATCCATATCCTGCGCGAGGTCGCAGCCGAGTTCCAGAACCCGGTGATGATGTACTCGGTCGGCAAGGACAGTTCGGTGCTGCTGCACCTGCTGGTGAAGGCCTTCTACCCGGCCAAGCCGCCGATCCCGATGCTGCACGTCGACACGACGTGGAAATTCCGCGAAATGATCGCCTTCCGCGACCGCCGCGCCGCGGAGACCGGGGTCGAACTGCGCAAGTGGACCAATCCGGACGGGCTGGCTCAGGGCATCGGCCCGATCACGCACGGCGCCACCGTGCATACCGACGTGATGAAGACCCAGGCGCTGAAGCAGGCGCTGGACAAGTGGGGTTTCGACGCCGCCATCGGCGGCGCGCGCCGCGACGAGGAGAAATCGCGCGCCAAGGAACGCATTTTCAGCTTCCGCAACGCACAGCACCGCTGGGATCCCAAGACCCAGCGCCCGGAATTGTGGAACCTCTACAACGCGCGCATCCACAAGGGCGAATCGGTGCGCGTGTTCCCGATCTCGAACTGGACCGAACTCGACGTCTGGCTGTACATCTTCCGCGAGAACATCCCGGTGCCCTCGCTGTACCTCGCGCAGGAGCGCCCGGTGGTCGAACGGGACGGTTCGCTGATCATGGTCGACGACGAGCGCCTGCCGCTACGCGACGGCGAGACGCCGATGATGAAGAAAGTCCGTTTCCGCACCCTGGGCTGTTATCCGCTGACGGGCGCGATCGAATCCGAGGCCGACACGCTGGAGAAGATCATCGCCGAGATGCTGGTTGCGACCACGTCCGAACGTCAGGGCCGGGTGATCGACCACGACCCGACCGCGTCGATGGAGAAGAAGAAGCAGGAGGGGTATTTCTGATGTCGATCCAGGATGATGCCGGCATGGAAGCACGACAGGACGCCGCGGCCGAAGTCGCCGCCTACCTGCAGCAGCATGAAACCAAGAGCCTGCTCCGCTTCATCACCTGCGGCAGCGTCGACGACGGCAAGAGCACCCTGATCGGGCGCCTGCTGCACGACACCAAGCTGTTGCTGGACGACCAGCTCGCGGCGCTCGAATCCGACAGCCGCCGCCACGGCACGCAGGGCGAGGAGATCGATTTCGCGCTGCTGGTGGATGGCCTCGCCGCCGAGCGCGAGCAGGGCATCACGATCGACGTCGCCTACCGCTTCTTCGGCACCGACAAGCGCAAGTTCATCGTCGCCGACTGCCCGGGGCACGAGCAGTACACCCGCAACATGGCCACCGGCGCGTCCACCGCCGACCTCGCCATCGTGCTGGTCGATGCGCGCAAGGGCCTGCTCACGCAGACCCGCCGGCACAGCTACATCGTCTCGCTGCTTGGCATCCGCCACGTGGTGCTGGCGGTGAACAAGATGGATCTGGTCGATTATTCGCAGGAACGCTTCGAGGAGATCGTCGCCGGCTACCGCGAACTCGCCGCCACGCTCGGCATCCCCAACGTCACCGCGATCCCGTTGTCGGCGCTGAAGGGCGACAACATGCTGGAGCGTTCGCCGGCGACGCCGTGGTACCACGGCGAGTCCCTGCTCGAGCACCTGGAGAACGTGCAGGTCGATGCCGGCGGCAAGGTCGACGCGCTGCGGATGCCGGTGCAATGGGTCTGCCGCCCCAACCACGAATTCCGCGGTTTCGCCGGCGCGCTCGCCGCGGGCGAAGCGAAGCCGGGCATGGAGATCGTGGTGCTGCCCTCGGGCCGGCGTTCGCGCATCGCCCGCATCGTCACCGCGGACGGCGACCTCGACGTCGCCCGCGCCGGCCAGGCGGTGGTGCTGACCCTGGACGACGAAATCGACGCCAGCCGCGGCGACGTGATCGCCGCCGGGTCCGATCCGACGGAAACCTCCGACCAGTTCGCCGCGCACCTGCTGTGGATGGACGATGCGCCGCTGCTGCCCGGGCGCCCGTACTTCATCAAGATCGGCGCGCGCACGATCGGCGCGCAGGTCACCGAGATCAAGCACAAGATCGACGTCAACACCCAGGACGAGCTCGCGGCCAAGCACCTCGAACTCAACGAAGTCGCGGCCTGCAACCTCTACCTCGACCAGGCGGTCGCGTTCGAACCCTACGCCGACAACCGCGAGCTCGGCGCGTTCATCCTGATCGATCGCCAGACCAACGCCACGGTCGCCGCCGGCACGCTCGACTTCGCGTTGCGCCGCGCCGGCAACATCCACTGGCACCACCTCGAGGTGGACAAGGCCGCGCGCGCGCGCATCAAGCACCAGCAGCCGCGCTGCGTGTGGTTCACCGGCCTGTCCGGTTCGGGCAAGTCGACGATCGCGAACCTGGTCGAGAAGAAGCTGCTGGCGATGGGCCAGCACACCTACCTGCTCGATGGCGACAACGTGCGCCACGGACTGAACAAGGACCTCGGCTTCACCGACGAGGACCGCGTCGAGAACATCCGCCGCGTCGCCGAGGTGGCGAAGCTGATGGTCGATTCGGGCCTGATCGTGCTGGTCAGCTTCATTTCCCCGTTCCGCGCCGAGCGGCGCATGGCGCGCGAGTTGTTCGACGATGGCGAGTTCGTCGAGGTGTTCATCGACACGCCGCTCGAGCTCGCGGAGAAGCGCGACGTGAAGGGCCTGTACGCCAAGGCGCGCGCGGGCGAGATCAAGCACTTCACCGGCATCGATTCGCCGTACGAAGAACCCGAGAACGCGGAAGTGGTGCTGCAGACCGCGAATGCGACGGCGGAAGCGCTGGCCGAGCAACTGGTGAAGGCCGTGCTCGGCGCGTGATGAGAGCCGGATCCTTCGGGCCCACGCGCATCCATGCAATCCGGACCCGCCACATTGGCGGGTCTTTCTTTTCGCGGTCCATGAATCCCTGCGGCCGCGTCCGTTCAGCCAGGGAGACACGAGGGTTGGCCGGTCATGACCGCTTCCGGCGTGGATACGGAATGCGGCACGAGCCGCCCGATACGAATCCAGGGAAAACCCATGAAGACGAGCAATCTCCTCGCCCTGACCTGCGGCGTCCTGTGCACCGGCCTGCTGTTGGCCGACGCCAGCGCGACCGGCCTGGGCTATACCACCAACCGCAAGATCATGGCTGGTTCGCAATGCCAGCCCAGCACCGGCAGCCAGACCGGCGACGTGTACATCAATCCGGAAGGCGTCCGCAACATCTCCACGCAGAATCGGTACGTGTCCTGCGCGCTGGTGTTCGACGGCGATGACGACATCGACGTCGACGACTCCGACGACAGCACTGGCCCTGGCGGCATGGAAATCGAGGTCGGGTTGGACTACAGCACCGTACCTTCGAACCAGTCCCCGGTCACCAATTGCACGCTGATCCGTTTCGATTACGACGGCACGCGCACCACCGCGGCGTTCCCGGCCGTACAGGTGCAAGGCGGGACGACCGTGACTTACACCTATCTGTACAACCCGGCGGTCCTGGACGGATTGAGTCCGTTCAACCCGGACACGGTCTCGCTCAATTGCCGGCTTCCCCCGCAAGTCCGGTTGAACTACGTCAAGACCTACGAGTACGAGTATACGGGCGGGTTCTATTACGTTCCGTGAGGAATGTGGAGAGTGGCAACACGGTGCCGGCGATGCCGTCGGCGCCGTTTCCATGTCGGCCATCGATCGGAGGATCCGGCCCATGACAGGCAAGCAGATAATGTTCGTTGGCGTTGCGCTCGTGCTGGTCGTGGCGGCGTACTTCGCGGGCAGTCAGCGGCAGGCGGCCGCAAACGCCCAGCGCCTGGCGCAGTTGGAAGACCGGCAGCGCGCATTGGAGACGGGTGTGCTCAACGGAGTGTCACGCGCGCAACTGGCCAGCCAGCTCGGTTATGCGCCACCGCCTTCCCGCAACGCGCCGGACATGGGCGAGCGCAGTCAGCCGACGCCGGAAGAAGCCGCCAGGGTGTTGCAGGACAAACTCGCCAAACTGGATCAGCAGTTCATGGCCGAACCGCTGGACGCGAAGTGGGCGGGCGAAACCAAGGCTTCGGTCGAGGATTCGATCGTCGGCGCGGCGGCGGAGACCGGGGTCCAGCCCCGTTCCCTCAACGCCGATTGCCGCAGCAAGAGCTGCATGATCCAGATGGAAGTGGGTTCGGGCACGGACATGGATCGCGTGCTCGATACGCTCACTACCGATATCTCCGGCAAGTTGCCGGTGACCACGATGATTCCCGTCACCGGCCCCGATGGGCGGGTGACGATGCACATCTACGGGACGCAAAGCGCGCCTGGAAAATCCGCCGCGGATCCGCGGGGCTGATCGCCGGGAACGCGTCCGCTCCATGTAGAACGCAGGAAATTATCGGTGCCGGCCAACCGTCGCGTTCAGTTTCGCGAAAACTGCGGACGCCATCGCCGACACGAGTTGCAATGCGTGCAGGCGACGCGCAGTCGCCGAAAAATCTGGCGCGATCCCCACGCGATGATACGTCAGAGGTTCTGGTAATTCGGCCCGCTGCCGCCCTCGGGCGTGACCCAGGTGATGATCTCGTACGGGTCCTTGATGTCGCAGGTCTTGCAGTGCACGCAGTTGGCGGCGTTGATCTGCAGGCGCTTGCCAGCGCCATCCTCGACGATCTCGTACACGCCGGCGGGGCAGAAGCGGGTGCAGGGATTGTCGTATTCGACGCTGCAACGCGTGACGCAGATGTCGGTGTCGGCGACCTTGAGGTGCACTGGCTGGTCCTCGTCGTGCGAGGTCGCGGCGTAGTACACGCCCTGCAGGCGGTCGCGCGGCGCCAGCGTGCGTTCGACGTAGTCGCGCTTGGGTTCCTCGTGCTGGCCGACCTTGTCGAGCGAACTCCAGTCGGCCTTGTTCTTCAGGGTCCACGGCGACAGGCCACCGGTGACGGTTTCCCACGCGGCGTTCAACATGCCGAACCACAGGCCGCGCTTGAAGCCGGGCTTGATGTTGCGGACCTTCTTCAGTTCCGCCATCGCGTCCGACGCGCGCAACTTCGCGTCGAAGCCCTGCGGTGACAATTGCGAAGCGACCAGGTGTTCGGCGGCGAGCATGCCGCTGCGGATCGCCTGGTGCGTGCCCTTGATCTTGGGCACGTTCAACAGGCCGGCGGTGTCGCCGATCAGCAACGCACCGGGCATTTCCACCTTCGGCAGCGATTGCCAGCCGCCGGTCACGATCGCGCGCGCGCCGGCGGACAGGATGCTGCCGCCTTCCAGCAGCGGCTTCACCATCGGATGGTTCTTCCATTGCTGGAAGGCTTCCCACGGCTTGTATTCGGGATCGTGGTAGTCGAGGCCGCTGACGTAACCGAGCGCGATGCGGCCCTTGTCGAGGTGGTAGAGGAAACTGCCGCCGTAGGTTTTGTTGTCCGCGGGCCAGCCGAAGCTGTGCACGATCTTGCCGGGGGAAACGCGGTCTTCCGGCACCTGCCACAGTTCCTTGATGCCGATCG
This sequence comes from Lysobacter lycopersici, assembly GCF_007556775.1. Lineage (GTDB taxonomy): Bacteria > Pseudomonadota > Gammaproteobacteria > Xanthomonadales > Xanthomonadaceae > Pseudoluteimonas > Pseudoluteimonas lycopersici. The sequence continues at coordinate 2,303,840 of NZ_CP041742.1, forward strand.
AATAGCCCTGCGGATCGCTGTCGGCGTCGAGCTTGAAGCGCTTGATCAGCTGTTTGGTCAGGCTGCCGCGCGCGCCTTCGGCGAGCACGGTGACCTTGGCGTGGATGTCGATGCCCGGCGTGTAGCCGGGCTTGTGCGAACCATCCTTCGCAACGCCCATGTCGCCGATGCGCACGCCGATCACTTTCCCCGAATCGTCGTGCAGCGTTTCCGCTGCGGCGAAGCCCGGATAGATCTCCACGCCCAGCGCTTCGGCCTGTGGCGCGAGCCACGCGCACATCGCACCGAGACTGACGATCACGTTGCCCTTGTTGTGCATGCCCGGCGGCACCGGCAGCTTGCGTCCACCGGTCTTGCTGAGCAGCCAGAATTCATCTTCCTTCGCGCCTACGCAGATCGGCGGTGGAGACTTGCGCCAGTCCGGCAGCAGCGCGTCGAGCGGTCCGGTCTCGATTACCGCGCCGGACAGGATCTGCGCGCCGATGGCCGAAGCCTTCTCGATCACGCAGACCGAAATCTCCGGATTCAGCTGCTTGAGCCGGATCGCGAACGCGAGGCCGGCCGGGCCCGCGCCGACGGCGACGACGTCGTACTCCATCACATCGCGTTCGATCTGCTCGGTCATGGCGATGGCGGCCCCTGTGGAATCGCGCCATTCTAAGGCGCATGGCCCGAGAGACGGTCGAATTGCCCGGCGCGAGCATCATTTACGAGCCGGATTGGCTCGAATCCGCCGCGGCATCGACCCTGTTCAAAGCCCTGCGCGCCGGCCTGCCGTGGGAGCGCCACAGGATCACCGTCTATGGCCGCACGCTGGACGCACCGCGGCTGAGCTGCTGGATCGGCGACGTGGCCTATCGCTATTCAGGCACCTTGTTCGAGCCGCATCCGTGGCCGGCGGCGCTGGCGGATGTGCGCGAACGCCTCGAACGCGAGCTGCACGCCGGCTTCAACAGCGTGCTCGCGAACCTGTATCGCGACGGCAACGACCGCCTCGGTTTCCATCGCGACAGCGAGCCGGAACTCGGCCCGGAACCGTTGATCGCTTCGATCAGCCTCGGCGCGACGCGGCGTTTCCGTTTGCGCGAACGCGAGGGCAGGGGGTCGTACGGCATCGACCTGGAGCACGGCAGCCTGCTGGTGATGGCCGGCGCGACGCAACGCCATTGGCTGCATGCCGTCCCGCAGACCGCGCGCGTGGTCGGGCCGCGGATCAACCTGACGTTTCGGCGGGTATTGGGGTAGCGGTTTTGTCTTTGCTCGTCATCCCCGCGAAAGCGGGGATCCATGGACTTTGATTTTCAAGGGCAAACGTCCTTGGATTCCCGCTTTCGCGGGAATGACGGCATTAGGTAGATCGCGCCCAAATGGGCGCTCCTACTGGCGCTGGTTTGCAGGATGTCGCGTTGATCGTAGGAGCGCGCTTGAGCGCTTGCCTCGACTGTAGGAGCGCGCTTGAGCGCGACCGGCGCGCGGTTTGCAGGAAGGAAGTCGCGCTCGAGAGCGCTCCTACAAGCTGCCGCCAGAGGCTGCAAACCGAAACACGATGAACAGCAGCATCGCCACCGACAATCCGAGTGTTGCCATGGCGGTAATAGCCGTGGACCGCAGAAAAGGTGAAAGCAAGTGTCGCTTCGTCGGCGAAAGAAAATTGAAGACCCAGAACGGCCACCCAACAAACATATTTCCTACGAGGTGGGAAAGAGTTGGTGCATGGCTCTTGATCCCGACGGCCAAAGCGATGGAGGTAATGAAAGCGCACATCGCCAATGCCATGGCGACTAAGAAAATTACAGGGTTCGAGGGCAAGGTTATCAAGGCCGTGCTCGACTACCGCTTATGCCCCATCCGCTGGTGCTGATCGCCGCTCACCAGCGTCCACCCCGCGACATCATGCGCAACCTGCCCAAGCCCGCGGTTGAACGCATCCACCACGTCGGCAACCGCAGTCGAAGCGGCCGGCACCGATTGCACGAAGGTGCGCGAGGCGACCACGTCCTGGCCGCCGGCGCTGTGCAGCAGCTTGACGTTGAGTTCGATCACCGCGTTCGGCGTCGCGCTGCCGCTGTAGTCGGATTCGAAGCGGCGCAGGTCCATCACCAGCTTGTAATCCGCGGCGATGCCGCTGCCCTGGCGCGCGACCGCGGGGACCTTCCCCGAATCCTCCAGCGCGCGCAGCACCGCGTCCTCGACCATGTCCGTCGGCATCTTCGCCCACGACGCGCTCTTGTACACCTGCACTTCCTCCGGCGAAGGCCGCACCGCGATGCGCAGGCTGTCCACCATGCGCGCGGCCTCGGGATTGCTGATCGACAACTGCCAGTCCACGTTCGGCCACGACGGATCGGCCTGCACGCGCGGATCCGGCGCGTACAGCGTGGTCGGTTCCCTCTGCTTGCCGCCGAGGATGGAGCAGCTGGCGAGGGCGAACAGCAGGGGCAGGGCGAACAGCGGACGCATGCGGATATCCGGCTTCATTTTGGTTCGAACTCCTTGGGGGCGTCGCGGCCGAGGATGAAGCGCGTCGGGTTCTGGTCGAGGCGGTCGCTGATGCGGCGCAGGTCGCGCACCAGCGAACGCAGGTCGTTCAAGGTCGGGCCGAGTTGCGACAGGCCGTCGTTGGCGAAGCTGTTGATGGCCGCGCGGTTCTCGCCGAGGATCTGGTTGGCGTTGCCGGCGGCGGAATCGAGCTTGGTGAGCGTCGAATCGAGCTTGGCCAGCACCGCCGGCAATTCCTTGTCGATGTTACCGACCGCCTGGTTGGTGGTGGCGAGCGTGGTGTTGAGTTGCTCGGAGGCCTGGCGCAGGTTCAGCACCAGCGCGCGGATGTCGTCCTTCTGCCCGCCGACGGCCGCGGTCATGTTGTCGAGGTTGGCCAGCGTACGGTTGATGTGGGCGATGTTCTCCTCGCTCATCACCTTGTCGAGGCGTTCGACGATGCGGTTCGCGGTGTCGGCAATGTTCTGCAGCGCAGAGGGCTCGGTCTGGATCACCGGGATGTCGTCGCTGTCGCGCGGCAGCAGGCGCGGCGCGCTGGGGCTGCCGCCGGTGAGCTGGATGAACGGGCTGCCGGTGATGCCCTGCTGCGAGAGCTTGGCCTTGGTGTCCACCTTCACCGGCACTTCGGCGCCGATCTTGAGCAGCGCCTCGACCCGGCGCGGATCCTGCGGCGACAGCGTGAGCTGCTGCACGGTGCCGACCGCGATGCCGTTGTACTGCACCGAGCCGCCTTCGGTGAGCCCGGTCACCGGTTCGTTGAAGATCACCTCGTATTCCTGCCAGCTGCGGTCGGAGGAATATTTCGCGGCCCACAGCGAGAACAGCAGCCCGAACACCACCACCGCGATGGTGAAGGCGCCGATCAGCACGTAGTTGGCTTTGGTTTCCATGCGTCAGGTGGCCTGTGGTTGCGGCCGCGGCAGGTTGTGTCCGTGCGTCGCCTGCGCGGCGCGGGCGCGCGGCCCGTGGAAGTATTCTTGCACCCACGGCTGGTCGAAGCGTTCGACCTCGGCCAGCGGTGCGTTGATCACGACCTTCTTGTCGGCCAGCACCGCGACCCGGTCGCAGATGCGGTACAGCGTGTCGAGGTCGTGGGTGATCAGGAACACGGTCAGCCCCAGCGCTTTCTGCAAAGTCTGGATCAGCTCGTCGAACGCGGCCGCGCCGATCGGGTCGAGGCCGGCGGTGGGTTCGTCGAGGAACAGCAGCGGCGGGTCCAGCGCCAGCGCGCGCGCGAGGCCGGCGCGCTTGCGCATGCCGCCCGAAAGCTGCGACGGCAGCTTGTTCAGCGCGTCCGCGGGCAGGCCGGAGAGCTTCACCTTCAGCAGCGCGAGTTCGTAGCGCAGCGAGTCCGGCAGGTCCGGGTAGTGTTCCTTCAGCGGCACCTGCACGTTCTCGCCCACGGTCAGCGAGGAGAACAGCGCGCCGTCCTGGAACAGCACGCCGCTGCGGCGCTCGACGTGGTGGCGGTCGTGCGGGTCTTCCGACAAGGCATCCACGCCGAGGACTTCGATTTCGCCGGCGTCGGGCCGGCGCAGGCCGAGGATGGAACGCATCAGCACCGACTTGCCGGTGCCCGAACCGCCGACCACGCCGAGGATCTCGCCGCGGTGCACGTCGAGGTCGAGGCCGTCGTGCACGACCTGTTCGCCGAAGCGGTTGACGAGGCCGCGCACGCGGATGATCGGCTCGTGGTCGTGGCGCGCGTCGGTGGCTTTGTTCGCGGTTTCCATCACCAACCCATCTGCATGAACCAGATCGCTGCGATCGCGTCGATCACGATCACCAGCGAGATCGACTGCACCACGCTGGAGGTGGTGCGTTCGCCCACCGATTGCGCGGTGCCCTGTACCTGCAGGCCCTCGAGGCAGCCGATCAGCGCGATCAGCATCGCGAACACCGGCGCCTTCGACAGGCCGACGAGGAAATGCCGCATCTCGAAGGTGTCCTGAACCCGCGCGAGGTAGGCCTGGGGCGGGATGCCGAGGCTGAACGCGCCGACCGACACGCCGCCGGCGAGGCCGGCGATGTCGGCGAGGAAGCTCAGCAGCGGCAGCATGATCAACAGCGCGACCAGGCGCGGCAGCACCAGCACGTCGACCGGATCGAGGCCGAGCGTGCGCATGGCGTCCACTTCCTCGCGGCTGACCATCGCGCCGATCTGCGCGGTGAATGCGCTCGCGGTGCGGCCGGCGAGGATGATCGCGGTGAGCAGCACGCCGAATTCGCGCAGGAACGCGATGCTCACCAGTTCGACCACGTAGATGGTCGCGCCGAAGTCGGCGAGGATGTTGGCGCCGAGGAAGGCGATGACCGCGCCGACGAGGTAGGACAGCAGCAGCACCAGCGGCACCGCGTCGAGGCCGACCTGTTCCATTTGCGACACGGTCGCGGTCGGCTTGAACCGCCACGGCTGCTTCACCAGGCGCAGCAGCTTGACGAGGTTCTCGCCGAGGAAGCTGACCAGGGCGACGATCTCGCTGGCGTTGTCGGCGACGGCGAAGCCGAGGCGGCCGAGCGCGGCCTGGAAGCCGTAATCGCGCTTCTTCTTCGGGCGGTCGTCGCCGACGTCCTCGATCGCCTCCACCAGGTGCTGGTGCGCGGGATCGAATTCGAACGCGGAGAAGTCGATGTCGCGGCGGCTGGCGAAGCGCATCAGCTGCAGCACGCCGAGGGTGTCGAGGCGGTCCACGCCGCGCGCGTCGACCACGGAAACGTGTTCCGGCGCCGAGCGCAGCACCTCGCCCATCGCGCCGGCGTTGGACAGCGTCCAGCGCCCGCGCAGCCGCCACAGGCCCGACTGCTTCGGGTCGGCTTCGGCGCTCGGGGGCTGGCGGCTGGCGCTCGCGTTCATGCGGGGCCCAAGCTTACGCAAGTCGGCGCCGCCGGGGTGAAAGGCCGGCCACGGCCATGCGATGCTTCCACGCATGCAAACCAGCGCCGCCCATGCCGACTATGCCGCGCGGATCGCGTTCGTGGCCGAACTCGCCGAACGCCTGCACACCTACGGCACCACCGCGCAGCGCCTCGAGGGCGCGATCGACGCGGTCGCGCAGAAACTCGGGCTGGAATGCGAACCGTGGTCGAACCCGACCGGGATCATCCTGTCCTTCAGCGATCCGGCGCGCCCGGCCGGCGAATCCGACACCACCCGCCTGATCCGGCTCGCGCCGGGCGACAACGACCTGTCGAAACTGTGCAAGGCCGACCACATCGCCGAGGAGGTGATGGCCGGGCGCATGGACGTGGCCAGCGGCCACGCCGCGCTGCGCCGGCTCGATTACCCGCCGCGCGCCCGTGCCCGCGCGATGCAGGTGCTGGGCTTCGGCCTCGCCGCCGCGGGCATGGCCGGCTTGTTGCGCCTGCCGTGGCTGGACATCGCCACCGCCGGCGTCACCGGCTTGCTGATCGGGCTGCTCAACCTGGTCAGCGGCGTGCGCCCGCAATTGCGCGAAGCCGAAGACGCCGTTGCCGGCCTCATCGCCGGCGCGGTGGCGGTGCTGGTCGCGGCGTACGCGGGGCCGCTCAACCTCAACACCGTGATCATCGTGTCGCTGATCGTGCTGCTGCCCGGCATGTCGCTGACCAATGCGGTGAACGAACTCACCAGCCAGCACCTCGTGTCCGGCACCGCGCGCTTCGCCGGCGCGCTGGCCACGGTGATGAAACTCGCGGTGGGCACGATGATCGCGTTGACCGTCGCCAACATGCTCGGCGTGCAGCCGCAGGTGCGCGCGCTGCGGCCGCAGCCCGAATGGCTGGGCTGGGCCGCGCTGCTCGTGGTGGCGTACGCGCTGGCGGTGCTGTTCCGCGCGCAACGCCGCGATGTCCCGCTGGTGATGGCTTCGGTGGTGGTGGCCTACGCGTTGTCGAAGTTCGCCAGCGATGCGTGGAGCGGGGAAGTCGGCATCTTCCTGTCCGCGCTGGCGATGACCGCGGCCGGCAACGGCTATGCGCGCTGGGCGAAACGCCCCGGCGCGATGGTGCGCCTGCCCGGCATCATCGTGCTGGTGCCCGGCAGCGCGAGTCTGCGCGGCATGCTCGACCTGGTGCAGCAGCAGGACGTGGGCGTCGGCCAGGCGGCGACGCTGGGGGTGATCAACATCCTGCTCGCGCTGGTCGCGGGATTGCTGTTCGGCAATTTGTTGCTGCCGACGCGGCGCAATCTCTGACACCGTGCTTTTGTGGGAGCGGGTTGTACAGCCATTCGGCTGTTATAAGCGGGAGCCGCGACATGCTTGCGTCGGGGCTGAAGCCCCTCCCACAGGGACGATCAGGCGTCCGCGGCCTTCACCACGCGACGGCCGGCCACCTGCGGCTTGGGCGTCGGCTTCGCGCTGATCAGGAAATCCGCGGCGGACTTGCCGCGCTTCACCTGTTCGGCCAGCCAGCGCGGCTGCATGCCGCGCCCGGACCAGGTTTCCTTCGGGTTGTCGGGGTTTCGGTACTTGGGCGCGACCTTGCCGAGCGTGCGGCCCTTGGTCGACTTGCGCGCCCCGCGCTTCGCGGCGGGCGCCGATGTGGCGTTCGCGTTTGCCTCGTCGCCGAACAGTTCGGCGATGCTGTAGCCGTCGGCCTTGGCCAGCGCGATGAGCTTCTTGCGCACCGCGGCGATCGGCTTGCGCTTGCTCAACGCATCCTTCCGCTTCTTCGCCTTCGCGATCACCGCTTCCAACTGCTTCGCGGACAGGCCTTCCAGGTCGATGGACATGCGTTTTCTCCGTGGGGAACGCGATGCATCACGCCATCGCGCGAGGTTCGAAGTATAAGCGCGACGATTGCGCGCTCAAGCCGCGCGCTTGCGCAGGAACACGTGCGTCGCGCGTTCCCCCGCCTGCGTGCGTTCGCATTCGTAGCCGAGCGCATCGAGATCGAGGCCGGCGAACAGCGATTCGCCGCGACCCAGCAGCACGGGACGCAAGGCGAGGTGCAGGTCTTCGACCAATCCCGCCCGCAGGTATTGGCGGATGGTCGCCGCGCCGCCGCCGAGGCGGATGTCGCGCCCGCCGGCCGCGTCGCGCGCGCGTTCCAGCGCCTGGTGGATGCCGCCGGTGACGAACTGGAAGGTGGTGCCGCCGGCCATTTCCAGCGGCGCGCGCGCGTAATGCGTGAGCACGAACACCGGCACGCGGTAGGGCGGTTCCTCGCCCCACCAGCCGCGCCAGCTGTCGTCCGGCCACGGGCCGCGCACCGGGCCGAACATGTTGCGGCCGAGGATCCATGCGCCGATGTTGTCGAAACCGCGTTCGGCGCAGTCGTTGTCGACGCCGGTTTCGCCGTCCTCGCCGAAGCCGTGCATGCGCTGGAACACGCGCGTCGGGAAGAACCATTCCATCAGTTCCGGGCCGCGCACGCCCAGCGGGTATTCCAGGCCCTGGTCGGTGCCGGCGCCGAAACCGTCGAGCGAGACCGCGAAACCCCGCACGCATAGTTTCGACATCGCCGTTCTTCCTTCGTCAGCCTGCGCCGAGTCGCGCCATCAGCGCGGCATGGTCGAGCTGTTCCGAATCGCTGGCGTTGCGCGCGCGGTATTCGAAGGTGCCCGCTTCCAGCCCGCGCGCGGACACCACCACGCGGTGCGGGATGCCGATCAGTTCGATGTCGGCGAACATCGCGCCCGGGCGCAGGCCGCGGTCGTCGAGCGCGGTTTCGATGCCGGCGGCGTTCAATTCCGCATACAGCGATTCGGCGGCCGCGTTCACCGCTTCGTCGTTCTTCGGGTTGATCACGCACACCGCGACCCGCCATGGCGCCATCGGTTCGGGCCAGACGATGCCGTTGGCGTCGTGGTTCTGCTCGATCGCGGCGGCGACGATGCGCGACACGCCGATGCCGTAGCAGCCCATCGCCGGATGTACCTTCCTGCCGCCGGCATCGAGCACGGTGCAGTCCATCGCCTCGGAATACTTGCGGCCGAGCGCGAACACGTGGCCGACCTCGATGCCGCGCGCGATGCGCAGCGTGCCCTTGCCGTCGGGCGAAGGATCGCCGGCGACCGCGTTGCGGATGTCGGCGACTTCGGCTTCGGGCAGGTCGCGGCCCCAGTTCACGCCGGCGAGGTGGTAGCCGGCTTCGTTCGCGCCGACGACGAAGTCGTGCATCGCGGCGACGCTGCGGTCGGCGACCACGCGGATCGCCTTCCTGGGGTTCACCGGGCCGAGGAAACCGGGTTCGGAACCGAGGTGCTCGAGGATTTCCGCTTCGGTCGCGAGGCGGTAGTCGGCCATGCCGTCGAGCTTGCCCAGCTTGATCTCGTTGACCACGTGGTCGCCGCGCACCAGCGCGAGCACGAAGGCGTCGTTGCCGTCCGCGTCCTTGCCGATGACCGCGACCGACTTCACCGTGCGTTGCAGCGGGATGCCGAGCAGCGCGGCGACGTCCTCGCAGGTCTTCTGCGTCGGCGTGTCGATCTTGCGCATCGCCTCAGTCGCGGCCGCGCGCGCGCCGGGGGATACCGCTTCGGCCATCTCCACGTTCGCGGCGTAATCCGAACCATCCGAATACAGGATGGTGTCCTCGCCCGAATCGGCGATCACCTGGAATTCGTGCGAGGCGCTGCCGCCGATCGCGCCGGTGTCGGCCGACACCGCGCGGTGCTCCAGCCCCAGCCGGGTGAAGATGCGGCCGTAGGTGTCGTACATGTTGCGGTATTCGGCGGCGAGCGAGTCGTCGTCGACGTGGAACGAGTACGCATCCTTCATCAGGAATTCGCGCGCCCGCATCACGCCGAAGCGCGGGCGGATCTCGTCGCGGAACTTGGTGTTGATCTGGTAGAAGTTGACCGGCAGCTGCTTGTAGCTGGCCAGTTCCTGCCGCGCGAAATCGGTGACCACTTCCTCCGCGGTCGGCGCGTAGCAGAACTCCTGCTCCTTGCGGTCCCGGATCTTGAGCAACTGCGGGCCGAACTTCGCCCAGCGCCCGGTTTCCTCCCACAGTTCCTTCGGCTGGATCGTCGGCATGATCATTTCGATCGCGCCGGCGCGGTTCATTTCCTCGCGCACCACGTTCTCCACCTTGCGCAGCACGCGCAGGCCCAGCGGCGACCAGGTGTAGAGCCCGGCGGCGAGCTTGCGCAGCATGCCGGCCTTCAGCATCAGCTGGTGGCTGGCGATCTCCGCCTCGGCGGGGGTTTCCTTTTCGGTGCGGAGGTGGAAGCGGGACAGGCGCATCGGCAGTTCGAACGCGGGTGGGCTGGCTAGTGTGCCATGCGCCCGCGCTTTTCCCGGGAATTACTGCCGGTCGCCGTGGACCTCGATGCCGGGCTTCGGTTCCATGTCGACCTTCTCGACATGGCGCGCATCTACGCCGCGCGGGGGCGTGGAGCTGATGTGCAGGGTGCCGGCGGCATCGCGCCAGCGGTACAGGACGGGCCGAGCGGCCTCGGCGCGTTCGGCTGCCGCACGTTCGACGCGATGGCGTTTCGCCTCCGCCTGCTCCGGCGTGTCGCGCGACATCCACCACGCCACGCCGCCGCCGAGCGCAAGCCCGGCGACGATCGCCCAGGTGGCCCTCATCCGCCGCCGGTGCAACTGGCGTTGACCATCGCCTGCGCGAGGGCCAACTGATTGGCGCGATCCTTGTCGTCCAGGGTCTTGTCGGGCTTGCCGTCGCCGTCGGTGTCCATCTGGACGGTCTTGCTGTTTTGCAGTTTCGAGATGTTCTGGCGAGCGGTGATGCAGGACGGGTTCTCGGTCGCGGCCTTGTCCGTGGCCGGCGGCGCGTCGGATTCCGGGTGGTAGATGTTGCGCTGCTTGTACTGGCTGTCCGGCGGCGGCGTGTCGGTGTAATGGGTGACGCCCTTGGCGTCCTTCCACTGGTAGATGCCGCCGGCCTGTGCCGCGGTCGAAGCCAACACGAGGACGAACAGGGAGGCGAGGATCGGGGCGCGCATGGCGAGGCTCCGTGGCCGGGAGCCCCGATTGCAGCACCGGGGGCGGTGCCGTGCAAGCCGCTACACTGCGCGGATGGAGCCGACCCCCGATATCCAGCCGCGCCGGCGCGGCATTTACCTGCTGCCGAACCTGTTCACCACCGGTGGCCTGTTCGGCGGGTTTTTCGCCATCATCGCCGCTTCGCAGGGGCGGTTCGAAGCCGCCTGCGTCGCGATCTTCGTCTCCGCGATCCTCGACGGGATCGATGGCCGGGTCGCGCGCCTGACCAACACCCAGAGTGAATTCGGCGTGCAGTACGACTCGCTCGCCGACCTGGTCAGCTTCGGCATGGCGCCGGCGCTGGTGATGTATTACTGGGCGTTGTCCTCGCTCAAGCTCGACGGGATCACCCCCGGCAAACTCGGCTGGTTGGCGGCGTTCCTGTACGCGGCCTGCGCGGCATTGCGTCTGGCGCGCTTCAACAGCCAGGTCGGCACCGTCGACAAGCGCTGGTTCGTAGGCCTCGCGAGCCCGGCGGCGGCCGGGCTGATGGCGAGCTTCGTATGGACCGCGCACGACCTCGGCTGGAGTGGGCGCGAGTTGCGCCATGCCGCGCTCGGCGTGACCGTCGCCGCCGGCCTGTTGATGGTGAGCCGCATCCGCTACACCAGCTTCAAGGGCAGCGGCAGCGGGCCCAGGGCCGACCGCGTGCCGTTCTTCGCGATCGTCGTCGCGCTCGCGGTGATCATCGCGCTGGTGCTGGACCCGCCCAAGGTGCTGCTCGCCGCCGCGGTGTTGTACGCGCTGTCGGGGCCGGTGCAATGGCTGTGGCGGAAGCGGGCAGGATGAACTGGGATCCGTTCCAGCGCGAGGCGTTGGCCGAACTCGGGCACCGCCTGTATCGCGTGCGAATGGACGAAGCGCGTGCGCCGCTCGAAGCGCCCGCATCCAGTGGAACCGTCGATCCGTTGTGGCGTGCGCTGGTGCGTGCGGCGGGCACCGATGCCTTGCCGCAGGTCGAGCTGGCGGCGTTGCGGCGCGATCCCGCGGCCAAGCGCGCGCTGTGGCCGCGCCTGCGCATGCTGCGCGGGGCGGCGCGGGCGCGATGAGCGCGGTCCGCGAGGACGACACTCCGTCGGTCGCGACGTTGCGACCCATGCGCGAAGGCGACCTCGACGCGGTCGTCGCCATCGAAACCCGCGCCTATCCCTTCCCGTGGACGCGCGGCATCTTCCGCGATTGCCTGCACGCCGGGCACGCGATGTGGGTGCTGGAATCGAACGGCGCGCCGGTCGGATACGGCGTGCTGAACATCGCCGCCGGCGAAGCGCACGTGCTGAACCTCTGCATCGCGCCGGAAGCCGAGGGCCGCGGCCACGGCCGGCACCTGCTGCGCGCATTGCTGCGGGTCGCCCGCGGCGGTGGCGCGATGCGCGTGTTCCTCGAGGTGCGGCCCTCGAACCCGCGCGCGATGGCGCTGTACCACGATGAGGGTTTCAACGAAATCGGCCGGCGCCCGCGCTATTACCCGGCGCCGAACCATGGGCGCGAGGATGCGATCGTGATGGCGCTGGAGTTGTTGGACGAATGAATTGCGTGGCGTAGGGGCGACCGGCCGGTCGCCCCTACATTCTGGCGCGTTGCGCGGTCAGCGCTTCCAGCTTCGAACTCCAGTCGGCGAGTCGCGCGCGTTCCTGCTCGACCACCGCAGCCGGCACGCCGGCGCCGAACTTCGCCAGCTTGGCTTCGCTCTTGTCCTTTTCGGCGGAAATCTTCGCGATTTCCTTGTCGAGGCGCGCGCGTTCGGCATCGAGGTCGACCAGGCCTTCGAGCGGCACGAACAGTTGCAGTTCGCCGACCACGGCCGGCGCGGCGGCCGGCGGTTCGCCGACGAGCGTTTCGATGCGTTCGAGCCGACACAGGAAACGCAGTTGCGCGTCGAAGCGGGCGATGCGCGCGGCATCGTCCGCATTGCCGCCGCGCACCAGCAGCGACACCTGTTTCGCCGGCGACACGCCGAGTTCGCTGCGGATGCGGCGCACCGCGGACACCATCGCCTTCAGCCATTCGATGTCGGCGTCGGCTTGCGCGTAGCCGCTCGCGTCGACGTCGCCGGGCTGCGGATAGGGCTGCAGCATGATGCTGCCGGACTTGCCGAGTTTCGGCGCGACCGATTGCCACAGTTCCTCGGTGACGAACGGGATCAGCGGGTGCAGAAGGCGCAGCAGCGCGTCGAGGACGTAAAGCAGCGTGTGTCGGGTCGAGTCCGCAGCTTCGGCATCGTCGCCGTTGAGGGCGGGCTTGGCGAGTTCCACGAACCAGTCGCAGAACTGGTTCCAGGCGAATTCGTACAGCGTTTGCGCGAGCAGGTCGAAGCGGTATTCGGAGAAGTGTTGCGCGGCTTCCGCGGTGGTGCGGTCGAGCTGGGCAAGGATCCACTTTTCTGCGTCGGTTTTCGCTGTGGGAGCGGCTTCAGCCGCGACTGTCGGGGCTGAAGCCCCTCCCACATTCATCAAAACGAAGCGCGTGGCGTTCCACAACTTGTTGCAGAAATTCTTGTAGCCCTCGGCGCGGGCGAGGTCGAACTTGATGTCGCGGCCCGGGCCGGCCAGCGCGGCCATGGTGAAGCGCAGCGCGTCGGCGCCGTGGGCGTTGATGCCCTCCGGGAATTCCTTGCGCGTGGCCTTCTCGATCTTCGGCGCGTCCTGAGGCTTCATCAGGCCGCTGGTGCGCTTGGCGACCAGCGCGTCCGCGCTGATGCCGTCGATGATGTCCAGCGGGTCGAGCACGTTGCCCTTGGACTTCGACATCTTCTGCCCGTGCGCATCGCGCACCAGGCCGGTGATGTAGACGTCTCGGAAGGGCACGCGGCCGACGAGCTTGTCGGTCATCATGATCATGCGCGCCACCCAGAAGAAGATGATGTCGAAGCCGGTGACCAGCACCGAGGTCGGTAGCGCGATGTCGAAACCGAGTTCGCCCATCGCGTCTTCGTTCGGCCAACCCTGCGTGCTGAACGGGAACATCGCCGAGGAGAACCAGGTTTCCAGCACGTCGGCATCCTGCCGCAACGCGATGTCGCCGAGGTTGTGCGTTGCGCGCACTTCCGCTTCATTGCGGCCGACGTAACTGTTGCCGGCGTCGTCGAACCACGCGGGAATGCGATGGCCCCACCACAGCTGGCGCGAAATCGTCCAGTCCTGGATGTTCTCCAGCCAGTGGCGATAAGTGTTGATCCAGTTCGGCGGCACGAACTTCACTTCGCCCGACTCGACGAGTTCCAATCCACGCTTCGCGAGATCGTCCATCTTCACGAACCACTGGTCGGTCAGGAACGGCTCGATCACCTGGCCGCTGCGGTCGCCGCGCGGCACCTGCAGGCGATGCGGCTTGATTTCGACCAAGAGGCCCGCAGCCTCGAGGTCGGCGACGATGAGCTTGCGTGCATCGAAACGGTCGAGTCCGCGATATTTTTCCGGAATGTCGTCGCGCGTCGCGATGACCTTCGCCTCGTCGGTGAAGATGTTGATCATCGGCAGGCCATGGCGCTGGCCGACCGCATAGTCGTTGAAATCGTGCGCGGGCGTGACCTTGACCACGCCGGTGCCGAACTCGCGGTCGACGTAATCGTCGGCGATGACCGGAATCTCGCGATTCGTCAATGGCAGGCGCACGGTCTTGCCGATCAGGTGCGCGTAGCGTTCGTCTTCCGGATGCACCATCACCGCGGTGTCGCCGAGCATGGTTTCCGGGCGGGTGGTCGCGACGACGAGCGAACCGCTGCCGTCGTTGAGCGGGTAGGCGATCGACCAGAGGAATCCGTTCTCTTCTTCGCTCGCGACTTCGAGGTCGGAGATCGCGGTCTTCAGCACCGGATCCCAGTTGACCAGGCGCTGGCCGCGATAGATCAAGCCCTGTTCGTGCAGGCGCACGAAGGCTTCGACGATCGCATCGCTCGCCATCGGATCCATGGTGAACACGCTGCGCGACCAGTCGCCGGAGGCGCCGAGGCGGCGCATCTGCCGTTCGATGGTGTCGCCGGACTGCTGCTTCCACTCCCACACTTTCTCGATGAATTTCTCGCGGCCCAGCGAATCGCGGGTCTCGCCCTTGCCTTCGAGCGCGAGGTTGCGGCTCACCACCATCTCGGTCGCGATGCCGGCATGGTCGGTGCCCATCTGCCACAGCGTCCGGTAGCCACGCATGCGGTGGTAGCGCACCAACGCGTCCATCAGCGTGTGCTGGAACGCGTGGCCCATGTGCAGGGTACCGGTGACGTTCGGCGGCGGCAGCAGGATGGTGTAGGCCGGGCCGTCGCCGCTGGGCGCGAACGCGCCGCTGCTTTCCCACTGCGCGTACAGGCGGGATTCGAAGGACTTGGGGTCGTAGCCGGGGGCGAGGGTGGTCATGGGTTCCGTCATTCCTGCGTGCTTTTTCCTCTCCCCTCGTGGGAGAGGATGCCCCGAAGGGGCAGGAGAGGGGGCGCGGCGGCGAAAACCCCTCTCCCGGCGCTCCGCGCCACCCTCTCCCTCAAGGGGAGAGGGAACATCAACAGCATCTACATATCGTATTTCTTCAACTCGAAGCCGAGCGACTGGTAGTGCTTCCAGCGTTCGCGCGAACCGCCGCGCGCGGCCGGATCGGCGGGAACCACTTCCAGCACGCGTTCGAAACTGCCCGTCGGTGCGGCATCGCGCAGGTTGATCAGCAGCGGGCGCGACGGCGCGTCGATATCCGGCGCTGCGATCAATACCGCGGCCTCGTCCTCGTCCTCGTCCGCGCCGGCGATCTGGTGCGGCACGTAGGCATCCGGGTCGAAGGCCCACAGCAGATCGTCGAGGGCCTCGGCCTGCGCCGCGTCGCGCACCAGCACCAGCGTGTGCTGGCCCGCGTCCGTCGCCTTGCGCGCGAGTTCGCACACCAGCAGCAGCGGTTCCTCGCGGAAGCGCGGCTTGTCGATGAGGTAGAAGTCGGCGCGTGGCATGGGAATGCTGCCTGTAGGAGCGCACCTGGGCGCGACCGCGGGAAGAAAAAGTCGCGGCCGGGTCCGCTCCTACAAATGCATCACGCGACCCGATCCAGCAACCATTGCGACAGCAGCCCGACCGGCCGGCCGGTGGCCATGCCCATCTTGCCGTCGCCGTTGGCGACGCCGGCGATGTCCATGTGCGCCCAGCGCTGGCCTTCGGTGAAGCGCGACAGGAAGCAGCCCGCGGTGATCGCGCCGGCCCAGCGCCCGCCGATGTTGTAGACGTCGGCGAACTGCGAATCGAGCATGCCCTGGTATTCGTCCCACAACGGCAGCTGCCAGGCGCGGTCGAAGGTGGTTTCGCCGGCGGCGATCAGTTCGCGGGCGAGGTCGTCGTCGCCCTTGGTCATCACGCCGGCGGCGTACTTGCCCAGTGCGACCACGCAGGCGCCGGTCAGCGTTGCCACGTCGATCAACGCCTGCGGTTCGAACTTCTGCGCATAGGTCAGCGCATCGCACAGGATCAGCCGGCCCTCGGCATCGGTGTTGCCGACTTCGATGGTCTTGCCGCTCATGCTGGTGATGACGTCGGACGGGCGGTAGGCGTTGCCGTCGATGGCGTTCTCCACCGCCGCGGCGATGCAGACGAGGTTGACCGGCAACTGCATGCCCACCGCGGACACGAAGGTACCGAGCACGGTGCCCGCGCCGCACATGTCGTACTTCATTTCCTCGATGCCACCCTGGGTCTTCAGGTTGACGCCGCCGGTGTCGAAGGTGATGCCCTTGCCGACCAGCACGTAGGGCTTGGCATCGCCGCCGTTGTTGTACTTCAGCACCACCAGGCGCGGGCGCTGCGCCGAACCGCGCGCGACCGCGAGCAGCGAGCCCATGCCGAGCGCTTCCATCGCCGCATCGTCCAGCACCTCGCATTCGACGTTCTTGCTCTTCGCCGCGAATTCCTGCGCCTGCTGCGCGATGTAGGCGGGGTTGCACACGTTCGGCGGCAGGTTGCCGAGCTCGCGGGTGAACTGCACACCGGCCGCGATGGCGATGCCCTGCGCAAGGGCATTCTTGTCGGAACCGGAGATTTCGAAGCGCTCCAGGCCCTTCTCCTCGCGCTTCTTGTTCTTGGCGCCGAGGGTGGCGGTGTAGCGGTAGCAGGCATGGTCGGCGGCGATGGCGGCTTGGCGGATGTTCCAGGCGGCGTCGCGATCCTTCACCGCGACTTCGGGGATGGTGAACAGCGCGCTCTTCGCCGGGCCGGTCCTCAGCGCGCGCGCTGCATCGCCCACCGCCTTGATGTATTGCGGAACGCCGAACTTGCCGGCTTCGCCGAGGCCGATCACCAGCACGCGCGGCGCGGCGACGCCGGCGAGGTCGTGGAGCAGGGCGGTCCTGCCGGTCTTGCCGGAGACGTCGCCGCCCTTGGCCAGGGCAGAGATGCGGCCGCCGCTGGCGGCATCCAACGCCTGCGCGGCCGGGGTCAGGCTGCCGTCGGCGAAGGCGCCGACCACCACGCAGTCGACGGCGGCGGCGGCGGGAGCTGTGGCGTTCAGGGCGAATTCAAGGCTCATCGACGGATTCCCGGGCGGATTCAGTAAGATTCGTATCGGTTCATGGCGGCGCGGATGCGGCCTGCCGGAGAACCGCAAAGTGTAGTGCAAGCCGCACCGCGCACGCCCCCATCCCGCCCTGGAGCACGATGCCCAAGCTCGACCGCTACCTGCTGCGCGAACTGGCGCAGGCCACGTTCGCCGCGCTGATCGTGCTGTTCATCGTCAGCCTCGGCGGCGTGTTCACCGACGTGCTCGGCGACATCGCCCGCGGGCGCGTCCCGGCCGGGCTGATGCTTTCGCAGATGGGGCTGCAGACCATCCGCTACATGCCGATGATCCTGCCGCTGGGCCTGATGATCGGCCTGCTGCTCGGTTTCGGCCGCCTGTACCGCGATTCGGAGATGCCGATCCTGACCTCGATCGGGGTCGGGCCGCGCCGGCTGCTGCGGCCCTGGGCCTGGCTGGTACTGCCGATGGTGGGGGTGATCGCGATCTGTTCGCTGTGGCTGGGCCCGTGGGCGAAGCGCACATCGGACGAGATGATCGCCGCCGGCAGCCGCAACCTGCTGGTCGCGGGGCTGGAAGCGGGACGCTTCACCGAGTTGCCCGGCGGCAAGGGCGTGGTCTACGTCGGTTCGATGTCGAACGACGGCACCCAACTGCGACGCATCTTCGTCTACCGCCAGGACAAGGACCGCCTCGACGTGACCACCGCCACCGGCGGCGCCCTCAAGATCGAAGGTGGCAACCAGCGTTTCCTCGACCTCAGGGACGGATTCCGGGTCGAGGGGCCGCTGGACGCAGGCCGCGATTACCGGCTGATGCGCTATGCCAGCAACGAACTGCGCATGCCGATGGCCAAGGCCGAGGACGGTCCGCGCAACCCGCAGGGCCTGCCGACGATGGAACTGTTTTCGGATCCGCGGCCGCAGGCCGGCGCGCAACTGCATTTCCGCATCGCCCCGCCGCTGCTGGCGCTGGCGTTCGCATTGATGGCGGTGCCGCTGGCGCGCAGCTCGCCGCGGCAGGCGCGTTACGGCAACTTGATACTCGGGTTCGCCGCTTACCTGTTCGGCATGATGTTGATGTTGACGGGCACCGACCGGCTCGGCAGCGGCAAATTGCCGATGGCTGCGGGCCTGTGGTGGCTGTTGCTGCCATTGCTCGCGGCGGGCGCCTGGTTCTATTTCACCGACGGGCGCATGCGCCGGCCGCGGAGCCGCGCATGAAGCCGTTCCCGAAAATCCACGATCTGTACGTCGCCCGCGTGCTGCTGGGCACGGTGCTGTTGACCTGGGTGGTGCTGATCGGCCTGGACGCGGTCATGGCGGTGGTTGCCGAGCTCAACGACGTCGGTACCGGGCACTACGGTTTCGGCAGCGCGGTGGCGGTGGTGGCGCTGAGCATTCCGCGCCGTGCCTACATGTTGTTCCCGACGGCTGCGGTGATCGGCGCGCTGATGGGCCTGGGACAGCTCGCCGCGAGTTCGGAGCTGACCGCGCTGCGCGCGCTGGGCCTGTCGCGGCGACGCCTGAGCATCGCCGTCGCCGGTGCGCTGGTGGCGTTGACCGCGCTGATGGTGGTGAACGGCGAAACCCTCGGGCCGTGGGGCCAGAGGCGCGCGGATTCGCTGAAGGCCTCGGCCAAGTCCAACGACATGATCGTGGCCCAGTACAGCGGCCTGTGGGCGCGCGAGGGCGATACCTTCCTCAACGCGCAGACGGGCCAGGAGCGCGGCAACGGCAGCAAGCGTTACCTCGAACTGCAGGGCGTGCGCCTGTACGAATTCGCCAAGGACGGGCGGCTCGAATCCATCGCGCGCGCCGCCAGCGCCGAGCACCACCCGGGCGGTTGGTTGCTGCATAACGTCCGGCGCACCTGGTTCGACTCGCGCTCGGTGAACGAAACCGAGGCGCTGGAGGAACACTGGGCCTCGAAGCTGGACGAAACCGCGCTCGCGGCGAGTATCGCCAGCCCGCGCTACCTGCCGGCGACCGAGCTCAGCCGCGGCATCGCCTACCGCAAGCGCAACGGGCTCGATGCCAGCGAGTACGAGGAGCATTACTGGGGCCGCTGGTTCTATCCGCTCAACGTGCTCGCGTTGTGCCTCGCGGCGGTGCCGTTCGCGTTCGGTTCGCTGCGCAGCGGCGGCCTCGGCAAGCGGCTGTTCATCGGCATCGTATTCGCGCTCGGCTTCTGGCTGGTGCAGACCCAGTTCGTGAAGCTCGCGGGCGTGTACAAGTTCGATTACCGGCTCGCCTACCTGATCCCGCCGGCGATCATGCTCGGAGTATCGGCGACGTTGTTCCGCAGGCGATCCGGCTAACGCGTGCCCCGCAGCATCCGCGTGCCGCTGGCGCGGTCGTGCCAGGTCAACCGTTCGCGGTCGAACAGCGCCCACCAGAAGCCCGCGCCGGCGAGCAAGAGCGACAGCGTGCCGACCGCATAGCGTTTCCACAGCGCCGCGTACGACGCGCCATCGCCATTCGCCGCGGAGACCACGCGCAGCCGCCACGGGCGCATGCCCAGCGTCGCGCCGCCGCGATGCCAGCTGATCGTCGCGTAGGCGCCGGTGACGGCCCAGCAGCACAGCCACAGCAGCCACTGCAACGCGCTGAACGGCGCGATGTTCTGGCGCGTGGCGTGGTGGCCGAGGAAGGTGTAGCCGAGCGTGAATGCCGACGACAACAGCATCCACAGCGCCAGCGCCGGGAAGACGTCGTAGACCAGCGCGAGCAGGCGCCAGCCGAGCAGTGCGCGGGGTGAAGATGCGGGTGTCGACATTCGCACAGGATACTTGCCCCTCTCCCGGCGCTGCGCGCCACCACGCCCCGGCCTGCCGGCTTGCTTGCCGGCAGGCGTTCACGGGTTCGCAACTGCGTTGCTCGAAACCCCCTCTCACCCCACACAGGGGGGAGGGAAAAGATAATCTCGCTGCATGAGCGCTAAAACGCCCGCCGAACGCCGCATCGCGGCGACGCGACTGCCGGAATTGCCGGAAGCGGATGCGATGGCGATCGCGGCCTTCCTCGATGCGTTCTGGGCCGAACGCGGCGCCGGCGCGGCGACGCTGGCGAGCTATCGCCGCGACCTCGCCGGACTCGGGCGCTGGGCGCGCGCGAGCGGCAGGCGGGGCGGACTGGCCCATGCCGACGCCGCATTGCTCTACGACTACCTCGCGCATCGTTCCGCCGAAGGCTATTCCGCGCGCAGCAATGCGCGGCTGCTGGCGGCGCTGCGCGCGTTCTTCGCGCACCAGGCGCAACGCGGCATTCGCACCGACGACCCTACCGCGCTGTTGTTGCCACCGCGCCAGCCGCGGCCGTTGCCGAAGGCGTTGTCGGAAAGCGAGATCGAATCGCTGCTCGCCGCGCCGGCGCTCGACACGCCCGCCGGCCTGCGCGATCGCGCGATGCTGGAACTGATGTACGCCGCCGGCCTGCGCGTGAGCGAACTGGTCGGCCTGCCGGCGAACGCGGTGAACCTGCGCCAGGGCGTGGTGCGGGTGACCGGCAAGGGCGGCAAGGATCGGCTCGTGCCGCTGGGCGAGGAGGCGATGCACTGGCTGCGGCGCTACCTCGACGAAGCGCGGCCACGACTCGACAAGGGCGCGGCGTCCGCGCGCGCAGCGCTGGATCCGCCGCTGTTCCTCGGCCCGAAACGCGCGGCGCTGACGCGCCAGCAGTTCTGGCGGCTGGTGAAGCAGAGCGCGCTCGCCGCCGGCATCGCGCCCAGGCGCATCAGCCCGCATGGCCTGCGCCACAGTTTCGCCACGCATTTGTTGAACCACGGCGCCGACCTGCGCGTGCTGCAGATGCTGCTCGGACACGGCTCGCTGTCGACCACGCAGATCTACACCCACGTCGCGAAGCAGCGGCTCAAGAACCTGCACGCCCAGCATCATCCGCGTGGGTGAGGCAGGCTGCGTGCGACAATCGACGGAACCGCGCGCCCGCGCGCCGGTCCTACCGCAATCGCACCCCAACGGATCCAAGATGAAGCTGTCCTTGTCCCTTGCGCTCTGCCTGTTCAGCCTGACCGCCTGCGCCCAGTCCAACTCGCCCGCGGTCGCGGCCCGGCCGGGTGCGCAGGCCAAGCCGGCGGCCGCTGCCCAGTCGCCGATGGCGGGGCTGGCCACGCAACCTCCGGCCGGCACGCCCGAGGCGCGCGCGATCGATGCGATCCGCACGCTCAACGCACGGCTGGCGATCGACCATGTCGCGCCGTCGCCGCTGCCCGGTTTCGTCGAAGTCGTGGCCGGCGGGCAACTGGTCTACGTCAGCAACGACGGCAAGTACATGCTGCAGGCCCCGCTCTACGACTTCGCGGCGAAGAAGGACGTGGGCGAAGCGGTCCTTGCCGGCGTGCGTCGCGACCTGCTCAAGCGCATCCCGCAATCGGATCGCATCGTGTTCGCCGCGCCGAACGCGAAGCACGCCGTGGTCGTGTTCACCGACGTGGAATGCGGCTTCTGCCGCAAGTTCCATTCGCAGATCGCCGACTACAACAAGGCCGGGATCACGGTCGAATACATGGCCTTCCCGCGCGCCGGCATCGGCAGCCCGGACTACGACAAGATGGTTTCGGTCTGGTGTTCGGCGGACCGCAAGAAGGCCCTGACCGATGCCAAGAACGACCGGCCGATCGCCAGGCGCAACTGCACCAACCCGGTCGCGGACGAATACGCCCTCGGCCAGCGCGCGGGCCTGGAGGGCACGCCGATGATCCTGGCCGAGGACGGCAGCGTGCTCGGTGGCTACCTGCCGCCGGACCAGTTGCTGTCATCGCTGGACGAGCTGGACGCCGGCCAGGCCCCGGTCGCGAGCACCGCCACCGGCGGCATGTGAACCGCACCCGGACCGGCCGCGGGCCGGCTCGGGCTACAATGCGCGCCCGTCCCCGCGCGTTTCCCCGGACATGATCGTCCTCGAGGGCCAGCCGGCCCTGTCGCCGTTCCGACGCGAGCGGCTCGAAGCCCGCCTCCGCGCGCTGCATCCCGATTTCCGCATCGCCGGCGCCTGGTGGACGTACTGGATCGTGCCGGCCGAAGGCGCGGCGCCGGACGCCACGGCCCTGGCCCGCATCCTCGAAGCCGGTACCGAGGCCGCCCCGCGCGACGCGGGCGTGGTCTCCCGCTTCGTGCTGCCGCGGCTGGGCACGATCTCGCCGTGGGCGAGCAAGGCCGGCGAGCTGCTGCGCGGCGCGACCCTGCCGATCCGGCGCGTCGAGCGCGGCATGCGCGTGGACATCGCCAGCTGGCCGGCCGATCCCGCGCTGCAGGCCGAAGCGGCGAAACTGCTGCACGACCCGATGACGCAATCACTGCTCGCCGACCGCGACGCGGCCTCGGCGTTGTTCGATGCGCCGGAACGCCAGCCGCTGGAAATCGTGCCGCTGGGCGACATCGAATCCGCCAACGCACGGCTCGGGCTCGCGCTCGCGGCGGACGAGGTCGATTACCTGCGCGAACGCTATTCGGAATTGCAGCGCGATCCGCACGACGTCGAGCTGATGATGTTCGCGCAGGCGAACTCCGAACACTGCCGGCACAAGATCTTCAACGCCAGCTGGACGCTCGACGGTCGCGACATGCTCGCGAACGGCAAGCCGCAGTCGCTGTTCAGGATGATCAAGCACACGCACGCGACCACGCCGCAGCACACCTTGTCCGCGTACAGCGACAACGCGGCGGTGGTGGAAGGCTTCGCGTCGCGGCGCTTCCGTCCGGATCCGGCCAGCGGCGAATACCGCGCCGAGGCGCCGGCCGAAAGCGCGTTCTGCATCAAGGTCGAAACCCATAACCACCCGACCGCGATTTCGCCGTTCCCGGGCGCCTCCACCGGCGCCGGCGGCGAGATCCGCGACGAAGGCGCGACCGGTCGCGGCGGCAAGCCAAAGGCCGGCCTGTGCGGCTTCAGCGTGTCGCACCTGCGCATCCCGACCTTACCGCAACCGTGGGAAGCATCGCGTGCGCTCAACCCGCGCATGGCCAGCGCGCTGGAGATCATGCTCGACGGCCCGATCGGCGCCGCGGCGTTCAACAACGAATTCGGCCGGCCCAATCTCGCCGGCTACTTCCGCAGTTTCGAAATCGCGCAACCCGGCGGCGCGGTGCGCGCCTACGACAAGCCCATCATGCTCGCCGGCGGGCTCGGCGCGATCGACCGCGTGCTGGTCGGCAAGCGCCTGCTTGCGCCGGGCGACGCGGTCATCGTGCTCGGCGGTCCGGCGATGCTGATCGGCCTCGGCGGCGGCGCGGCGAGTTCGCTCGCTTCCGGCGACAGCGCCGAGGACCTCGATTTCGCCAGCGTGCAGCGCGACAACCCGGAAATGGAACGTCGCGCGCAGGAAGTGATCGACCGTTGCGCCGCGCTGGGCGAGGACGGGAATCCCATCGCCTCGGTGCACGACGTCGGCGCCGGCGGCCTGTCGAACGCGATTCCCGAGCTGCTGCACGATTCCGGCGTCGGCGGCGTGATCGACCTGGCCAAGGTGCCGAGCGACGATCCCTCGCTGTCGCCGATGCAGCTGTGGTGCAACGAATCGCAGGAACGCTACGTGCTCGGCGTGCCCGCCGCGCGCGTGGAGGAATTCGCCGCGATCTGCGCACGCGAGCGTTGTCCGTTCGCGGTGGTCGGAACCGCAACGGCGGAGGAGCGCCTCGTGGTCGGTTACGGCGCGCAGGTCGGCGGCATTCCCGCCGATGCCGCCATCGACCTGCCGATGGACGTGCTGTTCGGCAAGGCGCCGAAGATGCACCGCGACGCGACGCATCCGCCGGCGATCCGCTGGAACACGCTGGATACCTCTGCGCTGGAGTTGCGCGAGGCCGGCCTGCGCGTGCTCGCGCATCCGACCGTTGCATCGAAATCCTTCCTCGTCACCATCGGCGACCGCAGCGTCGGCGGCCTCACCGCGCGCGACCAGATGGTCGGGCCGTGGCAGATGCCGGTAGCCGACTGCGCGATCACGCTCAGCGGCTTCGAAGGCTTCGCCGGCGAAGCGATGTCCATCGGCGAACGCACGCCGCTTGCGCTGCTCGATTCCGCTGCCGCCGCGCGCATGGCGGTGGGCGAGGCGATCACCAACCTCTGCGCCGCGCCGGTCGATGCGCTCGAACGCATCAAGCTGTCGGCGAACTGGATGGCTGCAGCCGGCCACGCCGGCGAGGACGCGCTGCTGTTCGACGCGGTCAAGGCGGTGGGCATGGAACTGTGCCCGCAGCTCGGCCTGTCGATCCCGGTCGGCAAGGACTCGCTGTCGATGCAGGCGCAATGGCAGGCCGATGGCGAAACGGAGAAATCCGTTTCGCCGGTTTCGCTGATCGTCACCGCGTTCGCGCCGGTCGCCGACGTGCGCGCGCAGCTGACGCCACTGCTCGAACGCGACGTGGATTCGGAACTGTGGCTGATCGGCCTCGGCGGCGGTCGCCAGCGCATGGGCGGATCGATCCTCGCCCAATGCTTCGATGGTTTCGGCGGCGACGCGCCCGACCTCGACGACCCGCAACGCCTGCGCGCGTTCTTCGAACTCATACGCGACGCGCGCGAGGCTGGTTTGCTGCGCGCCTACCACGACCGTTCCGATGGCGGCGCCTTCGCCGCGCTGTGTGAAATGGCCTTCGCCTCGCATTGCGGCCTCGACATCGAACTCGACGGTTGGGGCGGGGATCGCGCCGACGACGTATTCAGCACCCTGTTCAACGAGGAACTCGGAGCGATCGTGCAGGTCGCGAGCGAGGACCGCGCCGAATTCGCCGACCTGGTCGCGCGCCACGAATTGGTGGAATGCGCGCAGCGCATCGCGCGGCCGACCACCGCGCCGGCGATCCGCGTGCTCGCCGCCGGCAGCGTGCTGGCCGAATGGCGTTGGGACGAATTGTTCGACGCCTGGTGGTCGGTGACGCACGCGATGCAGCGCCTGCGCGACAACCCCGGATCCGCGGATGCCGAACGCGACGGCGCGCGCCGCTTCGACGCGCCGGGCCTGCAACCGAAACTCGGGTTCGATCCCGCTGACGATATCGCGGCGCCCTTCATCAATACCGGCGCGCGGCCCAGGGTCGCGATCCTGCGCGAGCAGGGCGTGAACGGGCAGGTCGAGATGGCCTCGGCGTTCGACCGCGCCGGCTTCGCCGCGGTCGACGTGCACATGAGCGACCTGATCGCGGGACGCAGGAACCTCGACGAATTCGCCGGTTTCGCCGCCTGCGGAGGATTCAGCTACGGCGACGTGCTCGGCGCAGGCCGTGGCTGGGCGACCAGCATCCTCGAGCGCCCGGCCTTGCGCGACATGTTCGAAGCCTTCCTCGCCCGCGACGACCGCTTCGCGCTGGGCGTGTGCAACGGCTGCCAGATGCTCAGCCAGTTGCGCGACATCATCCCGGGCACGACCCGCTGGCCGCGGTTCCTGCGCAACCGCAGCGAGCAGTTCGAGGCGCGCTTCGGCATGCTCGAAATCGCCGAATCGCCGTCGCTGTTCTTCCGCGGCATGGCCGGTTCGCGCATCCCGGCGGTGATCTCGCACGGCGAAGGCCGGGTTGAATTCGCGAACGCGGGCGATCACGCCGCCGCGCGCGTGGCCTTGCGCTATGTCGCCGGCGACGGTGGCGCGGCCATCGAATATCCCGCGAACCCGAACGGTTCCGACGGCGCGGTCGCGGGCCTGTGCAACGACGACGGCCGCGTCACCATCCTGATGCCGCATCCAGAGCGCACGCCGCGCAGCGCCAACCTCAGCTGGGCACCGCGCGACTGGCCATCGGATTCGCCGTGGCTGCGGATGTTCCGCAACGCGCGGGCGTGGGTGAACTGATGCGCTTGCGCGGCGTCATGCCGCGCAAGCACTCGATGCCGCTTATTCCTCTGGCTTGACGTTGAGGTAGCCGTCGGCAGCGGCGAGCGTCGCCCAGAGTTCGTCGGGCGAAACCTGGAACGAACGGTCGAACAGTTGTTCGGCGCGCGCGCGGTCGCCATGCAGCAGGTAGTACGCGCCGATTTCGGCCAGGCCCTTCTCGTTGTCCGGCTCCGCGGCGAGGTAGCGGTCGAACAACGCCTTCGCCCGATCCCATTCGCCGGCTTCCTGGTAGACGCGAGCGATGCGGAACATGTCGCTGGCTTCCGGCTTGGCGCCCATCACCGAGTCGAAGATGGCCTGGCCCTCGGCCTTGTAGCCGCCGAGGTAGTACGCGCGGCCGACCGCGATGCGTTCCCAGCTGCCCTTGCCGGCCTGCTTCAGCGCGATGTCGAGCAGCGCGCGTCCGGCATCGGCCGCGTCCTTGCCGTGGTAGGTCGCCACGGTCGCGTGCGGCTTTTCCTTCGCCACGACGTTCCCCGCGCCGGCCATGCACAGCGTGGCCGCCAGCGCGACGGCGATGGTGTGCTTCATGCGGATTTCCCCTGTTTCCCCTGAATGGAAGCGAGAGGTTACGCAGCGCCCGCGAGCGGCGCCAGAGGAGCGTCGTTCGCCCGCGCGATTCAGGGTCGAAACGGTCGGATCGACCGGGCCGACCTGCTAAAGTCCCGCGATCCGCACGGAGCATCGCGTGAACGCAGTCGTCGACCCCGCCGCAGGCATTGAAGCCGTCGAAACCGACGTCGACGAGCGCGTGGTCGCGGCCCTGCTCGCCAAGGGCCGGCTGAAGGACGCCGACCTCGCCCGCGCGCGCCGCCTGCAGGAGGAGACCGGAGGCAGCCTGCTCACCCTGCTGGCGCGGCTGGGGCTGGTTTCCGAGCGCGACCACGCCGAAACCTGCGCCGAAGTGCTCGACCTGCCGCTGGTCTCGACCAAGGATGCGGCCGACCTGCCGCCCGAGGGCATCGCGCTCAGCCAGCGGTTCATGAAGCAGTTCCACCTCGTGCCGGTGTCCGACGATCCGTCCGGCGTGGACGTGCTCGTCGCCGATCCGCAGGATGCCTACGCGCTGGACGCCGTGCGGCTCGCGACCGGGCGCGCGGCGCGGCCGCGCATTGCGTTGCGTTCGGAAATCGACGACCTCATCGAACGCTGGCACGGGCAGGGCCGCAGCGCGATGGGCGCGATCGTCGAAACCGCCGATGGCGAATCGTCGGGCGACATCGACGATGTCGAGCACTTGCGCGACCTTGCGTCCGAAGCGCCGGTGATCCGCCTCGTCAACCTCATCATCCAGCGCGCGGTCGAGTTGCGCGCCTCCGACATCCACATCGAGCCGTTCGAGAACCGCCTGAAGGTGCGCTACCGCATCGACGGCGTGCTCGAGGAAGGCGAATCGCCGCCGCAGAACCTCACCGCCGCGGTGATCTCGCGCGTCAAGATCATGGCGCGCCTGAACATCGCCGAACGCCGCCTGCCGCAGGACGGCCGCATCATGCTGCGCGTGCAGGGCAAGGAACTCGACCTGCGCGTCAGCACGGTTCCGACCGCGCACGGCGAAAGCGTGGTGATGCGCCTGCTCGACCGCGAGACCGTGGTGTTCGATTTCCACCGCCTCGGCTTCACCGACGCGTTCCTGCCGCAGTTCCAGCACGTGCTGGAGCAGCCGCACGGCATCCTGCTGGTCACTGGCCCGACCGGTTCGGGCAAGACCACGACGCTGTACACCGCGCTGTCCAAGCTCAATACGCCCGACGTCAAGATCATCACCGTCGAGGATCCGGTCGAATACCAGATCGAGGGCATCAACCAGATCCAGGCCAAGCCGCAGATCGGGCTCGATTTCGCCAACGCGCTGCGCAGCATCGTCCGCCAGGACCCTGACATCATCATGATCGGCGAAATGCGCGACCTCGAGACCGCGCGCATCGCGATCCAGTCCGCGCTCACCGGCCATCTCGTGTTGTCCACGCTGCACACCAACAACGCCGCCGGCGGCATCACCCGCATGCTCGACATGGGCGTCGAGGACTACCTGCTCACCTCCACCGTGAACGGCATCCTCGCCCAGCGCCTGGTGCGCCGGCTGGAGCCGACGCACGCGGAGAAATACCCGGCCTCGCCCGAGGAAATCGAGAAATTCGGGCTGCGCCGCTTCCAGCCGGACGGCGAGATCTTCCTGTACCGCCCGCGTCCGTCCGCGTTCGCGCCGACCGGCTACCTCGGCCGCACCACCATCATGGAATTCCTGGTGATGGACGACGAACTGCGGCGCGCGGTGATGCGCCACGCTGGCATGGGCGAACTGGAACAGCTCGCGCGCAACGCGGGCATGCGGACCATGTACGAGGACGGCATCGCCAAGGCCATGCAGGGCGAAACGACGATCGAGGAAGTGCTGCGCGTGACGGAGGATGCCTAGAGTCGTCATTCCCGCGAAAGCGGGAATCTCGTCTTTTGACGTTGGATTGCATGGAAAAACAACCTGCTGTCTACATTCTTGCCCATCGTCGCTACGGAGTGCTGTATGTCGGCGTGACGAGTGATCTGATAGCGAGGACTTGGCAACACCGAACGCATGCCGTTGAAGGGTTTACCTCGAAATTCAATGTCGCGATGCTGGTTTGGTATGAGATCCACGACACGATGTATTCAGCGATTACCCGAGAGAAACAGATCAAGAAATGGCGGCGCGAATGGAAGGTCGAATTGATCGAGAAGGAAAATCCGGAATGGATCGATCTTTGGCCCAAGATTATCGGCGCGGATAATTGAGAAAACGAGATTCCCGCTTTCGCGGGAATGACGAGCAAAAGCAGACACGCTGACCCATGCCCCTCTACCGCTACAAAGCCCTGAACGCGCGCGGCGAAGTGCTCGATGGCCAGATGGAGGCCGCGAGCGGCGCCGAAGTCGCGTCGCGGCTGCAGGAGCAGGGCCACCTGCCGATGGAGGCGAAGCTCGCCAGCGAAGGCGGCGGCGAATCCGCGTGGCGCGCGCTGTTCAAGCCCAAGCCCTTCGCCGGCGAGCGGCTGGTGCAGTTCACCCAGCAACTCGCCACGCTGCTCGGCGCCGGCCAGCCGCTGGATCGTGCGCTCGGCATCCTGCTGGAACTGCCGGAAGACGCGCTGGCCAAGCGCACCATCACCGACATCCGCGACGCGGTGCGCGGCGGCGCTTCGCTGTCGACCGCGCTGGAACGCCAGCACGGCACGTTCTCGCGCCTGTACGTGAACATGGTCCGCGCCGGCGAGGCCGGCGGCAGCCTGCACGACACCCTGCAGCGCCTCGCCGATTACCTCGATCGCAGCCGCGCGCTGCGTTCGCGCGTGATCAACGCGCTGATCTATCCGGCGATCCTGCTGGTGATGGTCACGCTCAGCCTGATGTTCCTGCTCGGCTACGTGGTGCCGCAGTTCGCGGCCATGTACGACAGCCTCGACGCGCCGCTGCCGTGGTTCTCGCGCCTGGTGCTGGGCCTGGGCATGTTCGTGCGCGGCTGGTGGTGGGCGCTGCTCGCGGTGCCGGTGCTGGTGCTGGTCTGGCTGGACCGCAAGCGTCGCGACCCGGCGTTCCGGGCGAAACTCGATGCCTGGCTGCTGGAACGCCGCTTCATCGGGCCGCTCGTGGCCAAGCTCGAGACCGCGCGGCTGGCGCGCACGCTCGGCACCTTGCTGAAGAACGGCGTGCCGCTGCTGACCGCGCTGGGCATCGGCCGCAACGTACTCGGGAACCGCACGCTCGTGGATGCGGTCGAAGCCGCTGCGGACGAGGTCAAGAACGGCGTCGGCCTGTCCGCCGCGCTGGGGCGCAGCAAGCGCTTCCCGCGGCTGGCGCTGCAGATGATCCAGGTGGGGGAGGAGTCCGGCGCGCTCGACGGCATGCTGCTGAAGACCGCCGATACCTTCGAGCAGGAAACCGGGCTGGCGCTCGACCGCATGCTGGCCGCGCTGGTGCCGGTGGTGACGATGGTGCTGGCGGCGGTGGTGGGCATGGTCATCCTCGCGGTGCTCAGCCCGATCTACGATTTGACGAACGTCATAGGCTGAAACGCGCACTGCGCAACGAATCGAACACGAGGAACCGCATGATGAACCGACGCAACACCCGCCTTCCGCGCCGCGCCGCGCAGTCCGGCTTCAGCCTGATCGAAATCGTCATCGTGATCACTTTGATTGCCTTGATCGCGGCATTCGTCGTGAACAAGGTCGCGGGCCAAAGCGATCGCGCCAAAGTGAAGCTCGCCACCGTGCAGGTGCAGGACCTCGCCGAGAAGGTCCAGCAGTTCGAGAACGACACCGGCTCGTTGCCGAATTCGCTCGACGATCTCGTCACGGCGCCCAGCAACATGAGTGGCTGGCTCGGCCCGTATACGAAGCCGGCGGGTCTGAAGGATCCCTGGAACCACGCGTTCGAATACCGCGTGCCCGGCGACGGCAAGCCGTTCGACCTGATCTGCCTGGGCAAGGACGGCAAGCCCGGCGGCGAAAGCGTCGACGCCGACATCGCGTTCGAATAGCGTTTGCGCATCAAGCTAATGTGCTTTTCCTAATAACGCACTTATTAGTTGCGCATGCAAAAGGCCGCAAGAATGCGGCCTATGCAATCAGTACCACCATCGGAGACTGATTTTTATATGGGAACCTGAATTACTTGTCGGCAGTAGGCTGAGCGCTACGTGGAATCGCTTTACGAAAAATATCAGCGAAGGATGACGGGGGGATTTCGGAAGTAAGGGCATTGCACACTTCTCGACATGCGTCGCGATCATCCGCACAAGCAGACGAGGAAACGTGGGCTCGTATACAAGCCTTATACCGAGTGTCACAGTAACCGGGATCGCACATTTGTTGCGCATTAGCTGGGAGGATTACTCCCAACAAAGACACCATTGAGCTAAGTGCAAGAATTGTAAGGCGGTGCGAATTCATGATCTGTCTCCAAAGGGTCAGTGCAAAAGCAAGTAACCATGATCTTTCGGCAAAGTCAACGCTCCCGCTACCAGTGCTCAAATGCAAAAAGCGGCGCTGTTCGCATAGCATCATCAATGCTGCGCATGACCGGGTTTTCGCTGCTGGAAATGCTGCTGGTGATGGCGATCATCGCCTTCGCCGGCCTGCTCGCGGCGTCGGCGATGACCGGCGGCTTCGACGGCATCCGCCTGCGCTCGGCGAGCAGCGAGGTCGCGGCGCAATTGCGCTTCACTCGCGCGCAGGCGCTGGCCACCGGCAAGCGCCAGGACTTCAGCATCGATCCGCACGCGCACACCTGGAAGGCGCCGAAGGATCGCCACGGCAGCTTGCCGAAGCAGCTCGGCATCGAGTTCTACGGCGCGCGCGAAGTGCAGCCGAGCGCGAGCGAAGGCGGCATCGCCTTCTTCCCCGACGGCGCCTCCACCGGCGGCCGCATCCGCCTGAGCGCGAAGCAGGCGGTGCGCGACATCGATGTCGCCTGGCTCACCGGCGAAGTACGGGTGAAGCGCGGGGAAAAACAATGAGCCGCCGCCCACCGCCCACCGTTCGCCGCTTCCAATCCGGCTACACCCTGATTGAGGTGATCGTCGCCTTCGCGGTGCTGGCGCTCGCGCTCGCCTTGTTGCTCGGCACGCTGTCGGGCGCGAGCAAACAGGTGCGCTGGGCCGACGACGCGGGACGCGCATCGCTGCACGCGCAGTCGCTGATCGACCAGCTCGGCGTGGGCGAGGCGCTGGCGCCGGGGCAGCGGCAGGGCGATTTCGAAAACGGCCGCTACCACTGGCAACTCGATGTCTCGCCGTGGCGCGATCCGGCGCAGCCGCCCGCCAACGACCAGCCGCAGGACCTGTCGGCGCCATCGTTGCTGGCGGTGTCGTTGCGGGTGGCTTGGGGCAACGACGCTAACCAGCAACTGCAGGTGTCCACGCTGCGGCTTGTGCAGCCGGAACCCGCCGGGATGGAACCGTGAACGCACGGCGTGCGCGCGGCTTCACGCTGATCGAGGTGATCCTCGCGACCGTGCTGCTCGCCAGCGGCCTCGCGCTCGCCTTCGCCAGCCTGCGCGCGGCCAGCGCCACCGCGACCCGCGGCGAGCAAATCGCGCACCGCGACGAGCGCATGCGCGCGGTCAGCAATTTCCTGCGCAGGCGCCTGAGTTCGGCGCGTTCGATCGCGTTCGCGCTCGATGCCGCCAGCGGCCAGCAATTGCGCTTCAGCGGCGATGGCGAACAGATGCGCTTCGTCGCCGACTTGCCGGACTACCTCGGTCGTGGCGGTCCGTACGTGCATACCCTGCACGTCGTCCGCAATGGGGATTCCAGTGAGCGCATCGAAGTCGACCTGGCGATGGCGCTGGGTGGGCAGACCATCGCCGAATCGCCGCCGCGCCCGCCGGACGTGTTGGTCGACGGCCTCGGCAACGTGCGCTTCCGCTATCGCGGCATGAATGCGGATGGCCAGCTCGGCGGTTGGAGCGACACCTGGGACACGCCCGAGGCGTTGCCGCTGCAGGTCTCGATCGACCTCGCCGACAAGAACGGGCGCGCGTGGCCCGGCTTGATCATCGCGTTGCAGCTGGCCGGCAGCGAGGGCGGTGGCAACGGGCTCGGGGCGCCCGACCGGCTGTGAACGGGATGCGCACATCGCGTGGCGTGGCCCTGCTGCTGGTGCTGTGGCTGGTCGCGTTGTTCGCCGCGCTGGTCGGCGGTTTCGCGCGCACCGCGCAGATGGAGCGCCTGCAGGGCAGCGTGCTGCGCGACGGCGTAGTCGCGGGCGAGGCCGCGCGCGCGGGCGTCGAATACGCGCTGGTGCGGGTCAATGCCGGCGACCGCCGCCTGCGCTGGGTGCCGGATGGTCGCGACAACGCCTGGCATTTCGGCGATGCCGACGTGACCGTGCGCATCGTCGACGAGATGGGCAAGGTCGACCTCAATGCCGCGCAGTCGCCTTTGCTGGCGGCGCTGTTCCGCCAGGTCGGCGTGGCCCCGGGCGATGCCGACCGCATCGCCGGCGCGATCGTCGACTGGCGCGACCCGGATTCGCTGATCCAGGTCTCCGGTGGCGCGGAAGACGACGATTACGCCGCGGCCGGGCGACCTTACGGCGCCAAGGACGCGCCGTTCGAAAGCATTGCCGAGGTCGAACAGGTGCTGGGCATGACGCCCGCGATCTACGCCAAGGTCGAGCCGTTCCTGACCGTATTCAGCGGCAACGACACGCCCGATGCTTCCTACGCCGCGCCGGAAGTGCTGGCGGCGATGGGGCTGGACGCGAACGGCATCGTCGCCCGGCGCAAACAGTGGGATCCGGCCAGCGGCCAGCCCCCGCCGGTGTTGCCCGATGGCCAATCGCTGAACGATGGCGGCACCGGCACGTATAGTATTTGGAGCCGCGCGCGGCTGCGGAACGGCCGCGAGACGGTGCTGCACGCGATCGTGCGCAATGGCGGGAACGGATTGCCGGGGTCGGCGTACACGGCGCTGCAGTGGGAGGAAGGAACATCGCCGCAATGACCGCCCTTCGCGAACGCCTCGGCGTGCAGAGCCTGCGCGCGGGCGGATTTTTCGCCTGGTGGGGCCGCAGCCTCGCGGCCTGGCTGCCGCGTTCGTGGCGCGCCGCGCTGGGCCTGGATCGCGGGCGCCTGCTGCTCGGCGTCGATGGCGATTCGCTGCAATTGCGCCTGCAGGACGGCGATGGCCTGCACGACATCGGGCGCATGCCGCTGCCCACCGAACTCGAAGTCGAAGGCGGCGACGTGCTCGCCGCGGTGCTGTCGCCCGCGCTCGCCGAACTGCCGCGCTGGCTGTTGTTGCCCGCCGGCGCCTGTTTGCGCCGGCGCCTGGTGTTGCCCGCCGCCGCGGCCGAGCGCCTGCGCGACGTGGTCGGTTTCGAAATCGACCGGCAGACGCCGTTCGCCGCCGAAGACGCCGCCTACGACGCGCGCCTGCTGTCGCGCCGAGACGGCGACGGCCAGCTCGACGTCGAACTGGTGGTCGTGCCGCGCGCGGCGCTGGATGCGCAATGCAATGCATTGGGCGCGCAGGCGCGGCTGCTCGCCGGCGCGGACGTCGCCGGGGCGAATGGCGAACCATTGGGCGTCAACCTGTTGCCGCCGGCCACGCGCTTCGCGCCGTCCGATCCCTGGCGCGCATGGAACCTCGCGCTCGCCGGCGTCGCGGTGCTCGCCCTCGCCGCCGCGTTGTGGCAGATGCTCGACAACCGGCGCGTCGCGGCCGATGCCTTCGCCGTCGTCACCGGGCGCCAGGTCGAGGCCGCGCGCAAGGTGTCGGTGCAGCGCCAGCGCCTGGTCGACCTGGTGCAGGGACAGGCCTTCCTCGACCGGAGCCGCAGCGGTCGTGCCACCACGGTGGAAGTGCTGGACGAACTCAGCCGGCGCCTGCCCGACGACACCTACCTCGAGAAGTTCGCCCTGGAAGGCGACCGCATGACCCTCATCGGCCTGAGCAGCGAGGCCTCCGCGCTGGTCGGCAGGCTCGAGGGCAGCAAGCTGTGGCGCGCGCCCGCGTTCACCGGCGCGCTGGTGCCCGATCCGCGCACCAAGCGCGATCGTTTCACCCTGGTCGCCGTGCTGGTCGACACTGGCCCGGACGCCGGGGACGCGGACGGAGGCGATGATGCGAACCGCCGCTGACCGCGACCGCTGGCTGGCGCTTGGCCTGCTGTTGGGCGTGCTGGTCGTCGCCTATTTCGTGCTGGTGCATCCGTGGTGGACGGCGCCGATGCTGGCGGAGAACGACCGCATCCACGACCTGCGCGAACGCGAACTGCGCGCACGCATGCAGCTGAAGCAGGCGCCGCAGGTTGCGCGTGCGCTGGCCGAGGCGCAGGCCGAACAGGCGCACGTGCCCGGATTCCTGCCCGAGAGCACCGCCGAACTCGCCACCGCCGGGCTGGTGCAGCGGCTGCAGACCGTGGTCGCGCAGGCCAGCCCGGGCAACCGCAGTTGCGCGATCAGCAACCGTTCGCCGATCGACGACGCGCACCCGGGGCGGTTCCCGCGCGTGACCGTGCAGGTGCGCCTGCGTTGCGGCGCCGGCGAGATGGCCGCGGTGCTGCACGAACTGGAAAGCGGCACGCCACGGCTGTTCGTCGACAACCTCAACATCCTCGCCCAGCGCTATTTCTTCGCGCCGGGGCAGGGCGGCAACCAGAGCGGCGGCCTCGACGTGAGTTTCGACCTGTACGGTTACCTGCGCCCGCCGCCGGGACGACCCGCGCCGGCTCAGGCCAATGCGACGACGGAGGCGAACGACAGTGCGCCTTGAAGACGTCAGCCCGCGCACGTGGCTGCTCGGCGCCGTCGCCGGTTGGGCGCTGGCCGCGTGGGTGCTCGCGCTTGCCGGCATGGGCGGGCGCGTCACGCCGCTGGCGGACGATCCGTCGCTGCTGCAAACGCTGCCGAAGCCGACCCGGCCGCTGCCGGAACGGCTCGGGCCGTTCGGGCAATACGCGGAAATCGCCGCGCGACCGCTGTTCTCGCAGGATCGCCGGTTACAGCCGTTCTCGCTCGGCGGCGACGACGACACCTCCAACGATTTCGATTACGTCCTCAACGGCGTGCTGCTGGTGCCGCAGGTGAAGCTGGCGATGATCGAGCCCAGCGACGGCGGCGATGCCGAGCGGGTGAAGCTCGGCGATGCCGTGGAAGCGGCGCCGGCGTGGCGGCTGGTCGCGCTGAATCCGCGCAGCGCGGTGTTCGAAGGCCCGGGCGGACAGAAAACGCTGGAACTGCGCGTGTTCGACGGCGCCGGCGGCGAACCGCCCCCGGCCGGGGATGCCGCCGACGCGCAGGCCAACCCGCCACCCCTGCAACCGGCTGCAGCCGCGGTACCGCGCGCGCCGACCGCGGGAATCGCCGGCGGGCAGGGCGCGCAGAAGAAGGACGCCTCGGCGACCGCGGTGCCGCCGCCGGACAACACCGAACAGCAGATGGAAGCGCTGCGCAAGCGCATCGAGCAGCGGCGCGCCCAGTTGCGCGCGCAGCAGGCACGCCAGGCCGCCGATGCGGCGGGCAAAACCGATAACCCGTAGAGTGACGCAATGAAACTTCGCCAGCCTTTCGCCGCGGCTTTCGCGGCCTGCCTCCTGGCCCTGCTCGCGGCCTGCGCGTCCATGCCGCCGCCGATCGTGCAGCGCAACGGCGCACCGGGCGCATCCGCTGCCGGCGTCGCCGGCGCGACCACGACCACCACCACGGCCGATGGCGGCATCGTGAACGGCGCCGAGCCCATTCCGGAACAGGACGCCGTGCCGCGCGCGGTGATCCATCGCGGCAGCGGCCGCACCATCAACACCGAAGCCGCGAACGCGCCGCCGCCGGGTTTCGCCGCTTCCACCGGCGAGGCATCGTTCAATTTCGAGGGCAGCCCGATCCAGGCCGTGGTCAAGGGCATCCTCGGCGACATGCTCGGGCAGA